>JAIWAP010000074.1:0-8482 GCA_048634345.1 Methanobacteriota archaeon | reverse complement strand
ATCTATGGACTCGCTGGGACTCGAACCCAGGGCCTTCGCCTTGCAAAGGCGACGATCTTCCAACTGATCTACGAGCCCATCGTAGTGGTACACTTCTGATGTGCACTGATTTAAAGGTATCTAAATCTTGGGGCTGCCATGGGGTGGGTCATGGCACCACACGAACCGGGATCGGGTTAGTGGTCCGGAAACGTTGATGGTACTCTCGTTGTCAGCAACCACTCCGGTCTCAGGCGCCCATGAACTCGGCGTCCAGATCGCGTGCCAGCTGGCATGCACGATTCCGCTATTCGATACCAGTTACTGCCGGGCGTGGGGTCTTGGGTAGGGATGATACGCGAGCAGCGTTGGGGTGGATTGCGTGCCGGAGGGTGCGGGAAGTGATGCGCCCGCCGCCCGGTCAACAATTCTCACAGACGATTGAATTGCCTGTCGGTGCGAGGGGCGGAAGCGCCCCCTCTATTGGTTTTGTTTGGTTTTGATTCGTTCAAGAGCCCGTGCAGCAGCCCAACGCACAGTTTCATCCTGATCCTTCAACGCTTCTTTCAGTGCCTCAACTGCTCCCGCATCACCTATGCTTCCAAGAGCCCCTACAGCAGCCCCACGCACACGGCGATCCTCATCATCCAATGTCCCTATCAGTGCCTCAACTGCTCTTGAATCACCTATAGCTCCAAGAGCGAATGCGGCGAGCCCCCGCACATCCTCATCCCTCAACGCCGCTATTAGTGCATCAACTGCTCCCGCATCATCTATCCCCCCAAGAGCCCCTGCAACATTTCCACGCACATGGGGGTCCTCATCCCTCAATGCACCTATCAATGCCTCGACCGCTCTTGCATCACCTATACTACTAAGAGCAAGTGCAGCAGCCCAACGCACACCCTCATTATCCAACACACCTGCCAGTGCCTCAACTGCTCTTGCATCATCTATACGTCCGAGAGCCGATGCAACATTTCCACGCACAGATGCATCTTCATCATCTAACGCCTCTATCAGTGCACCAACTGCTCTTGGATCACCTATATCTCCAAGAGCCCATGCAACATTCTTGCGCACAGATGCATCTTCATCATCCAACGCCTCTATCAGTGCCTCAACTGCTCCTCCATCACCTATATCCCCAAGAGCCGATGCAACATTCTTACGCACAGATACATCCTCGTCTGTCAACGCCTTGTTCAGTGCCTCAACTGCTCTCACATCATGTAGTATCCTAAGAGCACATACAACATTCTTGCGCACATAATGATCATCATCATCATCATCCAACGCCTTTATCAGTGCTTCAACTGCTCCTACATCACGTATAAACCCAAGAGCTAATGCGGCATTCTTACGCACATCTACAATCTCATCCTTCAACGCCTCTATCAGTGCCCCAACCGCTCTTGGATCGCCTATATCTCCAAGAGCCTCTGCAACATTCTTGCGCACAGATGCATCCTCGTCTTTTAATTTCGACATAACAACGTTCAAAAATCGCTGCTTCTCTGAATCCGGCATTTTATTAACCGTATTCGCAGCATGTTCCATCTTCATATAATCCCTACTCAACAACTCATCCAGTATGGATTCATCGGATACCGTAACTTCCTGAGACGCTTCGGTTCCTGAGAGATGGATGTATGGTTCAATATCGATTCCACAGAAGAATGGTTCATCTCTCAATAAGCTACTCAAATCTTCATTTTCATGATATTTCCTCAGGAGTTTAGAGTTTTTCAACTTTCCTTCCAGTTCTTCGTCAGAATCTCCTTTTGCAAGTCGTTCTAACTCACAGAGAAGATCTCCATCTTTATACTTCACAAGATCCTTGTAAAACTCTTGGAAACCGCGTTCGAATACTAAAAGTTTCGCAGATAGATCAGGCTCAATTTTCCCTCCTGTTTTTTCTGCAATCGCCCGTCGTATTCTAAGGACGTTCAAAAACATCTTTACCTTCCGGGGGTTGCAGTCGGTGCCTTTCGCAACGATTGTTACGTACCCCTTTTCTCGTTCCCCGATACCCAGGTTTTCGATAAAAGCTGCCATATCCTCTTCTCTGATTGGTGGAAGGACAAAAGGAACCTGGATGATCTTTTCGATGTAATCTTTCCCGATGCTCGGTATTTCCTGTCCCTTGCTTTTGTATCTAACCTCAATTCCATTCTCAATCACTTCTTTCTCCACGCCGATCACGAATATACATTTTGGAACGTCTAAAAAGAGTTTTATCACCTCAAGAATCTCGATTGTCTTCTCTGGCAGGCATCTATCCAGATCATCGATGAATACAACCAACCGCTCTCCATCTTGCAAACACTCGTCTATTGCAGATTCAAAATCCTGTCTGAGAGTGCTTTTTAGCCCAATGCTATTTTCAAAAATCTCTTTTGCTTCTTCGAGGGTTATCATTGTGATTTTTCTTAAGAGAGCGTCAGTTCCCAATTTTACAACGTTTCCAAGGAGCGTCTTGCCTTTTTCTTTTAACCCCCCTTCCTCTTGAAACTCAATCAATATCTGTTGCAACAACGCAAGTCCGATCGGTTCATCCCCATAAGCCCATGCGTTGAACCAAACTGTCTTAACCTTTGTATCAGCTTCAAACCTCTTCTCAAGCATCTTCATCAAGCTTGTTTTCCCACTCCCCCACCTCCCATGAATGCCGATTGTTAGGGGGCTCTTGGCATCAAAATTCCCCATTAGATCCAGAAGGATGTTGGCATAATCCTCAAAGCCCAACCCATCTTCTGTTGTCGGTGAATCCCCGAATATCTCCAGTCTGGGCGCCTTCTCATCCATACAGAATGATACGTGCGTGTGGCAATATAATTATTGTGGCATGTCACCAGCCGTTTTCGGACCCTTGCATCCCACAACCGCACCATCCACACAGCCCCCGCCGGCTCAACCGCCATCTATTTTACGCCCCCGACCAATAACTCAGGTACAATGAACCAGTGCGTCAACTGCAAAGGAAAGGGACTGTGCGGACGCCCGAAATGCCCGATTCTGGAGCGATTCAAGGAAATCGAGACCATCATAGATCCCAAAACAACGAACCTGTCCGGAGCCTCCCCGCCGTCGGTTTTTGTCGGGCGCAGAGGTTATCCTGACATCGTTGCAGGTCCGCTGATACCCCCTAATATCGGCGGCGATGAGGCGCAGCAGTACGAAGACCCGCGAGTTCTCCTGAATAAGAATATCGATGAGATTATAGGGATGCGGTCAAGATTGGTACGATCGTACACCAGATTGAACGTGAGGACGCCGGATGATCCGTTTTTACTGACATCGCAGGAACTGGCGATGGCGGATACGCCTGTGGAGACCGAGGCGTGGTTTACCAGACCGCCGACTGCACGGATGGCTTTTGATGGCATGTTGATGCCGATGGGTCCAGCCGGCGAACTTACGAAGATCACGCTTACAGAGAACCCGAAAGTCCCCACAAAGATCGATTATCTCGTATCAGACACCGATGTGCTTGCTGCGGATTCGATACGTGAATTGCACAGAAGCAGCATCCCACAGCAGCACATAACACGCATATTCTCGATTGGTTTGCTCGGGAAGGATCGGAAACTTGTCCCCACACGGTGGTCGATCACAGCAATCGATGACATGATCGGAAAGATGTTGCTTGACGATATAAGAAGTTATCCTGAGATAAAAGACATTGTTTTATTCAGCACTGAGAAATTCGGCAACCATTTTGAGATCCTGTTGATCCCCAGGTGCTTCTCGTTTGAGCTGATCGAGATATGGCTTCCGGATTCGGTCTGGTCTGAGAGATTGTGGATTGGAAGTGACAGGGAAGAGTATGGTGGGAAAAAGGGATATTCGTCGCTTGCTGGTGGATATTACGCAGCAAGAACCGCTGTTGTCGAGTATCTTCATGCGATCAGGCGGCAGGCATCGGTATTCATCGTGCGAGAGATCCTTCCTGATTACTGGGCGCCGCTCGGAGTCTGGGTGATCCGGGAGGCAGTTCGTGATGCGCTGACCGGAAGTGGTGGTGGCTCGGGTGCAAGAAGGTTTGACAGCATCGGTGATGCGCTCCGTGACCTGCGGGGACGAATCCACACGCCGTATCCCAAATGGCAAAATGAGATGCAGTTGCTGGACGAATGCAGGTTTCAGAGGACGCTTGCTGATTTTCTGTGATGATGGTGGTTGATCGGTGTCGCAATCATCCCCGCAGCATCTCCACCGGAATCGCCCGATTATGCACGCCGGTTGCAACCAGCGCCCCCGCGATCCCGATGTCACGCAACAGGTCGAGATCGTCCATATCCCGCACGCCGCCTCCGAATATGACCGGATGATCCGATCTTGCGACCGCTTCTTCGAGAAAACCGGTGTTGATGCCTGATTCTGTGCCAACCTTCGTCAGGTCGATGATGATCAGGTGATTGATCGGGTAATCGTTCAGTTTATCGACCGCCTCAAGCGGAGTGAGCGATATTTCGGTATTCGTGAGGATTTTGCCATCCATCAGGTCGATGTTGACATGTAACCGGCTTGCATCAGCAGTCTCACATGCCTGCCCGATCACATTGAAATCGGCATTCTCGGTTCCGATGGTGACGGTGTCTGCAATTGCAAGCCCGAGCAATGCATCTTCAGCCGACCGGACGCCGCAGCTGAGGATCGTTCTGCAATATCCTGAAATGTCTCTTACGACCTGGAAATTGTCCCCGGCTGTACGTCCGCGAATCCGGTTGAGGTCAGCCGCATACACTTCCGTCGGGTCAAGCGCTCTTACGATCTCTACAGCACCCGAGTTCTCGCAGACCGAGCTTGCCCCTGCGATCGGGAGGTATTGCTCACGCATCCCGCGAACAGCATGAACCACGATGCCATCGAATATATCCAGCACAAGGATAGTTCTGAACATAGGTCATGCTTTGGCGCGGTTATCGCATAAAAGGATTGATTGCGGTGCAGTTGCCCAGGAATTTCATTGTTTTGTCGCGATGATCTTTGCCCCGGCGCGCAGTTCCGCAACATCCGACTTGCCTGTAATCTCGATATTACCTATGGCATCCACGATCCCCGCTTTGATATTCGGTCTGAGCATGATCTTTCCACCTGCTACGATATCTCCGCCGATCCTGGCGCCATCAAGCACTGTGCAGTCCTGTTCGGTCTTTACACCACCCTCGATCACAGAATGTGCGCCGATGATCGCACTTGCGGCACGTATCGACCCTTTCACCGTGGTGCCCTTCCCGAGTTGGAGAGAGCCGGTGGTAGCAAGATCGCTCCAGAAATTACAACTGCTGCCAACGATCAGATTGCCTTTCAGATGCACGGGAGCCTCGAAAAAAGAGGATTTTTTGATAATAAAGGTATCAGAATCCTTATGCTTGCTTATGAAATCCGTCTCCATGTAAGGAGCCTACTTGTGTGTGAGATGATATAAAAGTTTTGGGCAGTATTAATTTGGGACGCTAAGAATCTGACCGGAAAATCCGGTAACACTGGCAGGGGTCCGGAAACGCCTGATAGTGACCGTACATGTCCCGGACCACCGTCTAAATCGTCTAAATCATCTAAATCGTCTAAGCGATCAGGGATTCTGGCAATATCTGAAAATTCCTTAGCGAGTTTCTCAGGGATGGTCGTACTGGTTCCGGGGCTCATCGCCTGTTAATTTCTGAAGAACATTTGAGAATACAAGGCGCACATATCCTGCATACGGCACGCGGAAACGCGCAACGCCGATCACCCACGCCTCCCGCACGGGTTCGCGGCAGATTCCGCGCTGGTCATAGCTCGGGTTATGATCTCCTTTTGTGATGTATCCTGCGTGTGGCGCAGCCGGACCCCCGTCCCACATCGGCTCACCTGCTTCCACATGATACATTGCGCGATGGATGATCGGAGTCACGTCGTTGCGCCCGTATTTCCTGTACAAAATCACGTTACCGAAATCTCCGAATGTTTCGTATCCGCTGATAGCACCCTCTTCCTGTGTAACGATCTTCGTGCGGGAGATGTCCTCTATGAAGACGATATCTCCGATCTGCATGTTTGGCACCATGCTGCCGGATTCGATCGCCCGCATCGGTGTCCATGTTCCAAACGCGATCTGGGATACGACCGCAAAGAGTATGAGAATCTTGGCAACCGAGAGAATATCACGCAGGAGTTCTGCCCACGGACTATCGCTCCGGTAAAATTCTTTCACCTGATGGAAGAGTTCAGCCATAAGCATAAAAACAGTTCAGCAGGTACATAAAACTTATTCACCATCGGCACCATCAATTAATTAAAACAATGGCAGACTCAGGCGACACAACGGTAACAGAATACCCGGAACAGGTCATCAAGGAGATACCAGTCATGGCACGGCTAAGACGCGGAAAGGACGCAATCATATTAATCGTCGTAATCATGTCTGTGCTTGCGGTATGCGGATGTACGGACGGTGGGGGGGATGGCGAAACGCCGCCTGTGCCTTCAAATGATGACCGCATATATCCGGAGTTGAGGAACGCTGAGTGCGTGGACTGCCACGCGCCACAATATCACTCTCTTGAGAACGGGCGCGGCAAACATGCGCCCCTGAACTGCACTTTCTGCCACATCCAGCACGGATACCTGCCAGACTGCCGCGGATGTCACCCTGAGACACACGGCGCAACCGTCATTGCCTGCACAAGCTGTCACCCGGACCCACATGCGCCTGTGGAACGGATCAACAATTCCGCTCTGAACAGCAGCAGATGCCGCTCCTGCCACATCCCGCAGTACGAAGGCATCGAAGAGAGCGGCGGTTTGCACTCGGCATTCGAGTGCGATCACTGCCATATCCAGCACGGCTACCTGCCCCCGTGCAGCGACTGCCACGGACTGGTGCACGGTTCCGATGCGCTGGACTGCACCAGTTGCCACGACCCGCACAAACCCGAATCGATCGAGTTCGATGAGCACGACAACAGCCAGTGCGCCCGGTGTCATGGTTCAGTCATCAAGGGGACATTCATACGAAAGCACACACGACATGCGGACATTGCGTGTGATATGTGCCATCCCGAACACGCGGTCACCATGCTCTGCATCGATTGCCACCCCGGGCACAACACCGGGATGAGTATGCGCGACTGCACCAACTGCCACAGGATCGGACACGTGCCACTCGAGATTAAATACTCAGCCGACACGACATCGGGTGTATGTGTGGACTGCCACGCGGAACCGTTCAACACGATGCTGCAGAGTGGGAGCGAACACGCATATATTGAATGCGTCCGGTGCCACCCCGATCACGGGACGACTGTTGCGTGTGCCAGTGACGGCTGCCATACGACGGACCCGTCACACGGAGCCGGAGAGCAGTGCAAGGACTGCCACGATTCTGCCCATGATCTCACAGTCGAGTGATTCCCAAATAATAAAATAAACGGATACTTCAGACATGCCAGACAAAACAAGACTCCTGACAATTCTTCTGGGCATCGTAGCTGGAGGTATGATCTATGGGGGTGTATCCGTGCTCGCGGATTACTTTGCTCCGGTTACAGCCCTGATCGCAGGATTTCTCGGAGGATCCGGGCTTGCCATCTACGACCACCGGCTGGATGCAGGTGATACGGATGTTTCTGTTGCGACACTTGCGTTATATTGCCTCTGTGGAATTATCGCACTGGTAATTGGATATTATATTATATATAATTTTGCTGAAATACCACTTTCGATGCTCGGAAACGTGCGGTTCATTCATCCGAACAACCCATCGATGTATCCGTCGTTTCCTAGTTTTGTGGCTGCCACCATCGGTATCCCGACCATCATCTGCGTGATCCTTGGAAGCACGCTGTGCGCAGCAGGGATGGGGCATCTGGTTCGTGCCCTGGCGCGGACGAGAGGGTGAGTGAAGGGACGTGCTGGTGGGATTGGGTCAGATGGGGGTTGATGGTGTGGTGGCTGCCCGGGGGCATGATTACATACTTACTCGAGTATTGTGGGAATATCCGCTATAAAACCACGAGATTACACAAGATTGCACAAGATTAACACAGAAATCTTGTGGAGATGGCTGCGCCGCTGCTTCGCAGACTGTGTAATCTTGTGGTTCCTACCACAAGTTACCCAGGGCATGTACATGATTACAACCAGGCAGAAATGAAGCTTCTATCTATGACCCAAAAAACACGAAAAGATACTTCAACAACCCTCGATCAAGATATCACCATGATGCTACACGAACGGATCTCCGCTGGAAAAGGAACCATAAAAGCAGACCTTGCACTGACTGGGGGCAGGGTCGTCAACGTCAACACAAAAGAGCTTCTCAGGGCAGACATCGCAGTAAAAGACAGTATCATCGTTGGACTCGGGGACGTATCCGACAAAATCGGTGATGACACTGAGATCATCGATATAACCGGAAAATTCGTCTCTCCCGGTCTGATCGATGGACATGTGCATTATGAGTCCGGCATGGTGACCCTGACCAACTTCGCGGGGGCTGCGATCAGGCACGGCA
>JAIWAP010000073.1:0-8511 GCA_048634345.1 Methanobacteriota archaeon | reverse complement strand
GTTGCGAGAAGCCCGTTCCCGACCGAGGCGATGACGACGATGGAGATGACAGCGACCGCAACTCCGATGATCGACAGAGCCGATCTGACTTTATTATGGGCAATCGTTCGTGTAGCGAGCATTTATCCCTCCATCCGGGCTATATTGTGTTTTCTGGAGATCATAGCCGGAAAGATTCCTGAAAGCACCCCTGCCACCACCGCCACACAAACCCCGCCAACCAGGAGCAGCGGCGGCATCACCATCGGGACGTTGGTCTCGTACAGATGCTGCCCGATCTCGCCTGCCAGTACCCTGCCGCCCACACTCAACAAAGCTCCGATGCACCCTCCGGCAAGCGATAGGATGACTGATTCCCAGAGCACGATCCCGATGATCGTTGCGTCCGAGATGCCGATCGCCCGCATCACTGCAAACTCTCTTTGCTTCTCGTTTACTGACATGATCATCGTAGTTGACACAAACAGGATGCAGATAACTATCGATACGCTGACCACGGCAATGGTCGTCGCAAGTATTCTTTTATCGCTATATATATTATGCGCGGTAAGTTCGGTGTTAGAGAGCACCATCTCGCCCGGATAGACCGATTCAAGAAACTCCCTGTCCCCACCACTCACGATAATCTCGTTCGCCCGGTCTCCCCCACGGTTTCCGGTAATCTCCTGAAGTTCTGAGAGGTGGAGGACAATTACCGGGCTTAACGAGTACTCTGGCAGAGCGATCACGTTAACGACCTTAAACGGCTGCAACGATGCCTGTGATTCGCCTGCATAGATCCTGTCCCCGGTCCCGACGTCCAGTAATCTGGCTGTCTTTTCGTTAATCACTGCTTCGTGCGTATCGTCATGATCCCCGGGCGTAAATCCGTCGGATGAGACCGGAGCAACGTCGATGTTTCCGGGTATTACTCCGATCCCGATGATGGCTTTTACACTCCCGCCACCCCTGCCGCCCACTGCGTCCTCAGCACCCCCACCGTCCCCATCGCCCACTGCACCTCCGACACCTGAGGCATGCAGCACCCGGGTCAGAACCGGGCTTGCCCCGTTAACATCAGGATATACGAGTATCATTTCGGTAGCCCGGTGAACACCCCCGAGCATCGTCTGCTCCGAGTTTGTTATCAGATCGGTGACGCCTGCGCCACGCGGAATGATCCAGTAGTCCACTTCCTGCACATATAGAGCAGACGCACCGGCTTTCAGACCGAGTCCAGCTGACGTCATCAATATCGTCATTGCAACGGCTATGGCGATCGCTGACAGTGCAAACGCCGTTCTTGATTTCCCTCTGCTTAGATTCAGCAGTGCGATTTTAGTAGAATGCATCTACGGTCTTGCCATCCATGAGTTTGATGATTCGTTTCGCCCTGTGCGCAACTCCCGGATCGTGGCTCACCACAACGATTGTTTTGCCGTACTCCCGGTTAATCTCTGCCAGCAGGTTCACGATACCGCTCCCGGTGTGGGTATCCAGCTCACCGGTAGGCTCATCCGCAAGAATGATGGGCGGGTCGTTTGCAAGCGCACGCGCTATCGCAACGCGCTGTTGCTCTCCGCCGCTCAACTGATTCGGGCGGTGCCTCCCGCGATCGGCAAGCCCGACTGCTGCAAGCAGCCTGCTGACCCGATCTTTCCGCATGTTTCTGCGCAAGCCAGCCTCCTTCATCGGAAGCTCGATATTCTCTTGCGCAGTCAGCGTCGGGAGAAGGTAGAAGTGCTGGAATACGAACCCGATTTTTCGCAGCCTGAGTTTTGTGAGCGCACGCTGGCTCATTTTACTGGTATCCTGCCCATCGATCACAACTGTGCCTGTAGTCGGTTGTTCGATGCATCCAAGGAGGTGAAGGAGCGTTGATTTTCCAGAACCCGAATGTCCGGTTATTGCAACAAATTCGCCGCGTGCTATGGAGTGGTTGACCTCTTTGAGCGCATAAACACGCGTTTCGCCTAAGTTGTAAGTCTTGGATAGTTTTATTGCTTCTATCATTAACTCGTTCACCGCTTGAGATATCTGGTTTACGGCTTTAAAATAATTCTCTTGATCAGATATGCGATCGCCAGCAACGTTGCTGCTGCAACCAATCCATACACCACCCACGGCAGCTCTATCTCTGTCTCCGAAGCAGGTGTGGAGATTACTGGTGGCGCCTCTTCAGGGGCGGATGCAGTCGCTGCAGCCGCCACGGTCGCTACAGTCTCTGCCCCTGCTTTCGGCTCTGCCATCTCTGTCGTCTGTACCACGGGAGCTGGCACATCCACAGTCACGATCCCGTAACTCGCCGCCCCGATCGTTTCCGGATATCCGAAAACGGTTCTGTCAGTCGTTATAGCGCAGTACAGCGAAAAATCTCCTGCCGCAATAGCAGGTATCTCGATACCGGCTTCATATCTGCCAGTACCTGCAGGAATTGCGATTTCCTCAAACGATACGATTCCCTGTGAGAGCATGACCTTCACTGTTTCATTTACGGTCGAAGGAACGCAGTCCCTCTCGACATCGACCACGACATCGAGTGTTTCGCCCGCTTCTACCACGGGGTCGCTTGATATCAAGAGATCGTACACCGATATCACCACGGGTTTTGCCACCAGAATCTGCCCCTGATGCCGCACTGCCAGCGCGTATGCCCCCGGCGTCCCAACGGTGCCAGCCGGTATGACAAGTGTGACCGGTGTAGCAGGTGCTTCGGGCGCACCTGTGCCGTCAATCGCCTTACCCCATACAGAATTTTCGTGTTTGTTGATCAGCGACACCTGGAAGCTCTGCCCATCTGAGATATTGACGCTGACCAAAATGTCCTGATCCATCCGGTATACGCCAATGTCGGTGATTTCATACGTCGCGCCGCTGTGAGTAACAGTCCGGTCGGGCGTATCAACGATGCTATCAAGCGTTATGGTGGCAGTGGTGGTGCCGGACGCAAGCACGGCGGGGGCAAATGATGCTATAGATATGATGATCAAAACCGGAAGGACTACCTTACCCACTACAATCAGCCGTTCATCATCACGAGAACAGATAGCGGCTGTCATCAGTGTTACTCGGAAGGGTTACCCCACTATCCCAACGCATTGAACACACCGAGAGCCACGATCAATACAAACACAGAGAGAAGTGGCGCGATTGCAACCATGAGGTTCTTTGCCAACCGTTGCGACCTAACACCGTCGTGCGAATCAGAGAGTTCCTTCATGATGAGAAGAAGTATCAGCAGCACCGTTCCAATGGCGCCGAGCATCGTTGCATAACTGCTAAGCACAGTCGTTATAGACATTGTTGTTATTATCGTGATCATTTATTCGTTTACCCCGCCCCTTACATAACCCAATTACATTCTGGACACCCTGGTATAAATGCCTTGCGGATGATATCTATAACGAGTGTGATGTTACAAAGGAAGATGCTGGCGGGTATATGGATTGTGGTATATGTCGGTTTGCTATTGACCGCAGAGTATGCAACCACCTACGACCTGAGATTCGGGATGGTCGTCCATGGATGCATCATGCTTGCCATGGTGTTGCACGGCACGATAATAACAGAGAACACGCCCGTTTCAAACATGTATATCGCCTTTTCCATCGTCCCTCTCGTCAGGATTTTGAGTTTATGTGTTCCGCTTACACATTTTGAGGTCATGTTGTGGTTTATTATCATCAGCATTCCGCTCTTCATCGCAATCTTCACATGTATCCACATCCAGCACATCGATGGGAAAAGCATTGGTCTTGACATGCCCCGTCCCGGGACGCTGCAGGTAGAGGGTGCGATTATCATAGCTGCAATACCACTCGGATGGGTGGAATACCAGCTGCTTGAGCCTGCAATGGTGGTGGCTCCGGGCACGTCATGGCTTGTGCCAATCGTCATCTTCAGTGTCTGCACCGGTTTTCTCGAGGAGCTACTGTTCAGGGGTCTCCTGCAACACACGTTCACAAAGGCGGTAGGCGTGTATGGCATACTTATCGTGTCAGTGCTCTTCGGCATTCTTCATCTTGGGAACTCATGGCACGACTGCCTGTTTGCCGGGGTGGTCGGTCTTACGTATGCGCTTGTCGTGAAAGAAACCAGATCGATTTATGGCGTATCGATATCACACGGGCTCATCAACATCATGCTTTTTCTGGTCATGCCGTATCTTGCGCTTTCAGGATGAGACCGCTCGCCCTTGCGCGCTCTCTCATCGACGGGTGGTTTATAAGCGGGGCGAAACTGCGCATTTTTGTTCCATCAACCGGGAGGATCTACGATGGCAGAAATATATATCATCTGGAATGTATAACATGCCAAATTTCCTGCCGTGCCGGATGATTCTGTCAGAAGATGCTCGTTGCTACTGCTTGGGTTGGCTTTGTGCAGATGAGGGGGTTGTGCCTCTGCATAGCATTTTCACACCGGTTCTCCGAGACGGTAAAAATTTCAAAAGGTTTAAATACGGGCGAAAGGGTGTTCTGGTTTATGGCTATACACATACACGAAAGCTGGATGACACTGATAGTTTTGATACTGGTATCGGCGGCGGTGCCGATGGTGAGCGCAGAGGACGTAGCGGATCACGTGGTGATAAGCGAAGTTAATATAACCGGCGATCCGGAATGGGTAGAATTATACAATCCAACAAGTATGAGTGTGGATTTGAATGATACATATCTATGTTATTATTCTTCTGGTAGGGATTGGAATAATTCATTTAAACCATCCGCTTCCAAAAAACAATTATCAGGAACTATACCTGCTTATGGGTTCTATTTGGTGAAGATCGATGGAATGGATGATGTTATACCCACTCCGGACTGTGATTGGGGGTATGATGCACCTGCCAGCACTTTATCTGATTCAACAGGTTCCATCGGGATTTTTCCTTGGGATCCGGACACAAAAACAGCCGACGAGGCAAATAATGGGCGAATAGATGCTGTGGCATGGGGTGCTGTTGATCACGTTAAGGAAGGTGATGAGGCAAGTGTTCCTACCTCTGGCAAAACCCTGCAAAGAAAGGTTAATGCCACCATAAACGAGAGTGCCGTCTATGGTCCTGCATGGGATTCGGACGACAACAGCGCCGACTTCTTTATTCAGGATTCGCCGACCCCCACAAATTCCACCACAAGTTCCGCAAACCCGGTAGCGCCAATCCCCGAACCCCTCACCATCATCCTCGTCTCCACCGGCTTGCTCATGCTTGCAGGATATGCTTATATGGACCTGAGAAATAGATAATCGTATATGAAAAAGATCGCGATCCTGCTCGCAGTCTTGTTAGGGGTCTTGTATCTCCATACATTCATCTGGCTTCTTAATGTATGGCTTACCGATCCGGTATACTCCCACGGCATCCTGATCCCTGCCGTCTCATTATTCTTCGCGTGGAGAACCATACACGACCGGGACTTACGCGATCCCGAACCATTCCGACTCGGGATGGTGCCCTTCATGCTTGGCATCATACTCCATGCCTTTGGATTCATGATGACATTCCCGTTTTTGTCAGCGATCTCCTTCATATTTGTGATTTGCGGCGTGATTCTTTACATTTACGGAGAAAAAATGATGGAATCGCTGTTATTCCCGGTACTATTACTGATATTCGCGATCCCAATCCCCTGGACGCCTGCAATCGCCACAACCCTCCAGTCGATCTCGGCTCGATATTCCACAACACTCCTTGAAATACTTGGAGTCGGCGTCACGAGAATCGGATCTGAGATGCGGCTCGACGATTGCGCATTCTCAATCGGTCTGCCCTGCAGCGGGATGAACACGCTCATCTCCTTGCTGGCGATATCTGCCATCTTTGTCCACCTCCTGAAATGCCCGGCTCCCAGGAAGGCTGCCCTCTTCTGTGTGACGGTCCCGATCGCAATCGCCGCAAACATCATCCGGGTCACCTCCATAATCTTGATTGCGGATCACTTCGGCAAGGATGTTGCAATGAAACTGTTTCATGATGTTTCCAGCCCGTTTGTATTCATTATCGCGTTCATATTTCTGATAACCATCAGCAAACTGATGAAATGCAGGATCAGAGAACGGGGGGAGGACGATGAAGCTACTTGAGGAATACGCAACGATCATCGGGCTTATCCTGCTCACATTCGTATTTGTCTTACTCTTTTCAACCCCGTCCATGATCTTTGCCGACACCATCACCGTGGTCGACACCGAACTTGCACGTGCCTCGGGAAATGCGATGCCGGTTCGAACAAAGATGGATTTCGGAAGTAATGAGTACGTAAATCAGTTTCCGAAGGAGATCGGTAATTGGACCGGTTTTGAGTATGATACAGAACGTATCACAGCCAGCCTTGGTGCAGATATCATGTTGATGCGTGCTTATAGCAGTCCTGAGTCATTCCAGCCTGTATTCTTCCTTATCCTCCAATCAACAAACCGTTCGAGCTTTCATCCGCCGATCGTCTGTTATCCTGCGCTCGGATACGAGATAGAGGAAGAAGGTAAAGAGACCGTGTCTATGTCAGGCACGGACTGGATAGAAGACCCAGTATTCCGGAAGAGTGGAGAAAATATGCATGTCAACGAAACAATCTCTGTTAAGAAGCTCGTTGTTGTGAAAAAATCAGACGGCGAACTCACAGAGAGGAGAGTTGTCCTGTATTTCTATGTAAACCGGGGTTTTACATCGAACACCATCACAATGATCCGGGTTTCTGCTCTCGCACCGTTACACGGATCGTATGATGTAATACTTGAGCAGGAGAAGAAATTTATGGCTGATGCGTTCCCCTACATGTTTGAGTTCAAAAAAGATGAAAAATTCATCATATACCGACTGATAGACTCGGGTGTGCCCGGATGGCTTGGCATCATTACGCTGCTCGCGATCCCGATCCTGATTATCTGCTATCCTATGCTTGCAAGGAGATCAAGAGGGGCAGGGAGACGCAGAGGCGGCGATATGCTCTGATCTTGGGTTTTCTGCGCAACTTTCCTTACCTCCACAGTTCATTTCCCGATCGCAGCCTCGACAAACCCCTTGAAGAGCGGTGCAGGTTTTTCAGGTCTCGATTTGAACTCCGGGTGGAACTGACATCCGATAAAGAATCTGTGCGAAGGAATCTCGGCGATCTCCATCCGGTTCTTGTTTTTCCCGGAGAAGACCATGCCTTTTGACTCAATCTCACCAATATACTCCGGATTCACCTCGTACCGGTGTCTGTGTCGCTCTACGATATCCAGACTGCCGTACAGCAGGTGTGCAAGCGATCCCCGGGCAAGCACTGCCTCATAGTTTCCAAGACGCATACTTCCACCCATATCAAGGACGTCATGCTGCTCCGGAAGCAGATCGATCACCGGATGCGCGGTATCCCCGAATTCCGAGCTGCTTGCGTCCTGCCACCCGATCACATTCCTTGCAAACTCGATTACCGCAAGCTGCATGCCAAGACATAGCCCAAGAAACGGCACATCGTTTGTTCTGGCATATTCGATCGCGCGAATCTTCCCTTCGACCCCGCGTTCACCAAAGCCTCCCGGGACAAGTATCCCATCAAGTCCCCTAAGAGACTCTCGAACCTGCTCCGGGGTGCCTTTCAGGTTATCCGAGTCGATCCATCTGATATCGACCTTGCAGCCACACGCGATCCCCGCATGTTTGAGCGATTCCCTGATGCTCGTGTAGGCATCCCTGAGATCGATATATTTCCCGACAACGGCGATGGATATATGATTCCCACTCTCATCGGTCATTTCCATCCGTTCGACCAGTTCTTTCCATCCTGACTGGCTATCACTCGCGTCCAGTTCGAGTTTGTCCATAATATAATCAGATAACCCTTCTTCCTCAAAGATCAGCGGAACGTGGTAGATATCTTTAGCATCAGGAGCGCTGATGACCGCGTTAACCGGAACATCGCAGAAGAGGGCGATTTTTTCCTTTGCCGCTGCTGGCAGCATGGATGCGCATCGCGCAACGATGATGTTCGGATAGAGACCAAGTTCCCTGAGTTCCTTCACCGAATGCTGGGTCGGCTTGGTCTTCTGCTCCCCCTGGGCATCGATCGGGACAAGCGTCACATGGACGAGCGCGAGATCGCAGGACGCCTCCTCCCGCTGCATCTGCCTTGCCGCCTCCAGAAACGGCATCGACTCGATGTCTCCGACCGTGCCGCCGATCTCGATTAAGCATACATCTGCTCCGCTTGCCTCTGCCACGCTCCGAACTCGTTCCTTGATCTCGTTTATCACATGCGGGATGATCTGCACCGTGCTTCCGAGATAATCGCCTCTCCGTTCCTTTTCGATCACCGCCCTGTACACCTGCCCTGTGGTGATGTTGTGGTCGCCAGTAAGTTCGGTGTCAAGAAACCGCTCGTAGTTGCCAAGGTCGAGATCGACCTCGCCCCCGTCCTTCAGTACAAAGACCTCGCCATGCTGGAACGGGCTCATGGTTCCTGCATCAATATTGATATAGGGATCGATCTTGATCGCTGTTACCTCGTATCCGTTGCATTTCAGGATTCTTCCGATGGATGAGGTGGTGAT
>JAIWAP010000072.1:0-8553 GCA_048634345.1 Methanobacteriota archaeon | reverse complement strand
TTGAAACCGGAGAGGTTCGGGATTACGAACTGGTCATGAAAGCCAGGGATGGAACCGAGACCATGGTTTCATACAACGCTTCGGTCTACAAAGATCAGACCGGAGAGGTGGTTGGTGCC
Organism: Methanobacteriota archaeon; assembly: GCA_048634345.1. Lineage (GTDB taxonomy): Archaea > Halobacteriota > Methanosarcinia > Methanosarcinales > Methanogasteraceae > Methanogaster_D. Next base: position 8,434 of record JAIWAP010000072.1, on the reverse strand, counting down.
TTTGCCGCTGCCCGCGACATCACCGAGCGAACAAATGCTGAAATTGCACTGCATGAAAGCAAAGCAGAACTCGACCTCATCTTCCAGATCGCTGCTAATGGAATGTGTGTAATATATGCTGATTTTAACGTCATCAAGGTGAATAAAACCTTTATCCGAATGGTGGGCATGGATGAGGGCGAAATCATCGGTAAGAAGTGCTACGATATCTTCAGCGGGGAACTCTGTCATTCTGAAGATTGTCCACTCGAGAAGTTAAAAAAGGGAGAAGCGTTTGTTGAACGTGAATCTGTCAAGAAGCGATCAGACGGTGAAGAGATACCGGTTATTCTGAATGCTGCAAGATTGGATCGGAACGGCAAATTTGTTGGGATTGTAGAGGATTTTAAAGATATCACCGAGCGCAAGCAGGCTGAAAAAGAAATTAACGATCTTCAGCGCTACAATCGAGGATTGATCGAGACAAGCCTTGATCCTCTTGTAACCTTCGACCAGGAAGGGATCATTCTGGATGTGAACGATGCTACGATTCGAGCTACCGGCAGAACTCGGGAAGAGTTGGTAAGAACGCCGTTTGCTGACCATTTCACAGATCCTGAGAGGGCATACAAAGGCGCGATGCTGACCTTTGAAACCGGAGAGGTCAGGGATTACGAACTGGTCATGAAAGCCAGGGATGGAACCGAGACCATCGTTTCATACAACGCTTCGGTCTACAAAGATCAGACCGGAGAGGTGGTTGGTGCCTTTGCCGCTGCCCGCGACATCACCGAGCGCAAGCGTGCGGAACAGGAGTTGCGGGAAACTGTCAAGAGGCTCGAGGAGTACACCAATCGCATCAATAATCTTGTGGTGACCATGCTTGGGGAGATCGCAGTCAACAAATGAAGATCGAGATCCTCGAGGGAGGTGGTGCAGGCGTTGAGAAGGGCATGCTCGATATCGCCGGACTGCGGCATCACAAAGCCCTTGATCGACGCTGCTGCGATCGCCGTTTTGGGGTTTCAAGGTTGAGTCGTAAAGGATGCAACGAATGGCAAAGAGGAAACGATATCGCGGACATCTCTGTAAGGTATGCGAAAACATCCTGCCAAACGAGAAATTCTCTGGCAAAGGGCAGCAAGCCCCACATCTGCAAGAAATGCGCAAGGAAACCAAAGGAACAACAGTCAGAAGAGATCATCATCACCCGCATTTACAGTGTACTTTCATACCACAACCTCTCGCGGGACACTTCGAAAGATGCTGGAGAAATACTCCCGAAGCACACGAGAGCGGGTTCGTTCGGAGGCACTGACTGTGCTCGCCGCTTTTACGAGATATCCCCCATCAGGTGGGATTGAACGCTCGGAAGAGGACTTCCCGGACGAAGAAATGAGTGATGACGTCTTGGAATGAGTCCATTCCCCAGCACTTTATCGATCAGAAACTATTGTAATCACGACCGCCCGGTATCAGCGCGCTCATCGTTTCCACGCCCGCCACCCCTGAACCGCTGCGACCGCGAGCACCGCCGCGATGATCCACCACTTCATAGCACCCAGTTTCTCAGAAAACGGAACCCCTGGCGCAACCACCGCCCCGATCTGCATGGCGTCTGAGATCTTGATCTCGCCATCTTCGTCCTTGAACCGGATCCCGGTGCTCACATCGTACACTTTCGGAACCGCGCTCCGACCAGTCCCGACCGCAAACGACGCAGTCACAGACTCTCCCGGCGCTATCGTTCCGATGCGCTCCTGATTCCGGGCAGCAGTAAATGGCAGCATGTCACTTATGCGGGCGATCGCATCTGTCGCCACCGCCTCGCCGGTGTTCCGGTACGTTATGTTCAGAAATCCGGTCCCTCCGACCAGCAGGTTGGAAGAAACACCAACAACCTTAAAATCGGACTCTTTCTCGACCAAAATCGGTATGCTCTGGTTCCATGTCTCTGTCACGTTCCAGTAGTTGATATCAGGCTTGTCAGGGGTTCCTTCTACCTGCACGTTATCGATGTGATCGTAACAGACCTCCAGACGTAGCTGGTAGATTCCGGCGGGCGCGTTATCGTCGATACGGATCGGAAACCGCACGGTTCCTGTTTCGCCAGCTTCAATCGTCTCAATCTCCCGGACACCAGCCGCAACATCGATTGGCGCACCATCTGCGAGAAGAACAGCCCGGGTGCGGTCTGCGGCGGATTTTTCCAGTTCCACTCCGAATTCGGTTGCGGCAAGCAACACATCGTCATCGTAGTCCGGGTCATCGGGATCGAGGTATTTGTCCCCCGCGATTCTGTAGATTGCCCCGTAATTCTGGAGCGTGATCTCGAGCACCGCATCCTCGCCACGACAGAACTCATTATCTCCAACGAGCGTCGCAACGAGGAGGGGGTCGCCTGTGACGTCGTAGTAGTTCGTGGATCGCGTGTAACTCTCAGGGATGTACTTTGCAGGCGTGATCGGCGCCATGCAGATCATGATCGTGGTCACAGCGACCAGAGCAACCATAATCCGTCTATTTTGCACCGGAACCACCGCTCATGAAATTCCTGATATAGTACCGAACCCCGATTGCCAGAAGCGCAAGAAGCGAGATCAGCACAATCGGGAGGATGTACGGTTTCATCTTCTCGGACCCTGGTATCAGCGGCGCAATCGTGACCATCGCGGTCATGGACTCAGATATCCTCGATTTACTGCCCGAATCCTTGAACCTGATCTCGGTATCGATACCGTAAGGCTTTATTGCTGCGCCGGAATCCGTATCGAGTACGAATATGCCGGTTACGCTCTCGCCCGGGGCAAGCGTTCCGAGATATGCTTGATCGTCGGTGCTGCTGAACGGATCTGTCACGCTGATCCGTGCCACCGCGTCCACCGCTGCATCCTCACCGGTATTCCGATAAGTTATGGAAAGCACTCGGTCATCCTCACCTGCACGGAGATCGGATGAGACACCGGTAACCGCAAAATCAGCAAGTTTCTTGACGGTTATATAGAGTACCTGTGTCTGGTTGAGCGTATCGTACCAGAAGTTCACATCCGCCCTGTTTTCGGAGACATTGCCGCTCACCTGCACGTTCTTCTGGTAGATGTAGCTCGTGGCAAGGACGAGCGGGTATGTGCCTGCGGGCGCGTTCTCGTCGATCTCGATGTTGAACCTGACCGTCTCGCTTGCGCCTTCGCTTCCACTGATTGAGCCAGCCTGCTGCGGTCCTGATTTGACATTGATCGGGACCCCGTCCGGAGTGGTGAGGACTGTTGTTACCCCGATCGCATTCACCTGCTGGAGTTCGTATCCGAGTTCCATCTTTGCAAGGTCTTCCTCATTATCGTCATCAGGCATCCGGTCTGACTCGAATCCGAGAACAACACCACGGTTGATCAGATCGATTGTAAGCGTGACCTCGTCGCCGCGATCGAACTTTTCGTCGCCGACGATTGACGCGGTGATGTTTGGCTTGCCGTAGATGTCGTAGAAGTTCTTAGAGAACGTGAAGCCCGGCGAGAGGTCGTCTGGTAAGCCCGCGGCGGACGCGATGGGCGTCACGAGTGCGGTGAGTGCCGCGACCAACAGTAGTGCGGCGAGCGTTGTTTTAGTTGTGTTCATTTAGCATCCCCCCACTCTTGTTTCCGTAAAGGTAATCCTCAAGATGACTCGACCAATCTGCTGGACCTTCCAGCTTGAGCGAGCGAGCAGTCTCTAAAAAAGAGTTTGTCTTAGTCTCTTCAAATAAAAGTTCCTGGATTTTAATCGTATCATCCCCTCTTTATTATTTCATCTGCAATCAATTCCGCCTGTTTAAGCACAGTTTCTGTTGCGAGTGCTTGCATATCCGGAGGATAACCATATTGCCTTAAAGTCCGTTTTACGATCACTTTTAATTTTGCCCTGACGCTTTCTTTTATCGTCCAGTCGATTGATGCGTTTTGTTTCACCTTCTCAAATAAAACAACAGCCAATTCCCGTAACTTCTCTTTTTGCATCAATTCTCTTGCACTATCATTATCTGCAATTGCCGTATAAAAAGCGTATTCAAATTCTGACAACCCCATCTCCTGTGGCTCTTTGTCCATCCTCTTTATCTCTTTACCAAGCTCGATTAATTCTTCAATAACTTCTGCCGCTGTAACAACCTTATTATGATATTTCTTGATGGAATCTTCCAGCATTTCCATTAACGATCTGCTTTGAACCAGGTTCTTTTTCACCCTGGCTTTTATTTCATCGTTGAGCAACTTTTTAAGAACTTCCAGAGCAATGTTTTTATGTTCCATGTTTTGGACTTCTAAAAGAAATTCTTCTGATAGAATGGAAATATCCGGTTTCTTAATACCCGCAGCATCGAAAATGTCTATTACCTGTTCAGTTACGAGGGCTTTATCGATAACTTGCCTGATTGCGGTTTCAATTTCTTCGTCGGTTTTACCGGTTCCAGTGCTGTCAAACTTCACAAGTCTGGCTTTTATCGCCTGGTAGAACGAGACTTCATCCTTCACATCCATTGCCTGCTCGTGCGGAATGGCTATAGAGAACGCTCTTGATAATGCGGTCACTTCATCAATATACCGTTTCTTCCCGTTTTCAATGCCAATGATATGATCCTCTGCAGCGAGTATCATTGATAGCTTTGTTGAGGTATCTGCGGCAAAATAATGTTCATAAGGAAATCCATGAAACATCTGGGAAACAATTTCGAGTTTCTCAAGCATCCGCTGAACCGCCTGTTCCTGAAGAACAGCAGGATCGCCTTTTCCTCCGCTGTCAGAATAGAATGATAAGGCTTCTTTCAGATCGGAGGCGATCCCGAGATAATCAACCACTAAGCCACCGGGCTTGTCTTTATAGACTCTGTTCACCCGGGCAATTGCTTGCATAAGAGTATGACCTTTCATGGGTTTATCGATATACATCGTATGCAGCGAAGGAACATCAAAACCGGTTAGCCACATATCCCGCACAATTACTAATTTTAATTCGTCTTCTGTGTCCTTCATTCTTTCTGCCAGAGCTCGTCTCTGTTCTTTGGTGGTATGATGTTTTGAGATCTTTGGACCGTCAGAAGATGCCGAGGTCATTACCACCTTGATAACACCCTTTTTAATGTCGTCGTTATGCCACTCTGGTTTTATTTTAATAATTTCATCATACAGCTCAGCTGCTATCCGTCTTGACATTGCCACGATCATTCCCTTGCCCTCAAACACTTCCTGGCGCTGCTCAAAATGGGTTACAATATCCTCAGCAACCTGTTTTATCCGGTCTTCGCTGCCAATCAACGCTTCAAGCTGTGTCCACTTTGCCTTGGCTTTTTGTGTCTCGGCGAGGTCTTCCTTTTCTAATTCCTCGTCCAGTTCTGCTACCAGTTTTTTTCCTTCCTTACTGAGAGCGATTTTTGCCAGTCTGCTTTCATAATAGATTTTTACGGTTGCACCGTCCTCGACCGCCTGGGATATATCGTAAACATCAACGTAATTGCCAAAAACGGCAGGCGTGTTCACGTCTGTTTTTTCGATGGGTGTGCCGGTGAAGCCAAGATAAGTCGCACCCGGCAGGGCGTCACGTGTATATTTCGCAAAGCCGTAAACGATCCTTTTTCCGATTACGGTTCCATGATCGTCCTTTGCATCGATGGTTTTTGCCTTGAACCCGTACTGCGTCCGGTGGGCTTCATCGGCAACTACAATGATGTTTCGCCTGTCTGATAGTTTCGGGTAAACATTCCCTTCTTCGGGCTGGAACTTCTGGATGGTAGTAAATACAACCCCGCCCGATGCGACGTTCAACAGTTCTTTCAAGTGCTCCCTGCTCTTCGCCTGGACCGGATCCTGCCTGAGAAGTTGCTTTGACGCGGCAAAGGTATCAAAAAGCTGGTCGTCCAGATCGTTTCTATCGGTGATTACCAGTATGGTTGGATTATCCATGGTGAGAACGATTTTACCTGTGAAAAACACCATCGACAAGGATTTGCCGCTTCCCTGGGTGTGCCATACAACTCCGCCTTTGCGGTCTCCTGCAGGTTGGGCATCTACACTGGTTAGACCGTAGCTTTCGGGCGGTTCCGTCACCTCGTAACCATGGAAAGTTCCGTTTTTGTCAACGAAATAGCCTGATGCCCGCAAGGTAGATTCTACGGCTTTATTCACGGCATAGTATTGATGATACGCAGCCAATTTTTTAGTGGTCCGGATTGATGTAACACCCGTTTTCCGGTCTTCCTTTTTCGATTTGTCAAAGACGGTAAAATGTCGGATAAGGTCCAGGAGGGTTCGTTCGTTGAGCATCCCGTTGATCAGCGTTTCCATTTGCCCGGTTAGATGCGACGCTTCGGTTTTGCCATCAGACGATTTCCATGTCATGAAGCGGCTGAAACCGGCGGAAAGGGCGCCTGCTTTTGCCTCCAGACCATCGGAGATTACCATGAAGCCATTGTAGGTGAAAAGACCGGGTATTGCCTGTTTGTAGGTCTGCAACTGTTTGAATGCAGATTTTACGGTTGCGTTCTCATCAGCAGGGTTTTTAAGTTCGATGACGATCAGGGGCAAGCCGTTCACAAAGAGGATTGCATCAGGTCGCTTGTTCACCTCGTTTTCTATTACTGTGAATTGATTGGTTACAAGAAATTCGTTATTTTCGGGATTTTTAAAATCTATCAGCCAGACCAGGTCGCCCCTGTCGGCTCCGTCTTTTCGATAGCTTACCTTGATGCCCTCTGTCAGCATTCGGTGAAATGCTTCATTGTTGGCGATCAGTTCGGGAGAGTTAAGGCGCTGTATCTGCTTGATGGCATCTTCCCTCACATCTGCCGGAATGTTGGGATTAATCCTGCCAACGGCTTTTCGCAGGCGCTCTAATAGGAGGACATCTTCAAATCGGTTCCGTTCCGGAGTTTCGCTGTCCGGGGCAATATCGGGAGCGTAAACGTATTGGTATCCCTGTTTTTCGAGGAGTTCGATTGCGAATTGTTCTATGGCGGATTCGGTGATTTTATTTGGCGTCATCTTTTTCCCCCTTGATGCGCTTTATCTCTTTGTCAAAGTCGGAGATGTAATTTTTATCCTGAATTTTCTTAAATATTTCATATTCTTTGCCTGCCAGAGCCAGAGCAACTTCATGACTGATTGAACCGGTATTGGTGAGTATTTCGTATTCACTGAACTTTAAAAGGGCGTTTAGTTTTTCGATCCAATCTTTCATGTACAGGGGTTTGTTTCGGATCGCCTGCAATTCCGCATAATCAAGATACATGGTAACTATGCGGTTCAAATGATCAAGCTCCGGTTTGTCCAGATAGTTTTTTGCTATGGCAACATCGCCCGGCAGGATTTTACCGCCGGATCCTTTTCGCCATGATGTCAATCCCATATTTTGCTTGTCGCTCCTGGCTCGTGCGGCTATAATTTCCGCGGCGGTCTGCCCGGTAATGGCAAAGTGCAGTTTGTTCTGAACCGTTGCGAAGAACTGTTTTGTGTCCTTTGCTTTTGGCGAATAGTCAATGGAAGTTGCGTAAATATCGGTAATTTTCTGATACGCCATCCGCTCACTGGAACGGATATCCCGGATCTCTTCGAGTAAGTCATCAAAATATCGTGTGCTGAAACGGGAACCGTACTTGAAACGGTCGCTGTCGATTGCAAAGCCTTTATGGATATATTGCTGAAGAATTGAAATTGCCCATTGCCGGAACTGTGTGCCGCGTTCTGAGTTCACCCTATACCCCACCGCGATGATTGCTTCAAGCGAATAAAACTTTGTCTGGTATTCCTTGCCATCTTCGGCAGTATGTGCAAAACTTGCACACACTGAATATTCCTGTAACTCGTTATCAGAAAAGATGTTCTTCAGGTGCTTGGTAACAACACTACGGTCTACATCGAACAGTTCCGCAATCCGCTTCTGGGGAAGCCAGATGTTTTCATTAGCGTATAGCACTTCAATATTGATTTTTCCATCCGATGTTTGATAAACGGTAATTTGATTGTCGGGTAATTTTTTATTTGTAGTCATATTTACCCTCCTTAATGCGCTTTATCTCGTTGTCAAAATCTGCCGGTGTGCCCGGTTTTCCGCCAAATCAAGATATGCGGAGACGATTTGATTCAATTCCTTAATGTGGGCTTCGTTTAAGTAATTCTTTGTGATGGAAACATCGGATTTTAAAATCTTGCCGTCCGGAGCCTGTTTCCAGTTTGTTAAACCTATATGGAGTTTTGTTGCATCTGCCGAATCGTAAATAATTTCCGCAGCGGTTTTGCCTGTTATTGCCCAATGCATCTTGTTCTGAACTGTTGCGAAAAACTCCTTCGTTATTGGGGCGTTTTTGTCATAGTCGGCGGCAAGCGCGTAGATGTCGGTGATCTTCTGGTAGAACCGACGCTCACTTACCCGGATTTCCTTTATTCGCTTAAGGAGTTCCTCGAAATAGTCCTTGCCGAATCGTTTTCCCTGC
>JAIWAP010000071.1:0-8558 GCA_048634345.1 Methanobacteriota archaeon | reverse complement strand
CAAACGTTTTGCGTGTTATTCTATGCGAGAACGAACACGACGATGCCGGACTTCTGCGGGACGACATCGCGGTGCTCGAAACATCGGTCGATGACGTGACCGGGGAGGTGCTTGGCAGCCTGATTGAGGAACTAATCGCGATGGGGGCGCATGACGCAATTGTAATCCCCGCAACGATGAAAAAGGGGCGGAGCGGGCATCTGATCCAGGTGATCGCAAAATCAAGCGATTCCGCACGGATTGCGCGTCGGATCATCGAGGAGACTGGTTCACTTGGTGTGCGCATATCACCAACCAGGCATAGATTGATCGCAAATCGGAGAATCTCGGCGATCAATATTGAGATCGGCGGCAGCAAGTATGTGGCTGCGATCAAGATCGCGACCGACGATTCCGGCAATGTCCTGAACATATCCGCTGAATTTGAGGATGCAAAGAGGGTTGCACGCCTCACAGGCGTTCCGGTGCGGGAAGTGATGCGCAGAATCGTGGATCAGGCATGGAAACGCGATTTTTCCCTGATTTCCTGAGATTTGAGGATCTGACAGAGAATTGCCTGTCGGATCGTTCATATACCCTTGTCGCAACATCAACATTTACATCCGACGCCCTCCAGATATATCACCAATGCCTGAGATGCCGTCCGACGATCCGGTTGAGATTCTGGTGCGCCTTGCAAAGGACCGCGAGATTGACCCGTGGAATATCGATATCATCGAGGTTACAGACAAGTTCCTGCAGTATCTCGAGAAACAGCAGTTTGATCTGAGTTATTTTGGGCGAACACTCCATTACGCTGCGATCCTCCTCCGGATGAAGGCTAACGCCGCAATAGAGGATGAAGAGCAGACCGAAGAAGAAATAGAGGAGTTGGATCACTTTGATGTCGAGGAGTATCCGATACCAGAACCGCAGATACGCAGGCGGTCAAAACGACCGGTGACGCTCGACGAGCTGATTTCCGAGCTGAAAAAGGCGGAAAAAGTCGAATTGCAGAGAAAGACGCGAGAGAAAGTGAAGGAAGAGAAACCAGTGATTACGACCGAAGATATTCTCAAAATTGCGCACGAAGAGAATATTGAACAGACGATCGCGGAGGTGCAGATGGTTTTACACGAAAAATTTAAGCACAGCGACGTTGTGGTGTTGGGCGAGTTGCTGGATCCGGATACCGACTCGATTCTCACATACATATCGCTGCTGTTCATGGCGACCAGAAAGCAGATATGGCTGGAGCAGCCAGAGTTGTTCGGCGAACTGTATATCAGGGCGCAGGAAGGTGTTTCGGATGTATGATGCAATCGTGGTCGGAGCCGGCATAAGCGGGCTGTTATCGGCGCTCGCACTTGGAAAGCATGGGAAGAACGTGCTGGTTCTCGAAAAGAGCGGACACGTTGGTGGAAATTGCAACAGTTACTGTGTTGATGGTTTTTGGGTTGATACGGGACCCCACGCGATCACTCACCTGCACAAGGGACCGCTCCGTACATTGATGGATGAATATTTCGATTATATCCCCGCGTTTGTTGATTACGGCACCTATTATGTCCGCACACCTGCCGGCATCCGTTCGATACCGTCGAACCTGCGCGAGTTTGTGACGTTTGACGTGCTCCCGCGAAAAGATCGCCTGATGCTGTCTCAGGCGCTGACAAAAGCATTAACCCTCTCCACATTTGGTATCGATACGTCAAAGATGTCCATATATTCCTGCATGCCGCGTCATCTGTCCAAAACGACTTATGATTTTGTTGACACGATCGCATATTTCCTTTCAGGGAAATCCATGAAAGAGACCTCCGTTTACCGCGTTCTCTACGGCAGCAGTTTTGTGCGGGACAGCGCGATGTATGAAACCACGGACCAGCCGATAGCAGACCAGCTGGCAGAGCAGATAACAAATATAACTGGTATTCGTAGGTTAATCACCAATAAAACTGCTCATGCACAGGCATATCCAAGAGGCGGTCTTAAAGTGCTACTCAACTCTGTGCTGCATTCACTCCCCGATAATGTCGAGATCAGGACGAATACGTGCGTTGAACGCATTCTGTCCGAAGATGGGGTTGTATGCGGTGTATCCACGGATGATGAGTCTTATGACGCAGAGATCGTTATCCATTCCGGGTTTGCAAAGGATCTTCCAGTGCTCCTCGGAGATCTCCCGCCTGGGTATCTGCAGGACCTCGGACGGATCGATCAGGCACTAAGTATGTGTATCTGGCTTGGACTCTCGCAACAGATGAAGGAATTTGATTATACTGGTTCTGAGATATGGTTTCAGGAAAAAGCGTACTGGGCAATGCCAATAAGCAATTATTCGTCCACGATCGCTCCGAAAGGTAAGCAACTCGTAGGATTCATGTTTGTTGTGGAGGACTCAGTGAAACGCGAGAAAAAAAGGGCATGGGATACCTTGCATCAGGTATTTCCCGACATCGAAAAATACATCGAGATGACTCATTATCAGGTTACAACCCCGGAGAAGGCTGCTGTGAGCATCAACGGCTACATCCCTGATGTCAGGACTCCTCTTACGAACCTGTACCTCGTCGGGACCGATGCCGCTGCCGAGAGCATGGGTATCACGAGAGCAGCCTATTCTGTGCTCGATCTGATAAAATGCATGAAAGAGGATGGTTATATGAGGTCAAGCAGACCATGACTCCGGCAAACCGCGCCATAAACCGGTCCACAAGCGGGTCCACAAACCCGCAAATCATATTCGCGATATCGAGAATCGAGAATATGATGTATCAGGTGACCTTCGATCCTGCTCTGCAGAAAGGATTGATCGCAGCCAATGTTTCAGTCATAGATGAGTCTGATCTCGATGACGTGCTATTTATCTTCCGGAGAGTGATGGGAGGTGGACTTGCGGTTGGATCGTACATCAAAGTGATCAGAGATCCTTCCTCGCTCGGGCAAATCGTCTTTAACGACCGAGAATGTGCAATCGTGACGCCGTGCAGCATCACAATCGATAGTGTCCTGCTCAAAAGAGGGATTCCGGTGCGACCCGTATTCGGAGGTATCGTGCAGATCGAGAACGGGGTTCCTATGCGGTTTACTGACATTTTGACTTATGAGAGCACCACTATCGATCCGATCGACGTACTCATGTCGCAGGACCTGACCTCAGTAACCGACGTCATCGCAACAGGATCCGGAAAGATCCTTGCAAACATGAGGATTGTACCTATGCGTGCACGGGAACGGGTCGAAGATGCGCTCGACATGCTGAAGTCGGCTAACTTTGACAGCATCCTCTGGGTGAGTGAGCCAAACACCGACGTGCTCGGCGTCCCGATCGAGCGCGACCACGTCGGTATCGTTGCAATCGGCGGGACAAATCCGATGGCGGCGGTACAGGAGCAGGGCATACCGATCCGCACCCACGCGTTCTCAGAACTGGTCGATGTCGGCGAGATGGAGACTATTATAAAAACGTAATCATGTTGACAACGGTCTTAGGCGGAAGAACGAGACCGAAGAGATCGTGCATACCTCCAAAAGATAATTTCAAGATCAATCCGGGGGTTGTTGATGCGCGGGGATCGGTGATCCGGATGGGAAACGAAAAGCGATCAGGAATATTGATTTTCTTGCGTAACCCGAGGGTTCTGTCCAAAGACTCCTCGCGACACCTGCTCACCCTTAAAAATGCAGTTTGTGCCGTGTGTCATGGCATGTCCGATCAGCCGAGCCGTGGTCTGACATCGCTTGGATAGTACTCGTTCCACTCATCATAATTCATACCCGAGTTGCATGGCAGTTTCTCGCGGAACTCCTTTGTGAGTTCATAACAGCCGTCACTGACCCACGGGGTATGGAAATCGAACTGGTCAAAGTCGCCCCACTCCTCAAGCGAGTTTAGCTGCAAAAATCCCACCTCAATGCACCTCTGGTAGAGCGGGGTGCCCGGATACGGGACAAAAAACGAGAGGAGAAAGTCCAGTTTCGCAAGATCGCTCTCTTCATGGAAGATATCAATCATCCGGTTCATCATCTCAAACGTGTGCGCAATCTCGGTCTTTGTATCAATGCCCGGAATCCCGACCATGAACGAACCCCTCAGATCGATATCGTGTCTCGCGCAACTGTGGGTGCATTTGAGGATATAGTCAACCGATGCACCTTTTCCCATAGCGTCGAGCGATGGCTGGTACCCGCTCTCAAACCCGATGAAGACCTCCCGAAGCCCTGCTCTCCGCAGAAGCTCCCACACGCCGTCATCGAGGCGGTGCAGACGCTCCATCCTCCCGTTTACGCTGACCAGATTCAGATTTAAGTCCCGCTCGATCAGGAGTTCTGCGATCGCGCTGATGCGCCTTATGCTGACGAAGAAGTCACTGTCCCGGATCATGAACGTGTCGATCCCGTATTCTGTGTGCAGCTTTTCGATCTCTGAGACTGTTCTCTCCGGTGTGAGGGCGGTCCATTTATGCTTGCAGAATAAAGGCTCAGAGCAGAAGAAACACCTTGCAAGACATCCTCTGCTCGTTTCGTAATCAATGCAACGATTTCCGAACCGGTATGACTTGATGTAGCGTTCCATCTCGATTAGATGGTATGGCATGTCGCAGAACTCGTTTATATCCGCAAACTCGCGGTCAGGGTTGGTTATGACCTTCACACGTTCCTGCTCCGGTTCTTTGTAGGTGATCCCGGGCAGCCCTTCGAGGCTGCGTCCGTCACTAAGCCGGTGCACAAGTTCCTGGAACGTGTATTCGCCCTGCCCCCGCACCACAATGTCGATATTCGGGTTCAGGATCGTCTGCTCTGGCATGGTGGATGGGTGGTAGCCGCCCCAGACGATCGGAAGTTCCGGGTACTGCTCTTTCACGGCAGCCGATACATCGAGTCCGTCCCTGATCTGGTAGCATGTCATGCTGCTCACCGCAAAGAGCAGGGCATCGCTGCACGCAGCAAGGATCTGTTCGGTATAATTCTCATCCACAACCGCACTCAATATTCTCACGTCGTAGTCATCCGCAACCATCCGTGCTATCGCAAGAAGAGAGAGCGGCGCATTGACAAGCGGGACTTTTGCGGATGTTGTGGCGTGTTCTTCGATACTTCGCACGGGTAACGGGTTGAATAGCACGACAGACTGCTTATCCTGGGTTTCCCGGGCTTGAGACATGGGCGTTTGATTTGCGATAGAACCGGTGTTCATTGCGGTAATCCGCGTTCTTTTTGTATAAAAGTTGATCGAGCGTAAAGAAGGAGGGCTGTCACGTCGCCGTGGTGTTGGCGTCGTTTTTAAAGCTGTTGATTCGAGTCTCGTGTCTTCTACTCAGGATTTCGGGCTCTTCGCTATTTCATGTGGGTAACTGGAAATCCAAGTGACCCAATCGAAGATAAATCATGGTCATGAAATAGCGAAGAGCCGAAATCTTACATACCTATTTTCATCATTAGCCATTATAATAACCTCCCGATCTCCGTTTCCTGAACTCCGCACCAGAACCCCCGCCCGCTCTCCCGCGTCGTCACCCGCTCCCGCCCGGCTCGCCTGCCCCTTCATCTGCCAACCACCGCCCAGTGCCCACCCCTCGCCGGACCGATGCGCCTGAGCAGACTTTTCTTTTCAAAACCAAGATTCGCTCCGTTTGAACTTTTGGGTTTAGCCATATTCCCACCTTGTAATATACGCTTGTAATCTCCCGCGCTTGCTCAAATATAGGTTGTGGTTGTTTTTACCGGAGTTTATAAGATATCGCAAAAACGAGCCGCCCGGCTACGAAAGTTGTAGGGTCTAACGAAAATTTAATTCACATTGGGATAGACCCCCCAAGCTGCAGCCTGGAAAATACCTCCGCGGTCTCCCTGTTCATGTCCTCGATCACGAACTCCGCACTCGTCCCATCACCATAAACCAATCCGAGCCTCATCTGATCCAGATGGCCCGCCAATCGCTCCATCGACAAACCCGGCTCATCGACCAGATAAAGCATATAATTGTACAACAACATCCCCACAACGCACAAAAAGACGTGCGCCCTAATCTTAACATCTTTCCAGACGTGTTCCGGCATAAACGGGATTAACATCCGGTTTTTTAGCCACTTGATGTCAGTCTCGATCTGGCTGCGCGCATCGTACGTCTCCACGATCTGGCGCGGCGTCAGATCCGCCATATCCGTAAAAATGACCGTCTTCCCCAACGCTTTGATATAATCCGTTTCACGAGCAGTATTCAGATTAAATTCGAGTTTTAGAACCCCATCATCCATAGCAGTGCTGTAATCAAACAAACCTCGATACTGCTTTGGAATAGCATCGACGACCCGGTTAGTCAAGCCCTTCGGAGTTATTTTTCTACCTTTTCCCTTGCGATTCAGCTTTGATCTGATATCATCTATCTTTGCAAAGATCTTCTCCTTATTCCGATTCCAATCAGCCATCTTCTTACGTCTGGATGCGTCATTATACTTGATAACGCCAACAAAATCGTTTTCATACCAATTTCCGGTTACAGGATGTGCTTTGATGATGTTTCCGCTCGCATTCACCCAGGACTCCTCGAACTCTGAAACAGGCATCCGAAACATCTCCCGGCACAACGGCTGCGGCAGCGATCCGGCGACATGCATCCGCCCCACCACCTTTCCGATGTTCCCGGCGGAGTTCATGCCGCGGTCAAAGATGATAACAATGTCGTCCCCAGGAATTCCTACCTCTTCAAGACGTTTGCAGATGTCATCAATCAAATCCGAGAATATTTTCACGTCCGACTCATTCGCCGGATAGGTAATTGACTGAAATGGGATGTTATGGTCTGATACTGTCAAACCGACTCCGATAAGGTTTTTATCGTATCGCTTGTCCTTTGAAACGCCTTTCTGTGGCAGATTTTCCCCTTGCCCAATGTGGGTGTAGAAATTGGTTGTATCAAAGATTAATCGTGAAGGTTTTAGACCTATTTCGATCAGTTTGCGAGATATATCAAGTTCAATCTTGCGTATCGTCTTTTCATCAAGTTTAGCCATGTAATTG
Organism: Methanobacteriota archaeon; assembly: GCA_048634345.1. Classification (GTDB taxonomy): domain Archaea; phylum Halobacteriota; class Methanosarcinia; order Methanosarcinales; family Methanogasteraceae; genus Methanogaster_D. The sequence goes on along the minus strand of JAIWAP010000071.1, from coordinate 1,556 downwards.
AGGAAATTCTGGCTTGATAGCTGATATTTAGGATTCCAGATGAACTGAAGCGAACTTCTTTTAAAGTACTCGTCGAGGGTGTTTCGACTGAAAACGTGCTCTGATCTTCCGATGATTATTAAGAGCAGGTATTGCGCTGGCGTAAGTCCACCTATCTTCTTTACTTTGATGTGTTTGTTCATACTATCGATCAAACCAACTTCTTCAGCAGCTTTCATGAATGCGGCAGGTTTTCCGAATGAGTATGAGGCGATTCGTGTTGGTTTACCCGATGTGAGTAACTGATACACTTTGTCCGCCGATCCTACGGATTTCTGGATTGTTTGAACTACTTTACCGTTTATTCGCTCGTTCTTAATGATGTAGAGGTATTTGCGGTTGTTGATCGTCTTGAGCTTGAAATGCATGTGGGTATTTAGACCCTACTTGTAGATAAAGGTGTTGGTATATCTGGGGTGTGTATAGTCTATGACTACTTGCATGCATCTGTTTTTCTGTGTAGATATTTTGTAGGAGTTGGGCTGATCAATTAATTTTCTTTAGACCCTACACAAAATAGGTCGCAGGGTAGCGATCCGATCAGGATTTTATAAAGTCCGGTTTTATGCACAAATACACTTGAGAGACGAAAGCACACAACTGCGCAGACCGACACCTTTACAAAAGGAATATACAGAACAAAAGAACATCTCCAGAGTGTGCGTGGCATTACATGGATGCCACCATACAAACGCTCTAACAAAGATGGCTGAAGGAGGTTAAGTCATGGAATATCGATGTACAAACTGCGGATACGTAACCGTTGCAGATGAGGTGCAGGAGGAGTGTCCTGTCTGCAAGCATAAGGACTCGTTTGAGAAGATCAGGGAATGATCAAGCATGCTCGAAATAGAAAACCTGAACCTCGAGGTTGATGGGCGACCCGTACTCAAAGGTCTCGACCTCATAATCGAGAAGGGCGAGTGTCATGTCCTGTTAGGTCCCAACGGGTCAGGAAAGACGTCGCTCCTGCTCGGTATACTCGGGTTTCCGAGATACCGGGTGACCGGCGGCAGGATCGTCTTGAATGGCAAGGACCTCACCAACCTGACGACCGCTGAACGCGTGAAACTTGGGATAGGGATTGCATTCCAGAACCCGCCAGTCATACGCGGCATCAGGCTCGGGGAGATGGTGAACCTCTGCCGTGGCGATAAATCCGGTGATATCACTGATGAGACCCGTGTTCTTGCAAAGAGGATGCATTTCACAGAGGAATTCCTGGAGCGGGATGTGAACGCCGGGTTCTCGGGCGGCGAGATCAAACGGTCCGAGATACTGCAACTGATTGCGCAGAACCCGGATTTTGTGATGCTGGATGAGCCGGATTCTGGCGTTGACATCGAGAACATGGAGTTAATCGGCGGGATGATCGGCGAACTCCTGCACAGGCGGGAGCGTCCGAGCAGGCGGATCGCATCAGGACTGATCATCACGCATCTTGCAACGATTACCAACTATGTGGATGTGGACTGGGCGCATGTGATGCTCGGAGGCAAGATCGGGTGCTCGGGAAA
>JAIWAP010000070.1:0-8706 GCA_048634345.1 Methanobacteriota archaeon | reverse complement strand
GACAACACCGATCATGTGCATCATCTTGCTGTTGCATGAATAGATCAGCGATAGTCCAACCAGTATCAGCCCGACACTGCCCGCAGCAGCTATGAACAGCGTGTCGATCGAAGTCATCTCCCCGTGCACAAACATCGAACCTGTAGTGAGTGTAATATCCCCGAGTGACACCGTATATCCAAGTGTAATCGCAATTGCCGAATGGAACCACTCGTGCCCGAGTGTCGCCGATCCCCATCCGAAGACAAGGCATATCGCACCGACGATCGCATCATCAACGCTGTTCAATATGTTTTCTGTTTCTCCCAATTGTCTATACCCCCATATTACATAACCCTCGCACCACATAACCCCCAGCCCCACGCCCCACACACAAACTCACAAACTCACAATGACGACCAACCCCAGAAGATCCTCATCATTATAATAATTATCACTTATCATTTAAAAACATTGTGGTCACACATCCGATGGGTTTAATTATAGCGGACTGCCTTCAGACATTTGACATAACACATGGAGATAACTTATGAACGAAAAGACAGGTATACTATTACTTGGACATGGGAGCACGCGCCCCCACAACAGGGAACTCGTCGAGAATGTGGCAGAAATGATCGCCGATCAGAAGAACGTCCTTGTGCGGATAGCGTTTTTGAACATGGACAAGCCAGACCTCAAAGATGGTCTGGAGAGTTTCAAGGGAACCGATGTCGACAGAATTGTCGCGCTCCCGCTCTTCCTTGCACATGGCGTTCACACGCTCGAAGACATCCCTGAGGAACTGAATCTGGGCGACGGAAAAAAAGCTGTGGTCGATATCGACGGAAAAAGCGTTGAGGTTCTGTATGCAGAGCCGCTTGGCGCCGATCCACGCATAGCCGAGATCGCATACAGCAGGGCAGAGGAAGCACTCGCCCGCTGAAACATGCGCATCGCGGTGCTCGATCTGACGCATGGCGGCGGTCTGATCGCGCAGTGTCTTGCAGAGATTACAGAGACTGGCGTACAAACGATCATAAACACCGGCAAAAACGCAGGCACAAACACGGTCACCGCCGTTGATGTATACCACACGCTCGATAGGAGCTCGATTGCGGGTTTGGAATCACGCGGCATATCTGTACTGGCAGAGCCGCCTGATGCGGGCAGTTTCGAGCTGATCGTCTCGCCCGTGCATCTGGACCCTGCATATCCAACGCTTGCTGGTGCTCGTGCGGCAGGAGTGCCGGTAATCACGCACCATGCTGCCGTCTGCGAAATTATGCGCAGCCACCTTCGGGGCTATGAGGTGATCGAGGTCACCGGTACGACCGCGAAGACGAGCACCGTGCGAACGCTTGCCGAGATCATATCATCATGTGCCGGCAGGAGCGTTGTATCGCATTCAAGCGCGGGTGTGGAGTACTGGGACGGCTCAGGGGGCAGCAACCCGCAAGCGATCGCCAAGTTCAGCATAACGCCAGCAAGCATCATTGAGGTGGTGAAGTCTGCCAGAGACGCGCACGATCCGGATGTGTTCATCTTTGAGGTCTCGCTCGGCGGCACAGGGCTTGCAGACATCGGCATCGTCACTACGCTTACAGGCGACTACCTGATCGCAAACGAGACGACAGCAGCGTCCAGTGCAAAGATGCAGATGGTACGGCAGGCGAAACCCGGATCAACGCTGATTCTGGGAAGCGATGTTGCGTCCGTGCCCGTTCCGGACCTGGTTGCAGACACACTCACATTCGGAGATAGCGGCGACATATATTTCGAGAGCGTCGAGCCGGAATGCGGTGTGATCGCGGTGGCTGGCAGACGCATCGAGTTTGCAGTCCGGAATTATGACATCTTCTCGTACGAAACAGCAATTCTTGCTGCGGTGGCTGCTGCGATCTCGATGAACATTGACCCAGGATGCATAAAGTCATTTCTTGGAAATTTTTGCGGCGTAAGCGGCAGGATGAAAGTCTCTGAGATCAAAGGCAGAACGATCATCGATAACTCAAATTCCGGCATGAATATATCGTCGGCAGAGTCTGCGATCGATCATGCCAGACGCATCGCAGGAGATAGAGAGGGTATAGGGAAGATTGTCCTGATCATCGGGATCGAGGAGTACAACGTCTGCGAGGGACTTGATTCCAGGCGAGCGATCGAATTAATCGCAAGAAACAGGGATTTTGTCGATGACTTCATCACAGTCGGCATAAATACCGATTTCGCACAAGAAGTGCCCGGTCTGGACGGGGGGATGGATCTGGCAATGGATATGACCGAGGCAGGCGATCTGATTATATCGTGCGTCAAGTGCTTCAGGTAAGGGTGTTTGCCGCAAGCCCGGGCAATGATAACGATTCACGCCACCGGATCGTCCCGATCGTTGTCGTTTTCAGCAGATATGTGGTGCCACTATCTCACATACGTCCCGATCTGCTCTCCACGCAGGGCGCTAAGAACGTTTGAAGGATCGCTCCCATCGATCACGACCGTGGGAATCCCTGACCGCTCGATGATCTTTGCCGCAAGCATGTCAAGCGGCAGGTTCGCGCCAGCGCCCATCTTTTCAGCAGCGATAAGTTCGACCAACCGTTCCGTGGAGATCTCGTCCAGTTTCACAGCGTCAGGATGCTTCTTCGGATCTTTCGTATATATCCCGTCTGTTGCTGTGGCATTGATCAGGAGGTCAGCATGTGCGCGTTCAGCGAGTATGGCGGCAACCGCATCGGTTGTGTGCCCCGGGATTGTTCCACCCATGACAACGATTCTCCCAAAGAGCGCTGCAACCACGGCATCCTCCTGTGTTTCAGGCGGAACCGGGTACGCACCGCGCCCCATCGCTGCGATGAGGAGGCGTGCATTCAATCTGGTGACTCCAATTCCGATCGCATCACAGAACGCCTCGTCTGCTCCGAATGTGCGGGCTTTCCCGATATAATCGCGGGCGGTTGCCCCGCCACCGACCACCACAAAGACGGTGTGATCTGATGACAGGGTCTTAAGTACCCTGGCATATTCGGCGAACCGGTGCTGACCATGACAGATTACCGAGCCGCCGACCGACAGGACAATGATCATGTCTGTTCAAACAGGATCTGTGATACATGTTTCATCGACCGCTCGCTGACCTCATCCATGATTGTATCGAACGTATAATCCAGCCTCACAGTCCCATCATCATTTTCAAGGAGGATTCCGCCTATACAGTCAATGTCGCCGGCGTAGTTGATCGATCGATCGGTACACAATTGCTCAACGGTCGGTCGATCCTGCGGACTTGAGTACACCCGGGTGGCATCGCCGCTCGGCGCATTGATCAGTGACCGCAGGAGCGCTGTGCTATCCAGTTCGCGAATACGCTTCAGTGCCTGACGATAGGTTGCGTCCAGTATCTCTTTGCGCATGTTCAGGATCATCCTTCTCACCTCGAGATTCGCGCCTGAGAGTTCCTGCTTGCTGATGCGCCCTGCCTCAGCCTCAGCGGATGCAACCATCTCGCCAGTGATCCGCTCGCCTTTGCGTTTTGCAGCCTCGATGATCGATGTCACCTCTGCGTCCCGTTCTGCAACGATTCCGGAGACCTCGTCTCGTGCACTCTTCAGGATATCCTCAACAACGTTTTCCAGCCCCATGGTCACAAGAGCATCATGATCGCAATAACGAAACCGAAGATAACGATCGTCTCCGGAATGACGGTCATGATCAGACCCTTACCAAAGAGTTCCTCTTTCTCGGTAAATGCTCCGACTGCTGCGGAACCGATATCCTTCTCTGCGATAGCCGAGCCAAGACCTGCGAGTCCGACTGCGAGTCCTGCGCCGATTGCGATCAAGCCTTTCTGGTTTGCCAGTATCAGATCAATGTCTGCTCCTGCTAATGCTAATTCTATTGCCATTTTCTATTCCTCTGTATAGATTCTATTATATCCGAATGGATTGTATATTCTGCCCCCGCCTTCGTAGAACTTGGTAAAGAATTCCACGTACTGCAACCTGAGTGCGTGCAGTCCGGGGGCGATTATGCTCAGTGCGGTATTGAGCGCATGTCCGAGTATGAATACGAGTGCGGCGACGACGATAAAGAGCCCGCCGCTATCAAGCAGCATTCCTGACATGGTATTGATCGCTGTTGCGATTCCGATCGATGATAGACCGACCGCAAGCAGCCTTGAGTATGAAAGGATGTTGCTCAGGATAGATGGTATCTCAATGATAGCGGTACCGCCCTCCCCTGCGATCAGCATGATGATCGAAAGGGCGAATATGACTGCACCCGGCAGCATGCTCGGGATAACCCCTACCGCTCCAAACAACAACATGAATGCGCCAAGTTGCAGCACCATCCAGCCTACCTTTTCGAGTATCGCCGCTTTCATGCCGTGTTTCTTCAGGACATTCACGAACCCGGTGATAAACCCTATATTAATATGTACCACGCCGATTGCCATGGTCACGACCAGCAAGGTGGTGATGATGTGTGTTCTGTGTATCGGGTATGTGATCATCTCGCCGCCCAGACCCGGCACGATATCGACGGTCTGCCACCCGGGAATCAGTCCCGGATGTCCGTGAGTGCCCGCGAGCGGGAATCCAAGGAATTCTCCGTATAATATCCCGAAGATTAACGTAACGATGTTACAGTAGATCAAGACCGTGAAGAGTGAGTTCCATCCTTCCCCATGTAGTTTAGACCTGCCATAGAACGATATTGCAAGTAATATTAATGCATACCCAATATCTCCAAGGATCAATCCATAAAAGAGCGGGAATGCGATGAATACTAAAGTAGTTGGATCGATCTCATGATATCTCGGGCGGGCATAGAGATTCATGATCGCTTCCATCGGTTTCACGATCTTCGGGTTGTCATATTCGATCGGGACATTCGAGTCGTCAGCCTTATCACCCTCATCAGACCCAACGGTCGCTCTATCGGATCGTGTGACGTGAACCCGATTATCGGTCGCCTCTTCGACCCTCGATTTCAATGTCTCGAACTCGTCATCCGGAACCCAGCCATCGATTATGAACGCGTGCTCGGATGTCGCGAAGAAGAGTGGCGCCTCTTTCTTCTGGGTCTCGATGGAGAGCAGCTCCTCGCTTGCGAGAATAAACTCCTCATACTGCGCTTTCACCGAATCGATCTCAGAAGAGAGAGATTCAAGATCGTTTACAAACATGTCACGCCGGGTTTCAAGTTCGCCAAGCAGTTCATCAGGCACACCTGACATCGCGGGTATATTAACCTCATTGAAGAGGGCATCGTTTAGCAGTTCGACGACCTCGTCAGTGTATTTAGCCGGAACAAATAGCACGATAGTGCCGGTGGTGCCGACATATAACTGGTAATCAGTGGTGATCCGGTTCAGGCTGGCTTCGATCTCTGCACCCTTCTTGATCGTTCCGGCAAAGACGCGAAGCGTTTCATATCCTGAGCAGATATCAAAATTTAAAGGAATTCCTGAAAAAACTCTGATTTCATGTATGTTTGTCTCTGCGTCCTTTATATTTGCATCGATCTCTGATTTTCTCTTCAGTTTTTCCGAAACCGCGGACTCGAGTTCATCGAGTTTCCCAACGAGTTCCGACGATATTTTTTCAGCGCTGGTTGGCTCAAGGTGCGGTTTTTTGATGCCGAGGAAGTTTGCGATCGAGCGCAGTTTAAGCAGCATCCTTGAGTCCTGATCCGCACCGGCAAGTGGTTTGCCGATGCTGAAATACTCCTCTTCGGTGTACTCCTCGATATGCACAACATGCAGATCGTGCATGACCTCTATGGTCGGTTCAAGATGATCCTTGTGACCAACGAACAGCACCCTACTCATCTGCTTTGGCTTCAGCATGAACCGTCCTCTCGAATTCTGCGAGTAAAAAATCAACCGCGGCGTCGATCCTGCCGGATGCAGCATCTTTCAGTGCTTTTGCATCGACCTCCCCCTTTTGAAGGATCGTTTTCCGCTCTTCCGCTATCCTATTCTTTTCGGCATCCATCAGGTGATCGGCATGATCTCGTGCACGCTCTTCGGCACTGTTTGAGATTCCACGCGCCTCTGCCCTGGCATCAGCGATTACCTTCCGCGTGTCCTCGTGTGCCTGTGCAATCATTGCTTTTGCATCGGATTCCGCCTGTTTGATCCGTTCAAGGATTTCGCTTTCACTCATCGATTTCCTCACTGGTACACGTACCTTGATAAATGCTTCGTTTCAGATGTTTGCCTGCTCAAGGAACACGCTCTTGAATTCATCGCACATCGCAGTCAATTTAACAAGCGCGCTGCGTACCGCCTGTATCGGATCCACGCCGCTTGTGCGCACATACATGATCGGTTCGCTGATGCCAAGATACCTGATATCATAGCTCGCAATCTCGACCGCATCGTCCTCCAGAAGGGTGGATTTTAGCAGGTTCAACAGGGTGTGCGTCTCGCCTGCAAGCTCCATCTCCAGTTCGGTATCTGTTTTATTCAGGATCTTCAGATTCATCCGGTTACATACTCCATGTCTTTGCAATTGCCTTGTAGTGCAGTATTGAAGTACCTTATGCTTCAAGGTATCGTTCGTTTCGGTGGTGGTGATGTTATGGCTGGACTGAAAAAAGGATCGAAAAGGGGGATTATTTCGGCGAAAAATGAAACGGCACCATGTTATTCCATGCAGGCAGAACCTGCCGGATCCACGTAGCGGTCGCGCCATGTGGGGACAGGCGAAAAGAGATTGGCTATTGCACCCCTCAACAATCCCTTGGTTAGATCGTTGGGCGTCTTATCAGACGATCACGATGACTGCATATTCTCTTGTGAGATGAAATGTGTGGTCTGGCAGAGGGGTGCTGGTCATACATGGCAGAAGTGCTCAAGGTACTGGTCCGAGTGGCTTCGAGTTTGCGCAAATGTTTAAGTATGCGGAACGACTATTTTATATTGGGCTTATCAATTCACACTTTGTGGGCGGTGTGGGGAGGTGAACAAGAATGAACACAAAAGTGGGCACAATACTTATAGTAGCGATCATTGTCGCTTCGATCTTCGCAGTGACGATGCCGGTGGGTGCGTATATTACGAAAGACGACTTTAGCAATCAGTCAGAAGGTGGTAATATTACGCAATTGAATATCACCATCGACAAAATCCTGACGGACAAGTGGCAGGCTCTCTACGGTAATATAACCAGTGGGGGCATTGGACTGAATAATTCCGGTGGTACGGACCTGTTCAAATGGGGGACATGGGACAATTCTACGGACGTCGGATATGTAATTGCGACAACCAATTCCTCAACTCCTGACTGGGAGAGTCTTACAGCGGCAACCAGTGCTGAGATAGACACCGCGTGGAGCTTTACCGTATACGATGCTGATAGTGCAAATAACACATTCAATAACTCCAACAATACGGAGATAACGATTGGATTCAACACTATCCCTGTTGACAGCACGGCAAATGTCTCAACACTCGATGGAGATGCGAAGGCTACATGGCAGACGATTGTATTGAGACATCCTGGCACCGTAAGTGAATACGACCATGACTCATTCGTATTTGTGGGGGTGAACAACAAGACAGCCACCGCAAAAGCTTTCAACAGTAAGCTGTGCGACTATCAGATTATGATGCCGGTAAATACGACAACGACCTACCACCTCTATACGGAGCTGCGGACGTCGTAGAGTGGGAAACTGAGGAAAGTTTGGGGGCATAAAAAGCCCCTTTTTTATATTTATATAATACAAAAATCAAACCTCTTTAACGCGAGGGGAGTATTGCATGCCGTGGGTAACAAAAAAATAATTCTGATAACATTGATGGCGATGCTTTTGGTCGCGCAGGCATCGGTTGTATCTGCATCCGATGACTGCAACTGCAACAAGCCATCCGCAACAAGAGAAACATCGATACCATCAGATCCGATATCAGAAGAAGCTGATCTGGAATCAATAAAACAGGCGATAGAAAAGTCTGGTGCTAACTGGGTCGCGGGCGAGACCTCGGTGTCAGGGCTTTCTCCGTACGATAGAAGACGGTTGTGTGGTTTAAAGGAATTTTCAGGAACGAGCGATGAAATGACCACAGAAGAGATTCTTAAATCTCCTACAGAGATGCCCCCTGTGGGCGCCCACCCTCCTGTCTTTGACTGGCGCAACAAGGATGGCGGAGACTGGACGACACCGATTAAGGACCAGGCGTCATGTGGAAGTTGCTGGGCGTTTGGTTCGCTTGCAGCAGTAGAAGCTCAGTACAACATCGAGAAAGGCAATCCTGATATGGATATAGACCTTTCGGAACAAGAGATGGTGTCCTGTTCACCAGGAGATTGTGATGGATGGCATATACCCGGTACCATGAACTGGCTTAGAGATAATGGTACCGTGTATGAATCCTGCTTTCCTTATGAAGCGTCAGACGCTCCCCCGTGTGACGATCACTGCTCGGACTGGTGGCGCAACGTATGGAAGATCGAGGGTTGGGGGTCTGTTTCTTCATCAATAGACGCGATAAAGGAACGTCTGCTCGATGCACCGCTACCGACTGGAATGACCGTGTACACAGACTTCTGGTCCTATAGTGGAGGGGTCTATGAGTATACATCGGGTGGCGAAGAGGGCGGACATCTGGTTACCATCGTTGGATGGAATGATACCGAGGGGTGCTGGATATGCAAGAACAGCTGGGGCACGGATTGGGGCGAGGATACCTATGGATTATCAGGTGAAACTGGTTGGTTT
>JAIWAP010000069.1:0-8717 GCA_048634345.1 Methanobacteriota archaeon | reverse complement strand
ACGATGTTGTCTGCGGTCGCTTTCAGCATCGTCTCGATCTGCGGTTCTGCCGAGCCCTCGGTGTACGTGATGATGCCGGTACCGCCAGCCATCTTGATTCGCAGGGTGTACGCCTTGAGCACCCTGATGATCAGGATCGGCGAGTTGAACGCAAAGAGCGTGGTCGCCGAGTCCAGAACCGACCTGAACCGCTGCGCTTGATGATGGACATATTGTAGCTGCTGGATGACTTTGCTTGCGATATCAGTCGGATTTTGTGGAAAAGAGATCGACATGTTCTCTGTTTCCTTCTGCATCGCACCAATCGAGCCTGAGGCTGTGTCGATCACGTACAATCGTTTATTCCGGACATAATCGTGAATGAACCAGTCGAAAGCCATCATCTGCTGTTCGAGCTGTGCCAGGTCGTAATCGGTCATCAGATACGTGCACAGATCGTCGTCTTCCATAGCTTGACAGAGGAACTGGTAGCAGAATATGGACTTCCCGGTCTTTGGCGGACCATAGACCAGCGTCATCGTGTTCTCTGGCAGTCCACCGGTCAGTTCATCGAACCCATCGATCCCGGACCCTATTTTTGGAATCATACGCCGTACATCAGACTAAACAAGGTGTCGAGGGCTTTGTTCAGCCCCTCTTTGTTCACTACCGAGACCGGTATGATCGGCACGTCCTCCCATAGCGACATCTTCTCTTTGATCGCCTCAGGAGAGAGTGCACCTGAAAGATCCTGCTTGTTAGCGACGATCACCTTTGGTATCGCCTCTGTGCGGCACATCCGGAGCATTTCCTTTGCCCGCACGAACGTGTCCGGCTTTGTCGAGTCGATAACGATGAACGCGCCGATCGCCTCCCTCGCAAGCGGTTCAAGCAGGAGATCGAACCGTTCCTGCCCCGGAGTACCGAACACGTCGGCAGAGAACCCGTTATAATCGAGATGCCCGATATCGAGACCCACCGTCGTCGGAAACAGTTCGTAAGACTGCCGGTCCACAGAAACAGTATCCGCTGCGATCGCATGGGTAAATGCCGTCTTCCCTGCATTGTACGGTCCTGTCACCAGCAGTTTCGGGATGAAGACCCGAACGCCGCCCGGTTCAAGGACCTCGAAGAATATCTTGTTGGTATTTGGGGTTATCCAGTTGGATTTCGTAACTGCGAAGACTTGCCTGTATATCACCTTCTCCTCGACGCTGAAGAGTTTAACCTCACAATCGACGATATCAGACAGTTTTTCGAGAAGTGCGTTCTTGTAATTCCATCTCGTAAACATATAGACGATATTCACGTCGTTTTTCCGTGCTTCTTCATTCAACCGCTCGACCAATCCGAGTGTCTGATCAAAGCCGATCGAATCGAGAAGCGTTGCGATATTCTCGATCACCGCAGTCCCTCCCGCGACATCAGAGATCGCGTTTTTGACCGTTGCCTCGCTCTCTGCAAAATCATCGATCACATACTTGCCGATCGCAGGCATCCCCATCATCGGGGATATGGAATCGACAAAAAATCCCTGGTTAGAGTCAAGAAATGATCGCAAGTCCCAGCCGTACTTCTGAAAGACGTGTTCGATCTCGACAGGTGTTTTTGTGTTCGTATAGATGAAGCCGATCTCTTTATCGCACCGCATACGCTCGGCAATGATTTGGTATCCGAAAACCTCTGATGTGACGCCCGGCATCGCCGTAAAGAGCAGTGACGTCCCGGCAGGCATGCCACCGCCGAGCATATCATCGAGCACCGGAATGTATGTCCTGCGGAGTTTGCCTCCGGTGCCGTCACCAGTTGGAGTGATAGCCGCCATGCTACACCTCTTCAAGGATCTCCTGCACCTGTTTTGCCCGTGCTTCGATCTCCATCATGATCAGTCCGAGTTGCGCGCCGGTTTCTGCCAGTGCGATCAGGACCGCCTTTTCACCGGCTGGTTGGAGCAATATCGTGCCCTGGTCGGTCTTTACATGGATATCGTTCACCGTTCCGATCCCCATCTGGGTGCTTGCAGTCTCTGCGCTCGCCATGATCGTGGAACATAGCGCAGCAACGATCCGCTCGTTCATCTCAGGAGGCATACGCGACGTGATCAGCAATCCTTCCTTTGAGACGACGCCGACCGCCCTGATCTGTCCGACTTCCCCGAATCTGGAGAGAATCTTGTCCAGTCTTTCTTTCTTGGTTTCAGGCATTCGCTTCACCTACTCGATTAACTCAAAGGTCACTACACAGTCCCCGAGTTCTGCGGTTTTGTTCGTTATTCGTATCTGAAACTCATCCCCAAAAACCTTTCTGGCGGCTGATGCTGCGTAAAAGCCGGGCGGGCAGAGAATACATGATTCAATCCCTTTCTCACGCAGGTACTTCAGTGCGAGTGTGTTGATGCAGTTTTTTACGCTGCACCTGACCTTTGTTTCATCGGTTATGCAGTGTATCTCGTCAGCAACACCAAGCCCGACAAGCAGTTTTGCAAGGTCTTTCATGAACTCTGGCATGGGTTTTCCTGGTTTAAACTCGATTCCAAACTCCTTTTCAGTAGCAGTGATCAGATCAACGCCGACCAGCGGCACCATCGTGGTCTGCATGATTGCTGCGCCACTTCCAAGCGTCTCCTTCAGCGCTCGTTCAAATGCATACGATATCGCGTTGTAAACAACATAATCCACCTTCTCTTTGCGCCATTCTTCGGTCATGATTCCTCCGGATCGATCATTGATATCACCTCACACCCCGCCCCTGGCTTGAGTTTTGCATAGCCCTCGCCGCTTGTCCCTTTCACGGCATCGATGGCACCCCTGATGATTCCTGGAATCGGACATACCGACATAGCGAAGGGCACCCCTCCGACCTTGCTCGGACAGACGTTGCAGCCCAGGATCTTGAGCGTGACCGAACCGGCATCCCTGGTGATCTCAAACCGGTCTCCGAACTCAAGCTCGCGTGCAAGAACATCGATCAGCTCAGGTATCGGCGTATCCCTGCTCACCAGCCCCTTCTCAAGGAGCATTTTACCGATTTCGGCGCCGATATATGAAGTGAACAGGTTTGTCAGCTCCTGACTCGACTTTCCGAACAGTTCGCTGACTGCTGTCCCGAGTCCCATGAATGTGCGGTGCAGATAATCCGTACTATTGGTCATCAAACTCTCCTGTTATCGGAAGACATAAACACTGTAATGCAAGTTAGTCTGGACGTAATCAATACATAAGTTTACCGCAGGCGGTCCAATTTGGCACACAGGTGCGCTACCTACCTACTGACTATACTTCACACCGCCACAAAATGAGCTTTTTTAAAGCCCTGAAACCGTCGTGCTGGTAAATACCTGAGTTCTTGTTTGCAGGTGGCTATTAGTTTGTTTCGCCAATAAAAACACAGATTAAGGTTTTTTTGTATAACATAGGATTTGTCTAAAGACTCCATACGACACCTGACTATGCCTATAAAAATCGCAGTTTATGTCGTGTGCCCGAGTATACGTGTCAGGACACTACCCGAATTTTGCTCGGCACACCCATGCAATTCGCAGGTAAGCGCCTGCATCCGTAATCGATTCGCTACCACGCAATGTGACTGCCCCCCCTCCTACCAAAAACTTTTTATGTGTAAACTTACGTATGTTGACACATGTTCCTACCAGTAAACGAACGGCAGTTTGAGTTCTGGCGGCTGCGCAGAGACGGCATGGCAGGCGCGGAGATAGCCAGAAGTTTCAGTGTCAGCCGTTAGTCGGTATCTGGCATCGTTTTAACCTCGAGTTCACGCACCTCTTCACCATTCACCGAAACACCAGGTTCTTTGTTCAAACAAGGGCGGACAGTGTACTCGGTAGCTGCCACCGAAGTTGAAATCAAAAGCAAGAATAAGAGGCATACGAGGAGAGTTCTTGCTGCCCTGATGCTGATACATGGTGAATACGCAGTTCTCAACTTCGATGACCTATATTTCATCTGAACTTCCATTACTCTGATTCAACATAACATTTGTTTAGAATCGTATCAAGATGTGTTCTTCCATCGATTGCGCCGCAGACTTCGCACAGTTAGAGACTTTGCATAGAAACTATATATGGGCGTGATGTCATAGTGGCGTTTTGTAGGGTTCAACTACACCCAAAAGAAAAACAGAAACCACAGGAGACCAGATAACATGAAAGAAATACTGAAACTAACATTTGCCGCGATACTGATCCTGGCATCCATCCCGGCAATATCAGCCGAAACCACGACGGTCGCATTCAATAGCACACCATCCAACGGCACACTCTTTGTCGGCGCCCCCGTCGAACTGAATGCAGACGGACTGACAGCGATCTGCAGGGACATCAGCAGGGATGGCAATGCAGCATGGATCGAACTCGAAAAAGACGATGAGGTGCAGTACAGCCACATCCTGAAACAGGGCGATCCGATTGTGTACGGGAACGGCTCTGATCTGCTGGCGTACCGGATCGATGCGACATTCCATGGCACCCAGACCAACATGGCAAAGATCTCATCGATCGACCCATCCGGAATCGACATGGGCGCTCTTAGAACCAGACCTGACAGCATCCTGCTCGGCATGGGCGAACGCCGCAACGAGAGCGATGGCACAGTGATTGTACACAGGATGATGGGCGTAAATGGCGATAAAGTATTAATCGAACTCGGGGATGGCGAGGCGTGGGATAGTCACATTCTGGCGTGGGGTAGCCACATCCTGAAGGAAGGCGATCCGATCGTGTACAAGAACGACTCCGATGAATGGGTGGCGTACAGAATTGATTCGATATTCCGCGGCATCAAGCATGACCTGATCGAACTCTCGCCCGTTGATCCGCCCATCAACCAGTCCATCGACTTCAACAATGTACATGGACTCCGGGACAATTTCATACTCGATCTTGATGGGCAGAAGGACATCGGCGGCGGCACAATTCTTCGATGCACTGGCATCGATCTGCCGGATGGTGCGGCGTGGATTGAACTCTCGAAGAACGGGACGGTGCAGTACAGCCATATCCTGCAAGAAGGAGAATATTTCACTTATGAGGATGCTGAAATCGGAATACCGCGCTGCTGCGGGGTGCACCGGGTGTTTACCGGCGTTACGGGAAATCTCGTGGAGTTCTCCCCGATCAGCCCGGTACGCTCCGATTTTGATGCATCAACCGTTCCGGATCGATCCGATTACATAATGGTCGGGCTGGGCGAGCTTGTGGAACTATCCGGAGGCGCGAAACTGCTCTGCAAACAGATCGATCTGGACGGCGAGAAGGTCTGGATTGAGATTGAACGAAACGAGTATGAGGCGTGTGGGAAGGTTATAAACCGGACACAGCCCTTTGCGTACAGGGTGGGCGACACCGAGTACGTGTATGATCTTGCGGCGGTCTTTCTCGGAAATGAGAAGAGCGCGATAGAGATCTCGTTTGCGGGTTCATCGCCTGTTTCGGAGACGCCTGTGTCAGATCACGCATTCACTTACGCGATACCGGCATTCACAGCGCTTGCTGCGATTGTGGTGCTGGGGCTGCTGGCGGTCGTGTATGCGAGGCGGCGGCGACACAGTTAAAATCCGAATATGACTGCGAACGAATCCACACCTTAAGCAATATTCATATACCTCCGACCGGATAATTCACAACCATGCACCGAAAAACGAGAATCGCACTCCTCTGCGGCATAATCCTCGTATCGCTTATGACCTGCGGCTGTCTCCGGGATTTCGAGGAGAGCAGACTCAGGGTAACCGACATCGACATCTCGTCAGAAAGGGTAACAAGCACCAGCGTTCTGCTGAATGTGACGACATACATCGAGAACAACGGAAATGGCGAGAGTGGGGAAGCAAAACTCATCTTGAAAGCCTTTGATTCCACGTCAGGACTCCTTGTGGGCGAGACCACAACTCCTGCCGGACGCATCAACAAGGACAAGACAATATCGGTGTCGCAGCGGATCAGCGTTGAGAGGGAGGGGGGATACCGGATAGATGTCGTTTTATTCGAAGATGATGAGAGATTGAGACAACGATCGGTGCAGATCTCCGGTATCGGCGATCTGACGCCAAACGTCCATGATATCGGAATCAAGATTCAGGAGATGGACTTTCTGGTCGAGAACGTGACCGATTCGAGGGTCACGATCGGTGTGGATATCTATCTCACAAACGAAGGCGACTTCACAAGCGAGGATCTGCCGATGTTAATCAAAGCCCGTGAGGTCGATGCCGGGCTCCTTGCAGACAAAGTCTGGATCGCAACCGGATCAATCAAGAAAGAGAAAACGATAATTAAGAGTTGCGAGATCGCGGTTCCGGACGGCTACAACTACATCGTTGAGGCGCTCGTCTGGAATAATGACACGATCGTTGAGCGCGGTGAGGGCGTGGTGCAGCTCAACCCGAAGCGTACGATACCAAAGGACGAGGAGATCGTATCAGATGAGATTCGGGTCAGGGACTTCATGCCAACACCAGCACCAACACCGGCAGAGGAGGGAGAACTGATGGAGTACGGACGTGTTAGTGGTGCGACAAAGAAGACGCCAGGGTTCACATCCGCGATGACCGGGATTGCGGTCATGATTGCGATCTTTATGCTAATCCGTATCAGGAGGAACGATAACAATGACTGAAAACGATCTCGAAGGTAAATTCAGAACAGGACTCTTCGTAATTGCGATGTTTCTTACGCTGATTGCGACACTTCACTTCTATTTCTCGGTGCAGGATGTGATTGGCACATGGTTTGAGCATCAGTACAAACCGATCGCAAGCGCGGTATTCTCGTTTTTTGTAATCGTGGTCTGCATCTACCTGACACGGTTCTACATCATCTCTCGCAGGTGAGTGTTGTGGGCGATATCCGTCTCACCTGCAGCCGAATTATGGAACTGGTGGGAACAGCATTCGTCTGCGGAGTGGTATTTTTTGTCATCCAGATGGCGACTTTTGACACGTATGGTATCGACAGATGCTTGGGCGAGCTTATGTGGGTTTCTCTGATCGTTATACCTGTGGCAGTCTCTGTTGCCATCTCTTACTTCTGTCACCGGAATAAGGTATACACTGCCGCAACCGGGGCGGCGACACTGCTCTTTGCGGTGATCGTTTTGAGGATGGTTGCAATTGGACATGCATTCTGATAACCCATCACACCCAGACGACAGCAGCGATGAGAAGGTGCTGATCCTTCCGCTTGGCGAGGAATCCAAGAAGATCACTCAGACGCTCTCGAATGATTCTGCACGGCAGGTACTCGAATTACTCACAGACAAGGCGATGTCAACATCAGAGATCGCCAAAGAACTGGATATCCCGCTCACGACCGCAAAGTACAATCTGAATGCGCTGATCGAATCGGGGCTTATCACGATCAAGCAGACGAGATGGAGCGTCAAGGGGCGTGAAATCAAGATATATGCACCGGCACATAAGTTGATTGTTGTTGTGCCTGACAAAACAGATAGAAAGTCGGTTGTTGATACTTTGAGGAGGTATCTCGGTGTGCTGCTCGGTGCGGCAGTGGTGTCCGGTATCATTGAGGTATGGCAGTATCGCCCATCGCTTCGGGGTGCACCTTCAGCAGTCATGGAGGAAACCGCAAAACGGGGCATTCCGGCGCTAGCACCAACGCCCGCCACAAAGGGTGTGGGCATGCCATCGGTCGATCTGCCGCAGATGCTCGGGAGCCATCATGGCGTTTGGTTTCTGTTCGGATGCATCTTTGTGGTGGTGCTCCTTGTGCTGATGGAATCTCGGCGGAAAGGGGTTTGAAATCCAAATATGGCTGCGAATTGGTTTGTAGTTTAGATAAGACTTAATAGATGCCTTATCACACGCTTAACAGGAACTGTGCAGACACACAATTCCGCAAATAACAAAAAGGAGGATACGACATGAATAACAGAACAAAGTGGATAACCGTATTCCTGCTCGCAGTACTCATGATCGGACTCGCTTCGGCAGGGTTCTGGGGCTCGGATACGTCCGAAGTGCAGCAGAAGAACGTGATCACCGTGTCCGGGTACGGCACTGTTGACACATATCCTGACGAGGCTGTGCTCAGGCTCGCGGTGGTGACGCAGGCAGAGGATGCGAAGAATGCAAGCGATGAGAACGTCGAGAAGATGGATGCGGTGCTTGCCGCGCTTTACGAGATTGGGATACCGGAGGACGATGCTGTGACATCCGGTTATCGAGTGCGACCCCGGTATAACTGGAGGGATGATGAAGAGAGCCTGATTGGCTTTCAGGTGCAAAACTCGCTGGTTGTGACGGTCAGGGATATTACGAAGGTCGGAGATGTGATCGATGCCACAATCGGAGCAGGAGCAAACGAGATCAATGACGTAACATTCACTGTGAGCGATGACCGACAGGCAGAACTCAGGGACGAGGCTATCGCAGATGCTGTGGATAAAGCAAAAGCCGACGCAGCGTCGGTGGCACGTGCGATGGATGTAGCGATCGTGGGTCCGGTTGAGATATCGACCACTGGCTCTCAGTTTTCGCCGTACAGGATGTACATGGGTTACGAGGCAGTATATGATGAGGCGATGCCAGTGGAAATGAAAGCGATGGGTGCAGGTCCGCAGATCCAGCCGGGAGACGTGACGGTTTCGGCGCAGGTGACTGTGGTGTACGAGTTCAGGTGAATCGGGCAGTGAATGGAGCGGTTGGATGATGAAGAGAACAACACACGGACTTGGAGCACTGACAATTCTCGGTATTCTGATTCT
>JAIWAP010000068.1:0-8721 GCA_048634345.1 Methanobacteriota archaeon | reverse complement strand
CCTCTTCGAGTGATCCGTGACGCTCAGTCATCAGTTCGGCAAACTCGATAAGATCCCGTATCGTCGCACTGAGGTTGCCGCTGTGTTCTTTTACCAGCGGTTCGAGAAAGTCCAGATGATTCTGCTCAAGCGAGATATTTCTTCTGACGATCATTGTGTGCCCCTGCGCCGATGATTATCGGTCAATAATTATCGGTTATAATTATGCTTTTGCCAACTCTAACAGATATGTCTTTCGAGATATGGGCATATTGACAGCTCACGTGGTCGGTACATATACCATCGTGCAGTGTGCGGCACGCTTCACGATGGCGGCGCGGCATGTCCCGGGCGTCCAAAAAGCAAAAGGTTGGTGAAGTGTAACCGAAAAGCAACGACATGACCCGAATACTTGCAACAGGAACATTCGATATCCTGCACCCCGGACATCTCTTTTATCTTTCGCAAGCTGCCGCTCTCGGCGATGAGCTTTATGTCATCGTTGCACGGGCGAGCATGATAAAACACAAACCAAAGCCGATACTTCCCGATGAACACCGTCTTGAGATGGTGCAAGCGCTAAAGCTCGTGGATCATGCGGTCCTCGGTAGCGAAACTAACATATTTGAGCCACTCTACGAAATCATGCCCGATATCATAGCGCTCGGGTTTGACCAGTATTTTAACATCGAGAATCTGAAAAAGGAACTGGCGGATCGGGGGTTTGCCGCAGGCGTAGTCCGGGTCGAGGAGACGAACTCAGGCAAGCTATGTAGCACCAGAAGAATCGTCGACCGGATCCTTGATGTGAACCGGGAGTTACGCGGATCAGGATAGCTGATCCGGGGTCCGAAATCAGAAATCCGTATGATCGAAATGATCGGAACCATCCGGATTGCTGCGATCAGAAAAGTTTAATGTATCTCGCGTGTCTCTGATTTATAAATCGGGTGATGTAACAGTTACCAAAAAAAACGGTGATCAAATTGTGCAACGAAGGCGAAGAAATTGAGTTGTTCGGCAAATCCGAATCAACGATGCAACTGGACAACGGAATCACGGTGTCGGTGGGCGATATCGAGATCAGCGTCCACAGCAATGAACTAAGATTTAACGAACTCGAAGAGCGGCTGCTTGGTCTGATCGACAAGATCGACAAGCGTTTCGAGAACAAGAGCAAAAATTATCTGAACTATACTTCTTGAGGAACCACAATGGATTTAAACGAACTCAGGCACGGTACCGAACTGTTGAAGCGAGGATTTGCCGCCATGCAGAAGGGCGGTGTCATCATGGACGTGACCACTCCGGAACAGGCGGTCATTGCAGAGAATGCAGGCGCAGTCGCGGTGATGGCGCTTCACGCAGTCCCATCCGAGATCCGGAAAAGCGGCGGCGTGGCAAGGATGGCTGACCCGCAAGTCACAAGCGCGATCATCGATTCGGTATCGATTCCGGTGATGGCGAAAACACGGATCGGGCATGTCATGGAAGCACGGATTCTTGAGGTGCTCGGCGCTGACATGATCGACGAGTCAGAGGTGCTGACGCCGGCGGACGGGGTTCACATCGACAAGACTTTATTTACGGTGCCATTCGTGTGCGGCGCACGGGACCTTGGCGAGGCGCTGCGGCGTATCGCGGAAGGGGCTGCAATGATCCGGACGAAAGGCGAAGCCGGCACAGGGGATGTGCGCGAGGCGGTCAGGCATATGAAACTGATCATGGGCAGCATCAGGTCGCTTAAGGGCAAGAACGACGAGGAACTGCATCTGGTAGCGCGGGAGATCGAGGCGCCTTTCGATCTGGTTCTGGAGACTGCACAGATGGGACGTCTGCCGGTGGTGAACTTTGCGGCAGGAGGCATTGCGACACCTGCTGACGCCGCGCTGATGATGTACCTTGGTGCCGATGGAGTTTTTGTCGGTTCAGGGATTTTTACGGCGGAAAATCCGGAAAAGATGGCGGATGCAATCGTTGCGGCGGTCAACAACTATGACAAGCCCGACGTTCTTGCCGAGATCTCAAAGGGGCTTGGCGCCCAGATGAAAGGAATCGACATCAGCACGCTATCTGAAAAGGATATTCTGCAGACGCGTGGATGGTGACGCTTCCAGAGATGCCACAGGCACTCACACGATTCCCCAGAACACCCGGACATCAACTGAGCGGTTGCATCTAACGCAAAGTATAGAGAGAGTCCTGTCATTTGCTTGATTTGTCCGGGGAATGGGCATCACAGGAACTGCCAACTCTCTCGCTCTCTGGCAAATTCTCATCCACGGACTATATGCATTATGGCTGGTGTGATAAACGTCTCGATCAGAGCTGCGATGAACAGAAGCGGAAGAATCCACCGCAAATAGAAGCGCACCGACCATCGGACCTCGGATATTATTTCTTTGCTTGAAATAGTCCCTTTCATCATCAAAAAAGCCATCATTCCAAGCCGCGTTCCGAGAGCTGCGCTTACAAGAATCATCGGGAGTTCGATGATACCGTGCGGCAGAATCCCTGCCACCACAGATATATAACCTGATGTGCGTGCTTCCTCGCAGACTACGATGCCAATAATCCATCCGTTGTATGCGACAAATCCGACCGGAACAACGATCAGCAGCCCGAATATTATCGCAAGGAGTGCTTTGATCGCATTGTTTAAGAATATGACAAGGAATATCTGGAGCGGGTTTAGATCTATGAGCCATCCGAATTCAGCGCGGAGTTCCTCCACAAACCTCGCAGATTCGGTTGGATTCAGGACCGCATACCCGTAGCCTGCTATCAGCGAGGCTACAAAGATCAGTGTGATTGCTGCCACGTATTTCCAGTGCGTTCCATATTCCACATATTCCCCATATTCTCCCGATGAGTTCAATTGCATCACACCCCGAATAGAATGCTCAGCGTGTTTCTACATGCCGGCGATAGCCCGAGCACAAGGATCGTGAGCTTCAGCAGATCACGGAGTCCATCGTCGTCGAAATCGCTGTCGATCAGGTAGAGCAGAGGTATGAAGACGAGCAGCTTGAGCGGATACATCACCGCGCCCGTGCCGGTGATGCCGATCAGATAATTCTCCACGACATGCTTGCCGTGATAGTTGAGCAGATCGATGCCGACGGTGGTTGATGATGCGTCAAAGAGATGCGCCCCAAGGATTGCGATGTTGAATCTGCCTGATAGGAACCGGATATTCATGCGTCGGGAAGATAGATAGATCGCTGCTGTGATCAGGGCGGTGAGCGCCACGATCAGCGATGCTTCCGCCGGATTTGCGATGCCTTCGCACCACAGCAGCGCACAGATGTTTACGGCAGCAAGGAGTAGTCCGACACCTGAAAATGCGACGTGGTACCGTTCATGATATATCCGGAGCGATACGGCAAGTGATATCACGGTCACAAAAAACACAACAAAATATATAACCGGCGTCACGAACAGATGATCAAGCGGTGGGGCAAACATATCGGCGTCCTCAAGTACGCGGAGGCTTGATCCGAAGAGTACGTAGCATA
This sequence comes from Methanobacteriota archaeon, assembly GCA_048634345.1. GTDB lineage: Archaea > Halobacteriota > Methanosarcinia > Methanosarcinales > Methanogasteraceae > Methanogaster_D. The sequence goes on along the minus strand of JAIWAP010000068.1, from coordinate 5,224 downwards.
CGACCCCGATGACAAAACGCCGGTCGATTACGATGCCAAGATGCCGGAGCACTTTCTGCACGCCAAAGATGCAGACGCCGAGCACCAGCGCCCACGTGACTGTGTTTACTATGTTGTAGCCCGCATCACTGAGGAACGGATCTATATAATATTTATATACAATATCTCTAATCTCTGATTGCATGGTGCCTGTTCTCTTGAATATATAGTCGTATGGATGTGTGCAGACATGCATGAATATATGTGTTGCCTCGCATGTCTCGATTTCAGGTCAAGACTTTAATACTTGGTGATCACATCATTCAAAAGGTGAAAAACAATGGAACTTGACACTACCATCACGCTTATAGGGGTGCACCTTGCAAAGATCGGAACTGAATTCATATACAAGGGTCCCGCTTCGGAATGCGAGGAATGCAGATTCAAGAACAGTTGCATGAACCTATTAAACGGAAGAAAATACCGGATCGTGAACATCAGAACCACGACCACGCACAACTGTCAGGTGCATGCTGGGGGCGTGCAAGCCGTAGAGGTTGTGGAATCCCCGACCATTTCCGCAATCGAATCAAAAAAAGCATTTGAAGGTTCAAAGGTTGTTTTCGAACCCCCGTCATGTAATAAAAACGAATGTGGTATGTATGACCTGTGCCATCCGATTGGGCTGGAATTCGGCGATAAATGCACAATCACCACCATAATCGGGAACGCGCCTGACGATTGCATGAAAGGACTGTCACTCAAGTTAGTTGAATTGAAACACGCCTGAAACCCGGGTTATAGGGCGCGGATTTGTGGGAAAGCTGGCAATCGGTGGAATCTGCGTTAATCAGCGGCAAATAAAGCTTTTAGCCACAGATTAACACTGATTTCACGGATTCCCCCAATCCAATTCATGTTTTTCAACCGCCAGAAGAAATTAAAAGACATCCCGTCCCGGCCACCCGCATCACAAAAAGCACGCTCCAGCTCCGAGCGAGATGATCTGTCCGTGAACCCGGCTCCCCTCGATCAATAGTTCGATTACAGTTTTATCTGCCAGCCGTGGCACAGTCGGGCTGCCAGGACATGCGATCAGCACATCAGACTGCTCGATGAACGGGGTATGGATGTGTCCTGCGATCATCACATCGACGCCGAGTTCCTTTGCAAGGTACCACAGCCCGCTGGTGTCGCCTGTTGATAACTGCCCCTCATGAACCATTCCGATCGTGATATCTTCCACTGTGAATACGACTCGCTCCGGCAGAAGCTTTCTTAGCTCGGCAGAGTCAGAATTGCCATGAACTGCGACCATCTCCCCCAGACTTCCCAGATAGTCGTAGCACGCTGCCGATGTGAAATCTCCGGCATGAACGATCATGTCCGCGTCTCTTAGCAGACGGATCAGGCTGTCTGGCAGCTCGTGGTCGTGCGTATCTGAGATTACGATGATGCGAGTCATGGTCACCTGTTATGTTATGTTATTTGAGCATCATAAGATGGTGCAGGGCGGTTAGGTGCAACCGCTGGCACAACCCGAGGGTAAGTCATGGCGATACGGAAGGTAAAACTGGTCAAGATCGGTACACTGGCGTTTGAGGCATTCGAAAAGCCGGATCCTGCGATAAGGATCATGAAATACTTTTGCGGCATCGGCACAGGTTCAAATGTCGTATACATCGAGACTGACGATCGAAATATCATCGTGGACACTGGATTTGACTACGAGGATGATGTCAGAGGGAAGAATTCCGAAACAAATAGGGAGAATCTGATAGATTCGCTGAAACACCACCGGATCGTCCCGGAAGATATTGATTCGGTCTTTATCACGCACTGGCACCGTGATCACTTCGGAAATCTCGATGTCTTTCCGGACGCCGAGATCATGGCACATCGTGCACACCACCGGCTCGGTTTCAGGTGCCGCGAGATCGGTGACCGCGAGGAGATCACAGAAGGCGTCATGGTGCTTGCGACACCCGGGCACACAGAACACCACGCGTCACTTGTTTTAACGCTGGAGGATATCGTATATCAGGAATCAGGCGGTTTTGCCGGGCATTCCTCGGCGATCAAAAGCCCGTGCATCGTTGTTGCGGGTGACGCCATCGTGTCGCATTCATATTACCTGCAAAACAAATTCTGGGATTATAATTCGGATTTCTTCTCGACGAAACACTCGATCAGGAGCCAGCAGACGATCTCTACACTCGCGGATTACATCATTCCCGGACATGGAACCGTGTTTTATAATGCACGCCGAGGGTGAGATTCGAACTCACGAGGTGCGATGCACCACCGGTTGTCTTGGACCATCAGTTTGAGGACGATGGAATTCAAGACCGGCGCCGTAGTCCGCTGGGCCACCTCGGCATCAAGCATCAGAAAAACATCTGTGCGAGGGGTTATATAGTTACTCATTTCTTCCAGAAATCCGGAATCAGCAGCACGACCACGGTGAAGATCTCGAGCCTGCCGATCCACATACACAGGATCAGCACCAGCTTCCCGAGCGGGTGGACCTCCCCAAAGTGCATAGCCGGACCGATCATGTTGAAGCCGGGTCCGACGTTTCCGAGCGTGGTTGCAGCCGCACTCGTTGCGCTGACAACATCCATGCCAAGAGCACTCATGATCAACGAAGCAACCGCAAATATTAAAATATACAAAATAAAAAATGACAATATGGATTCCAGGACATTCTGCGGCACCATCTTTCTCCCGAGCCGGACCGGCAGGATCGCTCTCGGATGAAGCGACCTGAACAATTCACGATACCCGTATTTGGCAAGTAGCAGTATCCGGACGACCTTAATTCCGCCGCTCGTTGATCCGGCGCACCCTCCGAGAAACATAAGCACGAATAAGATCATTCTGGCGGTGCTGGACCATGCATCAAAATTTGCGGTCGTAAATCCGGTGGTGGTGAGGATTGAGACCACCTGGAACAATGCCAGCCGGATCGAGTGGATTCCACTGCTGCGCCACAGCATGATCGTGATCAGCAACGTGGCGCACGAGATGATGCAGAGATATAGCCTGAACTCGGGGTCGCGGAGCAGGCGTTTTTGCTCGCCGCGCAGCATCCAGAAGTGCAGTGCAAAGTTGGCACCCGCAACGATCATGAAGAAGATCACGATAAGCTCGATCGCCGGGCTGCCAAAGAATGCGATGCTCTCCGAGTGCGGCGAGAAGCCGCCTGTTGACATCGTGCTGAATGTGGTGCACAGCGCATCATACACGCTCATTCCGCTGATCCGGAGCGCAACCACCTCGGCGGCGGAGAGCATCACATAGACCGACCAGAGGATCTTTGCAGACTGCCCGAGTCTTGGTCTCAGTTTATCGCCGATCGGATCAGGCACCTCGGCGCGAAACATGTCGCGCCCTGCCACCGCAAGCTTGGGAAGGATCGCAATGAAGAGCATAACGATCCCCATGCCGCCGATCCACTGGGTGAAACTGCGCCAGAAGAGCAGACCCCTTGAGTGTGCCTCGATATCAGGCAGTATGGTTGAGCCGGTGGTTGTGAACCCTGCCATCGACTCGAAGAGTGCATCCAGTGGGTGGATTCCACTGAACACGTAAGGCAGTGCTCCAAATAGTGCTACCGTGAACCAACCGAGTGCAACGATGGCAAAACTCTCTTTTATGGGGAGATTGTCAATTTCATAAGTTTTCAGACCGAGAGCGATGCCAACAATGAACGTTATGACGGCTGATATCAGAAACGGATCGCAATCCTCCCCATAGATGAGGGCGACCACGAGCGGGACCAGCATCGCCATCCCGACGAATCTCAGTACCGAGCCAATGATGCTGGTAATGGTATTATAATTCATATTTTAGCGGTAAACGCGAGTTTAGGTTCGCAGAGTCGTGTTGATAATCCTCACTATGAGCCTGCGGCTCCTTGGACCATCCAGTTCTGCGAAAAAAACGCTCTGCCATGTGCCAAGATCCAGCCGCCCATCCTCGATCGGTATGCAAGCGTTATTTCCAAGCACAACCGCCTGCAGGTGTGAGCGTGCGTTGTTGTCGATCCGGTCATGAGCATACTTAACCTGTGGGATGATATCATTTAACAATTTTAATATATCTTCCTTAAGACCGGTCTCGTTCTCGTTGATGATGACTGCGGTTGTGGTGTGAGGTGTATATACAAGGCATACGCCGGTCTTTGTTCCGGCGTCTGCGATCTCCTGATTCAGGGACGGGGTGATATCGATGAGTTGTGTGCGGCTGTTTGTCCTGATATCCATATCTCTTGTTTGTTTTTTGATTGGCAGGATTGTAAAGCTTTTGGCAGTCCCCCGGTCCCGAGACTTTTTATTGATTTCCGGGAACGATGTGCGAGCAACCACAAGATTTACGCAAAAGAACAATCAACAGTAGATTAAAGACATCCGGTGAACAGCCGAAACTAAAAAATCCCGGAAGCTGGTAACGATCATGAGACCAATCAACACAACGATCATCGATATCAGGGACGAGACCCCGTCTGTCAGGTCGTTTGTCCTTGACCTCTCGCTCGACTTCATGCCCGGTCAATATGTCATGGTCTGGATCAGAGGCGTTGACGAGATTCCGATGTCGCTATCAGGCAGTAACATGATCACGGTACAGAAGGTGGGCGATGCGACCTCCGCGCTCTTCGGGCTTGGCGTCGGCGATACCATCGGCATCAGGGGACCTTATGGCAACGGCTTTGATATCCATGATCCTGTGCTGATCGTTGCAGGAGGCGTCGGTGCGGCACCGCTTGCACCGCTTGCCGAGGCAGCAGGTGAGCTGGGGTATGACGTGCTGACACTGCTTGGCGCACGCACACGAAGCGAACTGCTGTTTCAGCAGAGATTTTCGGATGCAGGAGATGTCCTGACCGCGACCGATGACGGCTCTGCAGGATTCCATGGTCGGGTCACCGGACTGCTGGATGGTGCTACCTGCCGGCACATATACGCGTGTGGTCCTGAACCGATGATGTATGCGCTCCTGCGGATGCTGAATGATCAGGAGCTTAAGTGTGCATGGTTCAGTCTACATCGGTACATCAAGTGCGGGATTGGGGTCTGCGGAGCCTGCTGTATCGATCCGTCGGGAGAGCGGGCGTGTGTGGATGGACCCGTGTTTCGTGGCAGCGAACTGATCGGCTCTGAGTTTGGCAGATACAGACGCGGGGCTGATGGGGTCAGGATCAGTATCGCATGACACAGAATAAACTCGGCGGTGCACACAC
>JAIWAP010000067.1:0-8808 GCA_048634345.1 Methanobacteriota archaeon | reverse complement strand
TGCCCCTTCGTCGTTGTTATCTCGATTCCGGGAATCACAATCAGCGGGAGATTGAGTTCCTTTGCGCGTTGTTCTCCGATGACCCCGCCTTTCGTCGTGTCGTGGTCGCAGATCGCAATCCCGTCAAGACCGATGTCAACCGCATGTTTCAGTATCGAATCGATCGGCGACCAGCTGTCCCTTGAATAGGTAGAGTGGATATGGAGATCAAAGCGCATGGTGATCATTTCGATGTGTGTGAAAGTATAAGCGCATGTCGGTGGCGTGGGTGGGATTGTAGTTATGATGTATCCACTTCAAAAAGCAGGGTAAAATTGTAATGGTCGGTTGGATGCGAGAACACACGCGAAAACAAGAACTCAAAGACGCAATGGCGCAAAGAATAAAAATCCTTCTGGTCGGCGACGTGCCTTTGATTTAAAATGGTGTCAGTTGCCCTCCAATTTGAAGCGGATACGTTGTGACTGCGGTTGTGTCGTGTCACCGCCAGATCCTCCTCGGATCCTTTGATCCGCTTACTCCATGCACCGCGAGAGAAGCGCCATGATCTTCTCCTGAGCCATCCGATCTCGCAGAACCACAAACATGTATTCATGATCATCATGGAGGGTCACTCGTGTGATTGAGAGATCCCGGATGCGCTTCAGACTTGAGAGTCTCTCCGCATGAAACGGGACGCATGCGACGTCCACTGTCCCGTTTCGCACGGCATCGATGCTGGCAGTTGCACCTGTATGGATCCCCCGCACACGAAATGGCAACATCCCTGCAAGCAGGTCTACGATACCTGCTGGCGTGCCCGCAAGCACGAAATCGGATGCGGACTCCTCGCCGAATAGCACGACCTCGGCCAGGTCACCTGTTTCCATGATCTCGATGTCGGGAATGATCTCAATGAAACCGTCAGCCGATGCAAGCGTTGTGATCGCACCAGAACCCCTCTGCACCGGAAACGCATAACCCCGGACGAGCGCAACCGGCAGGAGCTGATGCCGCCCGGCAGACCGGACGCGTGTCCCGAGCACAGCCTGCCTGTGTTTCACTACTGTCTCATAGCCAAGAACGTCGCGTATTCTCGGCGCTACCATGTAATGGAACATGCTTAGTGCAGATGTTGGAAATCCCGGGAGTCCAATAACCGGTTTCTCCATTTTTGCTATTATCATCGGCTTTCCCGGCTTGATATTAATCCCGTGTGCAAGAATCTCACCATGCTCCTTTAAGATATGGGGCATGATGTCTCCGGATCCGGCAGACGTGCTGCCCGATGTGAGAACCAGATCGCACTGCGAAATCGCTTTTTCGAGGGTTTCCTTCGTTTTTTCCGGGTCATCCGAAACGATCCCGTACATGACCGGGGATGCGCCGCATTCACGCACGGCAGCACAGATCGTATGCGAGTTCACATCATGCACCTGCCCTGCCTGCAACTGTTTATCGATCGGCACAAGTTCGGTTCCGGTCGAGATGATCCCGACACTTAAGGAGGATACGCTGACATCATGGCGCCCGATGGCGGCGAGAACCCCGATCTCCCGCGACCCAAGTTGCGTGCCCCGCGACAGCACCCGGTGTCCCTGCTTGATATCGGCACCCGCCCGCATCACATTCTCTCCGGCATGGACCGCCCGCCCGATCAATACGGACGATTCGGCAGACTCCCCCGATTCGGGCGGTGTGGAACGTGTGGATGGTGTGGATGGTGTGGGCGGCAGGGAAGATGCAGAACGTGTGTAAAAGCCTGCCTGCTCGGTGTATTCAACCATCACGACCGCATCCGCGCCATCAGGGAGCATTGCGCCGGTTGCGATCTCGGCAGTGACCCCTGCGGAGATGGAAAGCGCGGGAACGTGCCCGGCATGGACGACGCCCCTGATCGCAAGCTGCACAGGCGCATCCTCCCGTGCCGTGTAGGTATCTGCCGCACGCACCGCATAACCGTCCATATCTGCCCGGTCAAACGACGGCACATCGATCGCAGCAACCACGTCCTCTGCGAGTATGCTATGATACGCCTGATCGAGTGGCACGACCTCAGTGCTGCTGTGTATGATCGATTTAAGAATTTGCTCTGCCTTTCTGATGGATATCAGTTCGTGGAATTCATTTCGTTTCATATTGTACGTTGTAGATCGACCGGAGTGTTTTAAGGTTATCTCGAGTTATCAGGGGCTTTCCGGCTTTCGCCCGGGTTCACCATATCAAAGCGTCCCCGCCAGCGCTGGCATGTGCCTCCATGACCACATCCAACAACTGATCGTACTCATCCTCATCAGCAAAATGGAGATGCGACACGCATGAGCAGTCAGTGCATCCAAACCCCACGATGGATTCATATACTGCACTGATCCCTTTCGCGATGGCGCATTCGAGGTTCTGATCGGTTGGCGATACCACCGCGCACCGGAACACGGTCTCAGGCAGCAGATAATCGATGTGCCACCGTCGTGTCGTGTTTCTGCCGGATAACACGCCAATATGCCGATCGATCCGTTTGAATCCACCAGTCCCGCGCGCTGAACCGGTGTATGCGTAAAAACCACTCTTCAGATGTAAAACACCCAGTCTCCCGACTCCTTTTGTAGTATCACCGCGCAACTGCAGGATCAGCGTATAAATCCCTTTGTTATAATTCAGCCTCAAAATCCTCTACGGTCTGATTAAAATCCATTTTACCATGTGCTGCGACGATCTGTTTTGCTAAGAGCCAGTACACCATCGCAAGTGCCTTTCGCCCCTTGTTGTTGGTTGGTATCACCAGATCCACATTCGTTGTCGAGTTGTTGGTGTCGCATAGCCCGATCACAGGAATGCCGATGCTGACTGCTTCGGTTGCTGCCTGCGCATCGCCGATCGGGTCGGTCACCAGAAGAATATCAGGCTCGATGTAGCCTGCATACTGCGGATTGGTCAGCGTGCCCGGCACAAACCTGCCTGCGATTGCGGTTGCGCCGACCAGCTTTGCAAACATGCCGGCAGGGCGCTGCCCGTACTGACGCGCCGATACGGCAAGGATGTTCTGGGGCGGATACCGTGCCAGCAGGTCGGATGCTGCGCGGATGCGCCGGTCGGTATTCTCAACGTTTAACACATACAGTCCGTCCGAACGGACTCGATAGATGAACCGCATCATATCTCCGGTCTTCTGCTGGGTACCGATGTGGATTCCGGCAGCGAGATATTCATCAAGCGGTATGATCGATTCGTATGTTACTTCTTCATTTTGTCCATTGTTCTGCTCGTCCAAGCGATTCACCTGCGGATTTTTATGGAAATTGTATTGTTCACATTCATTTCTGTGATATCTGTATGATCAATGGATAAATACTTTGTCACCGATCTATAACAATGCGCAAAGGAACATATCTTCCGAACAAACCGGCTGCAGTATGGACATCACGCGACCGGCTCACAGATGGCGTGATTGGGTCGCTTACCATGATTCTTAGAACTTATGGCTGCCGCCGGTGCCGGGACGGGCAGGGCTGCACGATGTGTGGCTTTATCAGGGACAGTGCACCGACCCCGCCGTCGCCTGAGGATCTGGTCGCCCAGTTTGAGGCTGCGATGGCACGCCGTCCCGAAGGCAGGTTCATGGTGAAGATATTCACGTCGGGCAGTTTTCTGGACGCCGCCGAGATGCCGCCTGCGGCAGGATTAGAGATTCTCAAGCGGCTTGATGACGATCCCGACGTCACAAAGGTGCTGCTTGAGACAAGACCTGAATTCGTGACGTCTGAAGCGATGGCTGACTGCAGGCAGACGATTCACAAGAAACTCGAGGTTGCGATCGGAGTTGAGACGAGTAACGATCGCATCCGATTGGATTGTATCAACAAGGGTTTTTTATTCGAGGATTTTGTTCGCGCAAGCAGGATTGCCCACCAGCATGACTCTACGGTCAAGGCGTATCTGCTTTTAAAGCCGCCATTCCTCTCAGAAGGCGTTGCGATCCGGGATATTGTCAAATCTGTGCGCGACGTCTCGCCGTATGCAGAAACTGTCTCGATTAATCTGTGCAACGTCCAGAGGGGGACGTTTGTTGAAAAACTGCTAAGGCGCGGCGATTACCGTCCGCCGTGGCTATGGAGTGCGATATCCGTGCTGCGGCAGGCAAAGACCGAGAACCCGGACCTGATAATCACGTCCGATCCGGTCGGTGCAGGCTCAAGGCATGGTCCGCACAACTGCGGCAGGTGCGATTCCGACGTTGCCGATGCGATCAACAGGTTCTCGATCTCACAGGACACCGGTGACCTGCGCGTCATGTGTGATTGCAAGGAGTTGTGGCAGAAAGCGGTCGAACTCGAGGATATATCGTACGGCGCGCCGCTCGTTGGCTGAAAAACGATTTTTTCACAAAAAATCGAGTAAAAACTGCCCTCCCGGGTGGGGCTGACGATATACGTTTTCGTAGATGTGAATGGGGTGTAAAATGACTGGGTATTATAGTGTATATACTATGAAAAATATCAACTGGTAGCGCCAGAGGTCATCCAAGGATCATATCCACAATCACATCCTCATCTGCCTCCACGCCCCTGCTCTTGAAGAACCTGATTATATTGCGGATATCCCGCATCAGAAACTTCATGGCATTCGGATGATCCAGCGTCACCGATTGCCCCATATCGATGAATACAACCTCAGAACCCTTCATGAGGATGTTAAACTCACTAAGATCGGCATGTACAAGATTTTCCAGATATAATTTCCTGATATAATCGATGGTCGTGTCAAAGACGTCCTGCGCCTGATCCGGGGTCAATGGTACCATGCGCAGTTGCTGCGCGGGGATCTCATCATTCCCGATGAACTCCATCAGAAGAACGTTGTTTCGTGAGACAAACGGTTCTGGCACGCGCACTCCTGCGGTATGTGCCTTTTTCAAGTTCCTCAGTTCCTTCTTCGTCCATGTAAAGACGATGCTCCGTTTATCGTGCTTCACATTCTTGAATCTCGGATCCCCTATCACATAAGACTGCATTGCACGAAAATCACTCGCAGCGATGCGATAAATCTTTATAGCAACCTCTCGCTCGCGTCCCCGCGCATGATATACGTTCGCCTCCTTGCCCGTGCTGATCACGCCACCGAGCGCTTCGATGTAACCTTTGTTTGCAAGATGGTATAGCGTTTTCAATGTGGAAGTGTCAAAAACACCCTCAAGAGACTTTAAATCTTTTGAATCCTTCGTCCTGATCCGAAGTTTGTCGATATCCCTGTCAATCGTCCTTATCTTTTTTTCGAGTTGGAGTCTTGACATGGTGCGGGATGCCTTAATGTCTCATGAGAGGTAGCCGCGACGCCGGAGCCAGTCGACCTGTGGCGCGGTGTATCTCCAGATCACGTCTGCCTTAGCATCCTGAAAATCCCACGGAACAATGATAACAATGTCGTTTTCACGAATCCATATCCGCTTCTTCATTCTACCCGGTATCCTGGCAGTCCGCACAGTTCCATCGATACATCTGACCCTCAGATGGTTTGCGCCAAGCAGTTTTTCCACAGTTGCCAGAATCTCACGGTCATGCTTTCGCGGGGTGCGCACACGTCCTATCGGTGCATCCACTGGCTTTTTCTGTTTACCCAGATAAAACACCTCGATACAGGATATCCCATTGCATAGCTTCGCATTGTTGCTATATGTATATAAACCTGCACAACCACCAATCAGCAATGAACGTGATTCGTGACCCGATCCATGGGTACATCGAACTGGATGATGTAATGTTATCGCTGGTCGATACGCCGGCAATGCAGCGGTTACGTCGCATCAGGCAGCTCGGATTGACCAGCTTTGTGTATCCTGGCGCAAATCACACCAGATTCGAGCATTCGCTTGGCACATACCATCTTGCAAACTCGCTTGCGGGTCGCGTCGATGATGACGCCGGGCGGCTCGAACTGCGCGTGGCAGCCCTGCTCCACGACATCGGGCATGGACCGCTCTCGCATGTGACCGAGAACTTAATCAAGCGACATACCGGAAGGTCGCACGAGAATGTCTACCATGTCATTAAGGAAGATCAGGATCTGGGCAGGATATTTGAGGAGAACTCGCTTGACATCTCGAGAGTTGCCAGTCACATAAAAGGAGAGACGAACCTCGGCGCTGCTTTGAACAGCGAAATCGATGTTGACCGGATGGATTACCTTGTGAGGGATGCGCATTACACGGGCGTCCCACTTTCGGTCGATCTGATTCGCTTGATTCATGAAATGCGGTTTTTAGACGGAAAACTCGTGATCAACAGCGGTGGAGTGCGGGCTGCAGAATCACTGCTACTCTCACGGTTCATGATGCATCCGACTGTCTATTACCACCATGTAACCCGGATTGCAGAGGCGATGTGTGTGCACGCAGTCGAACGCATGATTGAGGATGGGTTTGATGCGAAGAAACTCTCTACGATGGACGATCAGGATCTGTTCGCGCAGATGCGCTCGTATCCCGGGTATCCATCCGAGATCGCAGAGCGGCTGCGTGACAGGAGGCTATTTAAGCGTGCGACATACATCGGGTTTGATGAAGTGGGCAAAAGTACGCTCAAGCACCGGAACAACACAAGAAGAATCGAGGCGGAACTTACGTCTGATCTCGGGATCGATCCCGGATATATCCTGATAGACATACCAAAGCCACCTGACATCGTGGAGACCGGCGCCAGCATCATGGTTGATCAAGAACTGAGGCGCCTTCACGAGGTGTCGCACCTCGTTGCAGCCATCGGTCATGCACAGCAGGATAACTGGCGGATGGGTGTATACACTACGGACGAGCATCGCGACGCGGTCAGACGTGCTGCAAACGAGTTTTTCGGCGTGAAAAAGCATAAACAGTTCAGACTGGACGAATTGATCACGTGAGGCATTCCATTGGCTACATACGATAAACTTATGCGTGACCATGATCGACGTATGATCATGAAGGAGATTCGGATTCATGGTCGCGGCGGGCAGGGCTCGGTCACTGCTGCCGAACTGCTTGCGATTGCGGCTTTCGAGGATGGCTTGTACAGTCAGGCATTCCCCTCATTTGGCGTGGAGCGGAGAGGCGCTCCTGTGATGGCTTTTGTACGTTTATCAGATCATACGATCAGACTGCGCAGCCAGGTGTACGATCCTGACTATGTGATCGTGCAGGATGCAACACTGATCGAAACAGTTGATGTTGCCGGCGGACTGAAGGCGGATGGCATGATCATCGTCAATACCGAGCACAAACCCGAGGATCTTCACCTTGAGACCGAAGCTGTGGTCAGGACGATTGATGCAACCAGAATAGCGCTTGATATCATCGGAAAGCCGATCATGAACACCGTGATGCTTGGCGCATTCGCAGGCGCAAGTGGGGAGGTCACCGCGGATTCAATCAAACATGCTGTGCAGGATCGATTCCCCGGAAAGGTCGGGGAGAAGAATGCTGAGGCGGTGCAGAGTGCGTACGATGGGGCGGTGGGTGCATGATTCCACACGCACCGATCGGAGAGGCGGGATCCAGCATTGCGAACAAGACCGGCGGCTGGAGGATATTCATTCCAGTATTCAACGCAGAACTCTGCAACGGATGCGGAACCTGCGAAACATTCTGTCCTGAGGGGATCGTTCACAAGATCGAGGGCGGCGACACGTTTGTGGCTGATTACGATTACTGCAAGGGCTGCGGGGTATGTGCGGCTGAATGCCCGAAAGATGCCATAGAGATGGTCCTGGAGGAGAAATGACTGGAGAATTAAAAAGCGGAAGACAGGTTGTCGAAGGCTCGTACGCGGTTGCACATGCGGCTGCGATGTGTAGACCTGACGTGATATCTGCGTATCCGATCACACCGCAGACACATATCGTGGAAGACCTGTCGCAGTTCGTTGCCGATGGCGCAATCGACTCAAAGTACGTCAACGTCGAGAGCGAGTTCTCAGCCCTATCCGCACTCGTCGGGGCAAGTGCTGCGGGCGCACGGACATACTCTGCAACAACATCGCAGGGACTTGCGCTGATGCATGAGGTGCTCTTCAATGCGGCGGGCATGAGGCTCCCGATTGTGATGACGATTGTGAACCGGTCTATGTCGGCGCCGATTAACATCTGGAACGACCACCAGGACAGTATTGCAGAGCGTGACACGGGCTGGATCCAGCTCTACATCGAGGATGCGCAGGAACTTGTTGATGCGACAGCGCAGGCGTACATGATTGGAGAGGATCCTGATGTCTCGCTTCCGGTGATGGTCTGTATGGACGGGTTCATTCTATCGCACGTATTTGAGCCAGTGGATCTTCTCGACCAGAAGGCGGTGGACGAATTTCTCCCGCAATTTTTGCCGTTGCGGGTGCTTGATCCGGATAATCCGGCGTCATTTGGCATGTTTGTTGATCCTGCGTACTACATGGACTTCCGGTATCTTGTGGAGCAGGCGATGGACGCGTCGCGATCGAAGATAGTAGGCGCAGCAAAGAAGTTTGAGTCGAGCTTTGGCAGGTACTACGGCGGTCTGATCGACACATATCACACAGACGGCGCAGAGATCATCCTTGTTGCGATGGGATCATTAGTCGGGACTCTTCGGGATGTGGTTGACGATCTCCGGGGCAAAGGAAAGCCGGTTGGGCTACTCAAGATCCGCGCATTCAGACCGTTTCCGATCGATGAGATCAAGAAAGTGGTCGCTGATGCGAAGGTGGTGGTTGTGCTCGACAAGAACATCTCGCTTGGAACAGGCGAGGGCGCGGTCACAACCGAGATCAAGGCGGGCATGTACAACAGCGATATCAGCGTTCCTGTGATCGGGTTCGTGATCGGGCTTGG
>JAIWAP010000066.1:0-9058 GCA_048634345.1 Methanobacteriota archaeon | reverse complement strand
TTGACGGGATTGCGATCTGCGACCACGACACGACGAAAGGCGGGGTCATCGGAGAACAACGCGCAAAGGAACTCAATCTCCCGCTGATTGTGATTCCCGGAATCGAGATAACAACGACGAAGGGGCACATCATCGCTCTTGGGGTGCGGGAGGATATTCCTCCGAAACAAACGCCGCAGGAGACAGTTGCACGCATACGCGAGCTTGGCGGCGTCGTCGTGGTGCCGCATCCGTTCAAGCGGTTGAGCCACGGCATCGGGGATTTCTCAGACCTGAATGTGGATGCAGTCGAGATATTCAACTCGAGGTTCATCACAGGAGAGGCGAACAGGAAAGCCGAGCGGATGGCGCTTGCGATGGGGATTCCGGCGGTGTCGGGCAGCGATGCACATGCCGTGATGATGATTGGGTATGCTGTGACCGAGATTACAGCAGAACGCAACCAGCAAGCTGTGCTGGATGCAATCCGTGATGGGAAGACCCGGGTTTATGGAAAGCGCACCCCAATCAAGATCTTTGCCGCGCAGATGATCCGGGGTTGGTGCCGGCGAGTGAAAGAGGTGTTCGGAATCAAGGTGGGCTGAGCCGTCAGCACGATGCTCATCGCTCTATTCTATCTGGATTTTTCAATCTCTACACCGGTTCAAATTTCCTGCCCAGTCTGCGTCGGCTCGCCCTTACACGCAAACATGAGGGGATCTGATCAGGGTTTACCCGACCTCGTGCACATAGACCTCGCAGTACTCATCGCCGTGGCTCAATAGCTTCCTGACCTCAAGTTCTGCCATTCCCTTGAATGCGCAGTGCATCGCGCCCCGAAATATCCCCCGGCAGACGTGACATGCATCGGCATCATTGGCAAGTGGGCACTTGTGCACCGTGTAATGTGCGGTGCTGCCACTCACGTCCCACGCTGACTCACGCCCAGGTATCTTATCGATTCTCACGAGCGCGTCCCTGAACTTATCAGCAGTCCATATCGTGCCATACCGCTTCTCATAGTCAGATATGACCCGCCGTCCCACTCTTCTCCCGAAGACACGCATGTGGCGGTCAGAATCGATGCCCTGCCCCCTCAGAAACGCCGAGAGCTCACGCAGTGGCTCATCAAAGATATCCTTGACTCCGACAAAGCTAATCAGTTCATTGATCTTTGCCTCAACCTCGGGACGGTGCTTCAGCATGATCATGTTGCTGGTCAGTTGAAAATCATAATTGAGCCCTGCCGCCTCAAGCATACATAAGAGGATGTCCTTCAGCTTCTCGACAGCCCGCATCGTCCGGTAGCTGTGATGTATCGTTATGTCCTCGCCATCGATGTCCATCCGGTTGACGATGCGCGAGGTCTCAGCGACATGCTTCAGATCAGAGAGCACCTCCTGCAGCGGCTCACCTAATGAGAGCTTCGCACAGAGGCATTCTGAGGTCATGATCGCCCGCGGCGTCTTGCCGATCAGGAGGTCCTCGTAGAACTTCCTGTGCAGTGCGACGATCTCGTAGTTCGCCGCGCTGTACTCATGGATCAACGATCTCCAGAACGCGGGCTTTGCATGCAGTTCCTTAACCGTCTCCTGCATGCAGCCAACATTCTTCAGAAGATCGTTATATGCTTCATTCGGGCTTGCTTTTCGTTCAAAATCGATCTTGAGCGTGTCGAGGTGCGAACGCATCTCTGTGATCCCGAGCGAAGAGGATGTCAGGTATGACCCGAGGATTCCTGCAAGAAACTGCCGTTTACCGTGGTCGATCCCTTTGATCTCTGCATGGACACTCGATGGGTTCCGGTCATCGTCAGGGGTTATGCTGATAAGAGCATCCCAGTACAGACCAGTGCAGAGATTTCGCATCGCTTCCTCGAATTCCGAGATGGTTGTCACCTCGGATGGATCAAAAACATGATCCAGAACCTCTTTTTCGATGACAAGGTCTTTTGTCTGGGTGAGCATGTAATCGAAGATCGGCTTCGGGACGATCGCCTGATCCTCCCTGATCTCACGGAGCGTTGCGATCAGGAACGTGGCATCCTTGACACTGCCATAATACTGCAGCGCGACATCGGTTAAGTCGATGGCGTCCCGTATCGCAGCACTGAGGTTGCCTTTGTGCTTTTCGAGGAGCGGTTCTATCTTCCGCAGGTGTTCATCCTCAAGCGCGATGTGTTTTCTGAGTACCATACCTAACCTGAATGTGGTTTGCAATATAAAAAGTCTTTTGGATGTCACGATACCTATGGTACATAACACATTGTGATCGGTGGGCATAGAACCCACCATTTCACGAGAAGTGGACAGCAGTCCGGCAACTCCCACACGCATCTGGCACCCGGTATCAACAGGCTAACTGTGATGTGCAGTTTTTGACACCCATTGTTCCCTAAAAGACACTTTCTCGATTTTTAGTATCAATTGAGTATATACTGGTGACATTACAGAATGTTAATCGTGAGATGCCGAACACGCGCGAAGAGACCGAAAAGATGATGGTCGCGCGAAGACGGCTTTCGAGCAGAAACCGAAAAACGACTGGAAATGATCACATAAGAGGTGCAAGAGAAATGACACGAAGATTCCAACTACTGGTCGACGGTGCATCTGATCTGGATGCCACCGCCGTACACGCCATAACAATGGCGGAGCATCTGGATGCCGAGCTTGTGGCAACCGAGATCAGAAACACGCGCTGGTTTGACTCCAGCCGCAAAACCGAAGCTGCACGACACCTGTTTCAAGACAGACTTACAAGAATCAGTGACATGGCAGCAGACCACGGCGTCGAGATCGCTGATGTGCGACAGAAGGCGTCCACGGACCAGCCAAAGGACATCATGAAGATTGCACGGGACATCGATCCGAACATGTTGATAACAGGTACGCGCGGCGCAACAACAGGACAAGGGTTGAGCGATCGTGCAGCCGGACTCCTCAACATCTCGAAGTACAACCTGCTCATGGTAAAGGACCTTGATCATGACAAGGGCGACTACAAGAAGATCCTTGTCTCGGCAGACAGCCCGGTCAACATCGCTGAATGCGCTGCAAAGGTTGCTGACGGGTACGATGCCGAACTGACTGCGGTTCAGGTCGTGGACCTCGAAGAGGGGCTCGTCACAGAGCGGGTCGTTTACCTGCCAGAGGCTGCCGCGTCATCAGGGGCTGGAAGACAGCGCAGAAGGCTTGGTGAGACCGTTAAGACCTCTGATACGCTGCTTACCAAGATGAAAGAGAACCGGCTGGCACGAGGGCAGGCGCTCGCAGACTCTATTGCGGATATCGCGCGTGACAGAGGAGTTACGGCAAGCTCGAAGGTGCTTGTTGGCAAGCAGGGTGATGAGATCGCAAGACTTACCAGACAACAGCGCTTCGACCTGCTTGTTATGGGCTCGAAGAATGAGAGCGTGCTAAAGCGGCTCATGCACAAGACCGCACCGGAAACGATCGCGAGAAAGGTTCACAGTTCTATTCTTGCGATCAAGAAAGTGGCGTAAATGCCCGATTTTTTCACAAAAAATCGAGTAAAAACTGCCCTTCGGGTGGGGTTGGGGGGTATGAGTTTTTGAGTGTGGGCGCCGGTAGAGCCATCAAACTTTTGTGAAAGTTTGCAAGTGAAAACCGGTGTTTAACCCTGGAGGGCAGTTTTTGAATGGGAGGAGCCGTCAAACTTTTGTGAAAAGTTTGCGAGTAAGAAATGCCCTCCGAAGTCACGTACCCTGCAATAGAATTGCAGGGCATCAACGTGGGTGCATAAGTGGAAAGGCTCAACACATCGCGTACACTTTTCGCGTTCAGAACTTCTCTTCGAATCTTTTTACATTTTCACCAATCTTGTACTCATAAATCTTGATAAGTCCCGCCTTTTCTGCGTTCTTCTCTCGATAGTAGACCATTAACTGGCCATCTTTTGTGCCGACAGTAGCCCAGACATATTCATAAGCCAACGATTCACCGACATCGAAATCTTCATTCAGCACACTGATTGTTCCGTCTCCCTTCGCCTGCCGGATAAAGTGCACTTTGCCCTCTGTGATTGGCAGACTATCCGCACCGATCTCGAAATCCTCTGGAAGTTTGCGGTGCGGTATAGCCTCCAAATCAATCTTCCGATACTTCCAGTCCTGGCGATTATTGTGCCGCATCAGGAAAGTTTTCGCCTCTCTCCGAATGTGTTCCAGATCTGTCCATTGTTCTCGTTCCCACAACTTCGCCCCAAAATCCCCATTGAAGTCTTCTATTTTACCGTTCATCCATGGCTTGCTTGGTGCGATAAACACGGGCTCGACGCCGAGATGGAGGCACAACCTCACGACACGGCTGAAATGCCTTGAATGTATTAAATCACCGCTAAATGAGGCGCCATTATCCATTTGAAGATAATTCGGAATCGCATTTTTAGTCCAGCAATCGAGCAAGAACTCGATCACGTTGTCCATAGTCTGGCATGCGTACTGCTGGATGTGTGCCTTGCTGCTAACAACATCAATCAAGTTCAGGGACGAGATCCGCCCGTAGCCTTTGATGTGTCGCGGTCCCACAAAGTCCATCTGATGGACCTCATTTGTTTTAGTCGGATTCAGCAGGGTGTACCGTTT
This sequence comes from Methanobacteriota archaeon, assembly GCA_048634345.1. Classification (GTDB taxonomy): domain Archaea; phylum Halobacteriota; class Methanosarcinia; order Methanosarcinales; family Methanogasteraceae; genus Methanogaster_D. Next base: position 4,473 of record JAIWAP010000066.1, on the reverse strand, counting down.
CTTGGACTTGCATCTGATGTATCGTTTTCTATTTTGAACTACCAGACCGTTTCTTTTGATGATGCGTTTGATTGTTGACAGGCCTGGCATCTCATCTTCTGAGTAACCAAGCTCGTGCATATGCAATTGTATCTCAACGGCTCCGATACAGCGATACTTTGCGTCTTCTGTTCCCCCCTCCATCAACGACTTCCGCACGGTCACCACAAGTTGTTCTATCTCCGAATCCGTTTTCCTGTGAACATTCTTCGGTGCTCTGGACTCTTCCTTGAACCACCCCTTCTCACTGTTTTTATTGAGGCTGTTGTATCTCCCAACCCATTTTTGCAACCATGATCTGGACCTGCCAAGACTTTTGCAGATTTTGGAGGGTCGTTCGCCCCTCTGACGTCGATTGACCGCATCAATACGCTCCTGTTCCTCTTCTGTATATGTTTCGTTTGGTTTTGCCATAACGCATCATCGGATGCGCTATGTTTTTACGCTTGAAATTTCACAACTGTACGCGATGTGTTGAGCCTATCGAGCACTTGAAAAAGTGTACGCGATGTGTTGAGCCTTTCCAAATAATGACTTGACCCAATCATTCAGGATATAATCTTAATAATCTTCAAAATAAATTTATAATTTCAAACATTCAAAAATCGATTCTATTTTTGGAGTTAACTCCATATCTTTTGGAACTAGTTCGTCTCCATCATTATAGAACTTGTCAAAATAAATGAACGAGTGTCTACAATATTTATCTTCATGATTCCATACTGCAATGGCTCCTGGAAATATGCCTCTAGTCTTCCACCCTAATGATTCTAATACCTTTTGGCTAACATTATGAAATGTCACGGCCAATGCACTTGCATATTCAGTTCCTGTGTTTTCAGTGATTTTATCACAATATATACATAATTCTTTGAAAATTTTTTGTCCTCTATATTCGGGATGGATTACTCCGTGTTCCCAATAAATACTCATGTTTTGAGAATTCTTCTTCAGCATTACAGAGCCGACCAATTTTTTTTCGTCGACTTTTTCTGCAACAATAGATAAGATATCTCCTTTCATAAATCCGTTCTCATTTTGTAATTCTTTCGATAATCTATCAGACCATAGGATATAATCAAATTCATAATTTCCATATACTTCTGGAAGTCCTTCTCTATAAACCTGCACAATTTCTTCTATTTCATCTTCTTTTATTGGTCTAAGAACATATCTATTCCCCAATATATATTTTTTATCAGTTTTTGGCCACACCATTTTTTTTTCTTTAATAGATTTGAATTTACATTGTCCCCTATAATCTTTATAAGGTTTATATTTAGTAATATCAAATTTCATTTTATCCTCCAACTTTGGTATCACTAAACCCCGGACTTAAGTCCAATGCCTGCACATCGCCTTCCCGCATTCGGTTTAGCTGCGCTGATGTTCTGCATGCAATCAGTCAGACGCGTTGTCATGCATCGACCATGACGGAGTTCTCCTCGTTCCATACCGGATAGATCAAAACTCATCACACATAAAACTCCCGCCCAAACTTGAACGTAATTCAAGTTTTTGCGGTCATCATCCATCGTATGCAGCCATACCCGCCCGAACCGATCCTCCACCTTACGCCTCAGCAAGCCCCTCCACAACCCCTGCCAGAAACTCGCCCAGCTTCTTCTCGCTCAGATTCGGAAGCGACTGGTCGGCATTCGGCTGATGCCCCTTTGTCAGCGAGATCGTCTTGATATGCGGCGCAAAGTGCTTGAGTGCCGAGAGCATCTGCGCCTCAAGATAATACTTGACATCCACAAAGATCGCAAGATCGTGCTGCCCCTCGCCTCGAATCCCGCCCCATTCCGGACTCTTCAGAAGATTCGTGATCTCGATTGCGCCGAGCACACGGTCCGGATGGTCGCCCATCTCTGCAATCACACCTGCAACGTGTGCCGTTGCAACGACCGGGATATCCTGCTTCTTTGCAAGATCCAGCGACCAGTCGAGATTTGCAAGCTCGCTTCCAACGATGAGAACCGGGCGCTTTGCTTTCTTTATCGCCGCCGCAACGCTCGCAGAGGTTGCGACTTTCCCGAGATGCGGACCCGGGACGTTTGCGCACTGGTATGCTCGTGTCATTTAGACCTCCTCCTCAGGCACAAGCCTGCTTGGCTCGCCTATCGCCTTTCTTGGCTTCCAGCCGACTTCTTCCAGATATTCCATGACCTCTGCCTTGATCGTGATCGGGATGTCACGCTCGTTTCGGATGAAGAGATGCAGGTCAGGAGGGAGCGTTTTCATGTATTTCTTGTGCAGATCCACGTAGTTTGAGAGTTTGATCTGTCGTCCCTTCGCATTATCGCTCGGTCGGATGCAGAACTTAGCAATTAGAACGATCGCCTCTTCCATCGTCTCCGCGGGATATGCCAGGTGTTCAGGAGCCGGTTCGCCCTCCACGACCTCGCCAGTCCGTTTGTCGTAGAGTTCCCACTCGCTTAACTCCTTGTTGCTGATGTACGCCCGTCTGTACTTTGATCCGTGCGGACCAAGGACTACAGGGATTCCCCACCTGTTGGTGCCTGTACCGATGGATGCTGCTTTCTGGCTCATCGCACCCCACGCGACACCACATGCACCGACCTTGTTTAAGATATAGTCAGCGATCTCCTCGAAGTTTCCTCGCAGCGGGAGGCGGGCAAAGATTGCCGCGACCTTGATTGCGGCACCGATGATATGGGCATTTGCAACGCACGAGCCGATGTTGACAACACCGCCCGCATCAAACGAACCCGGATATTTTTCATAGAGCGTCTGTCCGTCCTCGCAGCGGTACATCGCCATCGCCATTGCTGAGCAGCCCGTTGCAACGACGATGTAGTTCCGGCGTGCAAACTCCTCAGCGATCTTTGCGACCTCGACCTCGCCATTAGGGAAGTTGCTGCAGCCGACGAGCGCAACGATTCCCGGAATCTCTCCTAATACGAGCGGAGCGCCCACCTTCCTGATCTCAGTGTCAAGAACAGGTCCTCTTCCAGCCCGCATCGTGTACGTCTCGCCAAATGCGATCTCTTGAGCGGATTTAAGAATCATGCTCACGATCGGAAGGTCTTTCTTGCACTCGGATTCGCACCTGCCGCAACTCATGCACGGGCTGAAGAGATCGGACAGTTTGGAAAGATCGCCCTCCTTTGCAGCAACCATTGCGTCGCGGACAGGAAGGCTGTTCGGACACGCCCGGTCGCACCAGCCGCATTTGATGCACTCCTCTGCAAGCTTCTGCACCTCCTCAAGTTCCGGTAAGTGATTGAGACCGTCCCGCTTCGGTTTTATCTTAAGTGCAGTCTCTGTTATCACCTTTGCTGCCTTGTGCGGGTCTGATATCAGAACGCCGGGCGTGCCGTTCAGAAGATCCGCGACGACCTTGTCGGAATCGCGATTCGTAACGTCAGGCAGGTTGTAGCATATTTTATCGGTTGTGAGGATCAGTGGCGCCCCGGTCTTCTGTGCCTCCTCCAGAAGATCAGTCCTCACGCACTGCTCATCCAAGACGAGCACATCAGCAATTCCTGAGCGCACGAAGAAGAGTTGCATGGATAATGGACCGATGACCTTTGCTGCTGCGCTGTACCTGCTCGTCTCAATTGCGGTACAGCAGATTCCGCAGACCTCAATCTTGTCAGAGAGTCCCTGTTCCTCTATGTAATCGATCGTTGCGACGCTCACAGCAGGGTAATGCCCGATGAAGACGATGATAGGTTTTGTCCGATCAACAGCGCCGAACCCGAACTCAACGAGCGCGGCGTCAGGGTCACCCTTCGGGAAGTCGAACCCTGCGATCTGCGCGATGTCCGCGACCTCCTTTGCAAGGTTGTCGATCATCGAGATATGCAGCGCCTTTGACTCGAAATCGATGAAGGAACCTTCCTGACCCGTGTGCGCGGACGAGAGCGCGTGTACAAGCTGCTGGTTCACGTAATCGAGTATCTCCTCGAGATCGCCAAGCGTCTTTGGTATGGTGCCGACAACGGTTCTGATGATCGGCGCCTCAACATCGATGTAGGGACCAAGATCGATCGGGTGATCTCTTCCGCGCCATTTGATCAGTTCGTGCAGCACGTGGTTCGCGTGCCCCGCGTGCGCTGCGGTCCCGATGCAACATGCGATCAGGACCATGCGCGCCTGCTGTGCCGCAATGTCGATTCCGCACGCGCCCTTGCGGTTCTCTGAGAGATCGCATTTTCCGTACGTGCAGAGGCAGCACATGTCGCAGATCGGCGCGTAGAATGGTGGGAAGTCCTTGAGCAGGCGGTGGTCCCAATTTCGAAGCGAGAGGATGCCCGGTTTTGGCGTGGGACCCATCGGCTCCCATTCCTCTTCGGCAAGCTCCTCCTCGGTGGTAATTTTGCCGATGTTTATCACAACGTTTTCCATGCCGTCGAGTATGAAGCGTCCGTCTTTTATCATAAGTAGTCCTCGTTCTGGATTTCTTTG
>JAIWAP010000065.1:0-9528 GCA_048634345.1 Methanobacteriota archaeon | reverse complement strand
ATGTGAACGGAAACATTCCTGACAGCACGTTTGATATTCCGGCGAGTACTGAGATCCTGGATATCACCGCGCTTGGCGGGATTGGTGAGCTTGGTGGCGGCGGAGGCAGTGGCGATGACGAGCTACCTCCCGGAGTGCCCCGGATGCCACCACTTCCTGAGTGATTAGCGACAACAATTCTGCAGGTGGCGGAAAAATGGGTTGCCATACAATTTGGCAGCCCAAATTCTTTTTTATGGTATACTATAGCGCCCAGTCACTCTATGCACCATTTCCATTTACGAAAAAGTATATCGCCATCCCCACCCGAAGGGCAGTTTTTACTCGATTTTTTGTGAAAAAATCGTTTTTATTGCCCGGATGCTGCGGGATATACAATTTCCCGGTTTCAGTTCAAGCCCATGTCCGCGGAAGTCCGCGTCTCCGCCCCTAATCCCGATTCATCCGTACAACCTCGACTCCTGCCTCCTCAAAGAACTCAAGCGCATGGGAGTCCGGATATGCCTGTACAAAAACCACGCGGATGATGTTTGCGTTGATGATCATCTTTGCACAGAGCACGCACGGCTGGTGGGTGCAGTAGATCGTTGTCCCCATGGTGCTCACACCGTGCAGCGCAGCCTGGATGATCGCATTCTGCTCGGCATGAACCGCCCGGCAGACCTCGTGCATCGTCCCTGACTCGATATTCTCCTGATCCCTGATGCAGCCAATGTCGAGACAGTGCTCAAGATTCCGGGGTGCGCCGTTGTAGCCTGTTGCTATGATGCGCTTGTCACGCACGATCACAGCGCCTACATAGTTTCGCAGGCAGGTCGATCTGGTCGCAACGACTTCTGCGATGTTCATGAAGTATTCATCGAGGGTGGGTCTTGTGTCCATGGCAATCCCTATCCGAGCTTCTCCACAAATTTGAGCAGGCTGTGGGCGTCCCGGACCTTCTTTTGTGCCACTTTCCTGCGAAGATCGTAATCATCCGGACGCGCCCCGCGTTCGAGGTCTTTCAAATCCATAATAGCGCGTAAAAGTCCGGATGCCTCGTTATATAAATTATTTGCCTCTTCTTCCGTTATATCTGCTTCTGCGATGGCAGCTTCGTCGCATAACTCCTTTTTTTCAAGAGCGCAGATCAACGATTCGATCCCGGTGATCTCGTCATCAGTCAGTTCTTTTTTATTGATAAGTCGCCAGACCAGTTCGTGGAGCTGGATCTGCATGTCATCGACCTCGAAGACAGGCGGTATCTCAGCGCCGACCCACGCCAGATAGCCGTGCAGCCTGTGCAGCAACCTGTCCCGCTCCACTGGCGAGAGTGTTTTGTGTACCATTATGATATTAGAGCCATATTATGGGATATAATGTTGTGGTATCGCAGTTACATGTGCGCATCCCGTCTGATAACCGGGTGCTCAGCGCTCATCAGTCCACGTCAGTGCGCTTGCAAGCATGATCGCATTCGAAAGATTCGTTTTCACTCTTGACGTGTCCACAAACACCGGTTCCATAAGCACGGGTGCGCCAAAGCCGTTTCCGCCGCCAAGAAACGTCAGTGTGCGAAAGATCAGGTTTCCTGTGATCCCGTCGGGCGCAACAATGAAGTTCGCATCCTTGATCGCATCCTCGATCAGAATCCCGTAGTGCTTTGCATCGATTCCAAGCTCACGCAGCTTACCGCAGGTAAAATCGCCGTCGGCAAGGCTCCGGTCCACCAGGGCGCTCCTGCCAACGTCCTCGAACCGCCCTCCGGAAAGAACCGCCACCCGCAGACGGATTCCAAATTTTGCAGCGATGTATGATACGCTTTTGCAGATTAACTCGATCTTATCATCCCGCGAATTGCCTTCGTCGATCCCGACCGGCGCAAGGAAAAAAGGCACACCATCCGCGGTTGTGAGGAGGGCGAGCCTCTGCAACGCGGGAACCCCGAACACATCCCTGAGGTGGCTGAGGGTCTTTGTGGCGCTGAGCGTGCCTCGTACGGCGGCATCGATGCGCCCGCCTGCAAGCTGCCGCACCAGTTCGAGTTCCGGGTTTTCCGAAGAAACGGTTCCAAGATCGGTGTCGATCGTGCGTATCTGTTCGGGCTTCCCGATCAGCACGATATCGGCAAACTCAGAAGCGCTTCGGATATCTGCGAGCACAGACTTGTTGAGCGCATCTGCGGCGACGCCGATGCCAACGCCGACACCGACACGCGCTCTGCTCACCCTCGCGCGGTTCGCAATCTCATCAAGCAGATTCATGAATGAGTATTGTAGTTGCGTGTTCAATAAAATTGCCCCGCGTGGGACCCGGGAAAACTCCAGCAGGATCTGGCATCCCCCTCCCGTACTCCTGGCGATACCCTGGGAATCACAAAAGACTGATGCGGTTTGGTATAGCGTTGCTGCCGCTTACGCGAAAAATCGTGGTTTTGCAGGGTACCTGCCAGAACTGTGAACAATAGAATATATACTGTGCAGACCACCTACCCATAGTATATAGAATCTCTATATTTATTTGGAAAAACTATATATATTCTCGCTGTCCATGTTACCGCGGTGATACCAAAAATGAAAAAATCACACACAACACATAGTTTTTCGTCACATACAACAGTGGCGACATTTATCCTGACCGCCGCAGTGATTGCCGCAGCACTGCTCGGATCAGGTTGTATCGGCGGCAATGATGATGCGGATGCTTCTTCATCATTACGATTGCAGATTGCAGGATCGACAACAGTCCTCCCGATAGCAGAGGAGTGCGCACGCGTGTTCATGGGGGAAAATCCGGGCAGCCAGATATATGTATCCGGAGGCGGCTCCTCGCACGGCGTGAAGGCTGTCGCTGACGGCACCGTGGACCTCGGAGATGCATCCCGCGACATTAAGGACTCTGAGAGGGAGTTGTACCCGGATCTTGTGACTCATGGCATCGCAAAGGATGGCGTCGCCATCGTCGTCCACCCATCTAACCAGGTCAGCGATCTCACGATGCAAGAGCTTCAGGGCATCTACACAGGCGAGATCACGAACTGGTTGGATCTCGGAGGCGAGGACGCAGAGATCATGGTCGTTTCCCGAGAGGCAGGCTCAGGGACAAGGGATTGCTTCGAGCAGGCAGTTCTTGCACCCATCAAGAAGGAGATCACAGATCATGCGATCATTCAGGACTCAAACGGCAAGGTGCGAACAACCATCGCCGGAAATGAGCAGAGCATCGGCTTTCTGTCTCTTGGATACGTCAATCCTGATGTCAAAGCAGTCAAACTCGATGGCATCCCGCCCACGATTGCGAACATTCGAAGCGGTGATTATGCGATCTCAAGAACGCTATGGATGATTACAAATGGCGATCCGGACGAGGATGAGCAAGCGTTCCTCGACTTCGTGCTCTCAGGAGATGGGCAGAAGATCGTTTCGGAGGTGCGTTTCATACCTGTTTCGGGGCGATAAAGTGATACGGATCGTGCACCTTTCGGATATCCACGCATCGAGCGCCCACTTTCTCGCTGATGTTGCAGGAAGTGTGGTAGACAGCATCAATGAGATCGCTCCGGATATCGTGGTTGTCACAGGGGATCTGACCCAGAACGGCTCTTATCCTGAGTTTAAGAATGCAAAAGAGGTGATTGGTTGGATCGATTGCGAAAATAAGGTGATCGTCCCCGGAAATCACGATTCGAGAAACGTCGGGTACCTGTACTTCGAGGACTTCTTCGGGGCACGATCCTCATACCACACCTCTTCTGGCGTCACGGTCGTCGGAGTGGATTCGTCCCAGCCCGACATCGATGACGGGCATGTTGGCAGGGACCTGTATGACTGGATTGCGAAGAGTTTTGAGACTGACGATTTCAAGGTCTTCGCGCTCCACCATCACCTGATCCCGGTTCCGATGACCGGCAGGGAGGAGCAGATTCCAGTGGATTCAGGCGATGTGCTTGAACTGCTCGACAGTTGCGGCGTTAATCTCGTGCTCTGTGGACACCGGCATGTGCCGTACGTCTGGAGGCTGAATGAGATGTTTGTGGCAAATGCAGGAACTGCATGTTCAAATAAGATCAAGGCGAGAACGACGCAGTGCTACAACCTGATAGAGATCGATGATGAGGATCTGCGGATTTACAAGGTGCTTCCGGGCGGTGAGCGGGAACTGGTCGCTGATCGGGTTATGCCACCATGATGGGGGCTCAATACTACAACCGGGTCAATCGAGATCGGGAAACGTGCCGACCCGCTGGTTGTCTCAGAACGGATGGAACTTCCTGTTGTGGCACGCACGATTGTTGGGGGGAGGTCGTATATGCGGCAGGCGGCGAGAGTATCTGATCACACGGCATTCTTCCTTCACAGAGAGCTGATTGAGCTTGGAAAGACGAAGCAGATCTTTAATCCGGAAAAGAAGAGTGCTGAGGATTATATCACAGGAAGGTTTGGATAGTGGAATAAGGAGGACTATGATGGTTCAAGAACAATACTACAAGAAACTTGTAAATATACAACAGAACGTTTTGAGGCTCGGAGAACTGGCAAATTCAGCGATCAAGGACTCGGTTGAGGCACTGCGGGATCACAATGTCGAGCAGGCAGAGGCGGTGATAACCGGCGATGCAGGGATTGATAGTCTTTCTGCAGATATCGATGTGCTCTGTATGCAGCTTCCCGTACCGAAGCATCCAGTGTCACAGGACATGCGGACGATAGGGGCTGTGGTCAAGATCAATCTCGATATCGAGCGGATGAGTGACCTTGCCGTGGATATTGCAAGGGTTGCAATCGAAACCAGGGATAAGAAACACGTCAGGTCCCTGATCGATATCTCCGCAATGGCTCATATAGTATGCGAGATGCTTGGCGGCGCACTGCGTGCCTTTGGTGAGTTGAACTCAGATTTGGCTTACGAGATTGCAAAGCGTGACGATGAGCTCGATGCGTTGTTTGACCAGCTCAGGCGGGTGTCGATTACGCGGATAGTTGAGGATATGGGAAAGGTCGACGATGAATCACAGTTGACGTCTGTGGCACAGTATCTTGAGCAGATCGGAGATCATGTCGGCAATATCTGCGAAAGCGTGGTGTATATGACAACAGGTGACCGGGTGAAGTTGAACTGAGGACTGCTATGGAAACCAGAAAGGTGCAGGTGACCGGGAAATCGACATACATCGTCACGCTACCGAAGAGATGGGCTGTCGATTCTGGGCTGGTCGCCGGATCGCTGGTCAGGGTCGCATATCTGGATGACGGGTCGATTGTGATCACCCCGCTCGAACACGGGCAGGATCCCCGCATGAAGCGATTGAAATTCGATAAGTCCACTGATGCAACCATGCGAGACCTCATAGGCGCGTATGTGATGGGATACTCATCCATCGAGATTTATGCAGATCACATCCCAAAGGCGATGGCAAGGGATGTGAAAAGAACATGTCATGATTTAATCGGTTTTGAGGTGGTTGAAGAGACTGATAAAAAGGTCGCGATCCAGGATCTCCTTGATTTCGAGGAATTTACGATAGGAAAGGGGATTAAACGGATGTCATCGCTTGTATCCCTGATGCTTGATGGTTTGATAAATTATCTCGGGACAGAGGATGATGAAATCTTGAGGGAAATCATCTCAAGGGATGATGAGGTCGATCGGGCGTACCTGCTGATCTCAAAACAATTCGTCAATCGGTTGAATCTGATCAGGTCACTGGAGACGGATAAATTGAGCCTCATCGAGTCGTTCTATTATCGGCTGGCAGCAGGGAATCTCGAGCGGATCGGGGACCATGCGGTCAAGATCGCTGATACGTTCAGCCACACTGGCATCCCGGCTACTGCACCCCCGATTAGGGAATCTGTCAGTGTTCCGCAGAATCTGGTTATAAGCAGCATTGAATCGCTCCGGAAGTCGGATGTATCTCTTGCAAATGAGGTTATCTCAGAGAATGCCCGGGCAAAGGAGCGTTTATCAAAGTCGGTTTCTGCTGCCACGTCTGCCACAGCCATTTCCTCGCCGGAAATCGTCTTCGATAGTCTTATCCGGATCGGTGATTATGCGGTAAATATCGCAGAACTTGCAATCGATCTAGCGCAACTATAGAGCGATTCCACTCGTTCTCTCTGTTGCGGTCGTAATCGATTATGCGCTCGCATTCTACCTTGCGGGTGGAATCGAGAGGATTCTTAAGTATTAATACAGCCCGACACACGTTTATGCGGTCGAACACGGCATCGTAATCCCGTATCTCGTGTTTACGGTATTTTTTACATACTCACTCAATATTGTGTGAATATCCTCATATAAAACCACGAGATTATACGAGATTAACACAGAAATCTCGTGGAAATCTGTGCAATCTTGTGGTTAGCTAAACACGTATGTGGTTCACCGCAAGTTATTGAACATGTACTTTTTTACTACGCTGCCGTATACCGTGCTGAAATATCTGATGGATTCGGGGATATACCACATCGGCGTCTACAGCACACCTCTGTTGTGGTCACGATCGCGGTCTTTGGCTACGGGATAATCAGGCAGATATAACCATCATGGAGTCATGTCATCCCCTATCACCGGCAGCGTGTTCCTTGATGCGACAAAAGCATCGACGCCGTCTCGGGTGGTTTCGTAGATGTGACCTGACCCAATCGCATCGACGACTCCCATCCGGTGCATCTTGTCTCGTAGTGGGTCCCTTACATGGGTGAGGAACATAACAATATTTTTGCGGTTCAGTTCCGTGTTCAGCTTTATCAGGCAATCCGCGCCTGTGATGTCGATATCGTTCATGGCTTCTGCGTCAATCAGAACCGTTTTCACCGGTTCCCTGGCTTTTGCAATATTGCGTTTCACCTCACTTGCAAAGAAGTTGCAGTTAAAGAAGATGAGTCTGGCGTCAAAACGGAAGATAAGCAGCCCGGGCATCGTTTCTGCATCCGGTCGTCGCCGAACGTCCCGATAATAGGTCCGCTCACCGGGAACCCTGCCCAGAACGGCTGTGCCCGGGCGACATGCCTTCTTGATCAGTACCAGAAGTGAGAGGGCGACTCCAAGACCCACGCCCTCCAACACGCCGAGGGTAAGCACGCCAATGAAACAGACCAGACCCAGCGCAAACTCTGTGCGACTGAATTTCATCGCTTTCTTGAGTTTGGCAGTCTGGTCAAGACCGACCATCGCCACGATCACGATGGCTGCCAGCGTCGCTTCGGGCAGGTTGGCAAATAGCGGCATCAGTACAAGGAGCGTCAGGATCGCAAGGATTGCGCTTACGACATGGCTGATCTGTGTCTTCCCGCCCGCGCCCATAGCAACCGACGTCTTTGACAGGCTGCCCGCCACAACAAATCCCGAGCTTAAGCCCGCGCCCAGATTAGCAGTGCCAAGGGCAACCAACTCCTGATCGGGATCGATTCTTCCATCCTCCTTCGAGGCAGCGCCAGTCGTCTCTATGTAGCCGAGTAGAACTATCGCCATAGCGCCCGGGATAACAGCCATATAATCTATCAGGCTTGCGTCTGGCAAACTTATGGGCGGCAAGCCGGTGCTTAGTGTGCCGACCACGTCAACGCCTTTAGTTGCCAGGTCCAGCGCTGAAACCGCCACAATGGAGATGATGATGGTCGTGAGTGCAGCCGGCAATTTCGAGACATGCCGACCGATGGCAACGATCAACACGATGCTGCCAAAACCGAGCGCCATCGTTGTCAGGTTGGTATCGGGCAGCCCCTGGATAATCGCCAAAAGTTTTTCAAAGAAATTGCCACCACCACCACCGATTCCGAAGAGCTTGGGCACCTGACCGATGATTGTGACCAGGACTACTCCTTCGAGAAAGCCTGCCATCACCGGGATCGAGATAAAGTCGGCTATCCACCCCATACGCAGCGTTCCAAACACTATAAGGAATACCCCTACCGCTATCGCCATCGCCGTTGTTAGCGCCAGATACTCAGCCGCACCACAGGCAGCCAATGCGCCAACTGCGCTTGCGGAGATCAGGCACGCCGCCGAATCCGCCCCCACAACAAGCGTGCGTGACGTGCCGAAGATGGCATAAAAAAATAGCGGGAGGGGAAGGGTATACAACCCCATTATCGGGGGCACTCCTGCAATCCCGGCATAAGCCATCGCCTCCGGCACGAGCACCGCCCAGATGGTCAGCCCGGCAATGAGATCGTGGCGCAGCCAGGAGGGTTTGTATTTTGGCAGCCATGTCAGGATCGGCAGGTACCGGTGAAGCAGGTTCTTAGGGTCAGTTGAACTTGTTTCGTTGCTCATGGCAGATATTTCCCTCGATAGCGGCTTTGTTAGCCGAAGTGTTTTTGACTGGTTGATGTAATCGTTCCCGGATGGTAAAAATATTGCACCTTTTCAAATCTCCGTTTGGACATTGAATATGTCTAATCTGTCTTATGATGATTGCGAAAAATGGATGCGGATTAAGTGCTTGATATATTTGTGAATCAATTATGCTACATATTCTGGCATTTACGTTTATTTACGCTTATTTGATGTCGTTAAAGTTCGGATAAACAAATACTTAGGGCACTACCTTCGCCACGCTGTTCGTTATGTGATGAGAACGGAATACCATAGTCATCCGGATCGTTGGAAGTCGTCTAAACGTGTGCATTCGTGATTTAATCACCTTTTACAGGAATTCATACCCTCTGTTGTGGTCACGATCGCCGTCTTTGGGTACGAGATTCTCAAGCAGATATGATCGTCTATATAGTTTATATGTGCAAGGTTTATCAAGAACCAAAATGAGAATCTAAATCATGAAAACGATCATCAGTATGCTGATCGTAACGATACTGTCGCTGTATACGTTCTGCACCTCCTGCTGGTATGCGCCATCGAGGATATTCGATTCGGTCATGCCATTTGTCTTCGTTGCACTATTTGCGTATCTTCTGGCGGTGTATGTCGTGTACAGACACCGATGCCGGGTGCGGGCGTGAGTGGTTGGTGCCTCTGGGGGCACTACTGTTCATTGCCAATGAAAACATTTCATCCAAAATGTTCATTGGTATTGACAAGTTTGGGGATCGGTTCAGACCCTTGTGGACGTGGCTGCTGGAGATTGCTTAATAACTATATAGATTTTGGTGCCAACTATAGGTAAATTGCCCCTAAATATATCATTTGTGCAAATGTTATATAGTATATCCTCACACGCAGGTATCGGGTGATCGAGATGCCCTCCTATGTTGCAAACTCCTGATCAGGCGATCGATCACCAGCATAAACCAGTTGAGGAATGACAACCATGAACAGAACATATATGAAAAATGGCTTGATCGCCATTCTGGCGATGGCAATACTCGTATCGCCAGTCTGCGCTCAAGCCGGCAATCTGGGACATGATCATATATACCCGGCACTGCCGCAGAAGGACGCTACGCCTGATTATCTTCTGATGGGCGGATTCTCTGAAGCGATACCCGCCGATGTGACTGACTTTGAGTACGCGGAGGATGTCGCTGCATTGCTTGAGGTTCCTGAATGGGCTGGTGGCGAGTACGATGGAACGGTGCTATTCGTGGC
>JAIWAP010000064.1:0-9568 GCA_048634345.1 Methanobacteriota archaeon | reverse complement strand
CCACATCTCCGGCACACAGCAGAACGATTCGCTCGTTTACAGCATCGCCAGCAGATATGTCAAGCAGTTCGGCGATCTCGTCGCTTGCTTCGATGATTTGCTGCTGCAGGGTCTTCACACGAACCACCTCCCCGGTCATCAGTTCGAGCAGGTGCGTAACCGAACCATCGGTGCCTGCACAGATCCGGAGGCAAGTGGGAAGATCTAACCTGCACAGGGATTCGATAACATCATCCAAGCAATCACCACCAATTAATCACTTAGCGCTCTTCTTCATCTTCTTTACGCGCTCTTTTGCCGTATATCCGGTAGCAGTGTCGAGAAATTTGCGAAAACGCCTGTTTGTGTCAGACACCTCTCCAACATCTATGTCTGTATTTGATTCCGTGTTTACACAGAGTTTCTTCCCATCGACCCATACTTCCATCTGTTTCAGAGCCTTATAACTGATAACAAACCTGTCATCCCTGATTTCAACCTCGCATGGAAAACACTCCTTCAGTACCTCTAAAATTCGGTCGCTATCAGCCGCAACTCCACGCTTAAAAGGATATTCGTTGATATAATCACCTCATCCAATTATCTTATCAAACAGCTCGCCGTACTCCTGTGGTTTTGTGAGATATTCGAGCATATCGATCTGTTTCACGAGTCCATACATCTCCTTATTTTTATACAGTCCGACCTCTGAATAATTCGTCGGTTTCAGGAACCGTATCTCTGGCAAATCCTCGTATTTCGGATTTGGAATGAACCCATCCTCCAATAATAAGTATGCAGCCCCGACTTTCTCCTTGAAAAAATCATAAACCGAAGAAAAATCCCTGCAAACCCAGTTAGCCATCTTAAGGGTCTTGTTTGACGCGTTTATCGTTACATGCCCGTACCCCGGAGGTATGATCACCTTGTCGCCTGCGCCCGCCCGCACAATGACCACATCGGTTATGCTGCTGCCTTCTTTCTTCTGTAACAGGTACTGCGCCTCGCCTTCGAAGACCTCGTACACCTCGGTGTAGCCGACATCAGTTCCAGGGACGACGGGATGATCATGCCCCGCGGTCTTGACGTATTCCGTGCCGAGCATGCCTGGCGGAATGACCGTGATGTCGTACCGCAGATTGTGCTCAACGATCCGCTCGTAATCCGACCTGCTCAGTGAGAGGTCCCTGTACATGTAATATAATTCGCGATCCGGCGCGTCCATTAGCGAACGATCGTACAGCACATCATCCATGTCATGCAACATCCTGATGTCTGGCTCTCGCCCACTCAATATATCAGATAACATCAGATTGACATTTGGGCACATTCGTATAAAAAACCATCGAGGGGGCGGTATTGCTAATTTATACAACTGCGCTTCCCGAGTCCGATTTCAGTAGCTTCCGAACGTGTCCTGACGTGTCTTGAGTATCACTTCTGCCTACTGCACGACCGAGATAACCGGTTAGCCCCGGAATCGTGGGTAAGGTTAATTATGATGCACGTCATAATTATATACAGTTGGTACGGATCGGGTCGGGGTAACGGGTGGTCAAGTGAAAAAGATACAACTTGAAAAATTAAAGAAACTGAAAGTGCCGGAAAAACTGAAGATGCCATCAGAGATATCAAAAAAAACGATATTGATTCTCATGCTGATAGTTGTAGCCTCTACGATTCTCGGATACGGAATTAAAGTGCGATTATCGCAGCAAAACGAATATAATGATTATGGAGCCCCGACTCCCGAGGCTACACCCTCATCGATCTGGGATGTGTTTGAGGACGAAGAGCAGAACCAGTCCCTGTCCGAACAGATCGGCGAAGCCCTGAACCAGGCAGAGTCTGCCGATTCGCCAGAACCCGAACCGATCGACACGCCGATTGCGACCACGCACCTGCCACAGCCGGATACTACCAACCTCTCGTATCCTGCCGACTATGGACCGGCGATGCTTGACAGTGATTTTGTGTGGTTTGGCACTGGCAGCGAATATGCAAGTTGCTACGATGCAGAGACTGATGTATGGCTCGTCTACGAATCGAGCATCAGCACGATTGCGCAACTACCGCAAATGGACGACGAAACCATGGTGTACGGGGTCTTTGATAACCGGACTTTGTACCACTATGACGACGCAGAGATGCGCCTTCAGCCCGCGGCAGCCGAACCGCAGCAGGACATCTGGCTGCTGATGAGTAGCAGTACACATTCCACAGATCGGTTGTATTTATATCAGCTGAATAATTCAACCGGGAAATGGGTTGAGCATACAAAACCGGGCAGCAGCAGCCGGCTTGGCAGCGGTTATGTGTGGTTCGACCAGAGCGGGATCGATTGCAACAATATGGTGCGCAACATCAAGCCAACGATTCGCATCACTGGCAAGCACTTTTCCTGCGCTGTGGATGGCGGCATCCCGCCGCTTGACTACAACTGGACATCAGACATCGATGGTCCCATCGGGAACACGGGTTCGTTTGATATGGCTCAGGTAGACGGCGTCCACAACATCACGCTCGTGGTAACCGATGCAAGCGGCACCCGCGCTGAGACAACCGTGGTAAGAACGTTTACCTGAGGGATTTTCAGACAGATGGCTTACCCCGGTGTACACTCATCTGGCATTCCAAAAAGATTGCAAAGACATACAACCAGAAGTATCTTGTCGAGGATGATTTCAAGCTGCTAAATGATGTACTTCTTGTTCCGGTCGGACCGGTTAACCATCATAAGGATTTCAACATCCGAGCGCACATTTTCTTATGTGTTGTAGGTATGATTTTCTACAGGTATCTGGCATGGAAGTGCAAACATCTTCGATTGAGCATTCTGCGGCTTGTTGATGAGTTGGATGGGATACGTCTTGCTCTTGTGCAGGAGAAGACGGGTAGGAACGTTGTGATGATGGTTGAAGAGATGGATGCGAAACAAGCTCGATTATTTTCTCTGCTGGATATGGGGAAATTTATGGTAAGTTAGGGAAATCGGTGGCAAGGGGGTTTATGTTTTGATGGGTCATACATCGATTGGGTTGGCTGATGGTGTTTTTCACTACATCTTTGAAAGTCAAGGCAAAGACGCGAGGGCGCAAGGATGCAAAGATCGGATAAACCTCTTGATTGGCTATCATGTTGTATGTGCCCCGGTCTTGTACATCCATGGTCAAATTGGCAATTACAAAAGTCGCAGTTTATGCCGGTGATGAGTATAGCAGTAGAGGGGGCAAGAGCACGGGGGCACGGGGCAAGCGACAGCGGTTGATTTTTCTCATGGTGTGTGCCGCGTCATACCAACGATCTGCCCGGAAAACGATTCCGGAGTCTATTGAGACGATGAAGTGGTCGGGCAGGTCAACCCGCCATGCGGCATCACCAGAACCCGCGTATTTTCCCCATACCTCGAGATCGCTGCATCCAGAGCGCTTTGTACGCCCTCTTCCGGCGTAAAATATGCTTTCTTCGCAAGATCGTCAGGGATGGCAGAGACGAGATGCAGATCGACACGCTCGGCAAGAAGCGATGTTAAAACGGCTTTGTGACCGCCAAGCTCAAAGCCACTCTTCAGCCGGGGCAGGAGTTCTCCGCGCGGGATGTTGAGCCACCGCTCATATACCGCATTACCAAGACCTTCCGGGCATTCAGCGACAAGGATGATCGTCCCCCCATCTTTCACGATGTTCTTTGCATTTTCAAGCGATTTCTGGGACTGATACAGATTTATGTCCTTCGGCATCCCGCCCGGGGACGTGATCACAATGTCAACTGGCTCTGCCCGGATCCGGTACATCTGATCCGCATAAAACACCCCTGCGCGGTGCGCTTCTACAGGATCACCCGAAACGACCGCAACAATCTCCTTTTTGCTGTTTAATACGGCATTGAGTATAAATTTCGATAGACCCGTCGTCCCCTCCTCGATATCCTGGCGCACAGGGCTGTCGATCCTGCCTGACACGGCGTCCGGGTGGACCATGAGTGCATGATTCTTCCGGATACTTGCAAGCGACGAGACTCCGGGCAGCAGCGACTTAAGACCGCCCGAATACCCGGCATAGTAATGGAATTCGATGCTTCCAGTGCATATCACGGTGTCCGCGTCAAGAACTGGCGCAAATATCTCAATCGGCGTTCCCCTACTCGTAACCCCGACCCGCCTGCAGCAATCAGGATCGTGGTCGATGCAAGATATGCGATCATAGATTTCGCTACCGATCAGCCTTCTCTGCTCATCATCTGTATGTTTTCTGTGTGATCCGGTGGCAAACACGATTTTAATGTCAGAATCCGGTATTCCGATCTTGCCAAGGTGAGCGACGAGCGGCGGCAGCAGTTTCTCTGTTGGGGTGATCCGTGTGATGTCGTTAACGATGATTGCAACAGAATCGCCCGGGTGCGTAGTATCTGCTAACCGGACCCCGCCAATCCCGATCGGGTGATCGAGTGCCTCCTCAACTGTTGAATCGCAATCCCCTACCGCGGGGAGTTCGTTTGGTTCGAGGACGCCTGCGAGGTTTCTGTCCGGGACATCGACAGAGACGCTGCCGTGCCCGTAAGGCAGTTGGATCTTCATCGAAACTGTTGGTGCTTTCCGGGAATTTAAGAGTTCTGGTTTCCGAGAGGGGGGAGGTGCTCCTTAAAAGTAGTTGCTTGATGATCGTATTCGTCTCCATCATCTCTGAGATATTATTGCAGTAATAATATAGAAATTTTGTGGTCGAGAATGGGGTTTCAGATCGATCCGGAAGAACTGTAGACGGGTGGTTGTGCGGGGGGCTAAACATATACCAGAAAGAAAAGTCTCACAAGTGGCAGCAGTTCCTGAGCTACTTCGGGGAACCGATTTCCTGTGGACAGATCACTTTAGAGCCTGCAACACCACAAAACTCCCCTCTCCGTGACCATCTCTGAACGACTGCACCGTGGTAATATCTTCCAACCCACCAAATATTGTCTGAATCATCTTGAAATTATGGAACCCTGTATATCTCAGCCCAGCCATCACCTCGTCAACCGAATAAAATCTTGCATATCTATAAAATTTACTCTTTTCCTTTTTATGAAGGTATGTTCTACCCAGAAAACTGTATTTATCAATAAAACCAACAATTAAAGATCCGTTCACCTTTAATACCCGGTAAACTTCATCAAATGCTCTTTTTACATCATCCACAAAACAGATAGTCACCATCATCAGCACAAAATCGAACTCTTCACCCCTGAAAGGCAGACTCTCGGCAACGCCACCAAGGAAGGAGATCCCCCTTTCACGGGCAACCTCGCCCATCCTCCAAGACGGATCAATCCCCACCCCAATTCCCAGAGGAGCCGCAAACCTGCCGGTCCCCACACCGATCTCCACACCCTTCTCACCCCTCTCGCCCACCCGGATAAAATGCCGCAGCGCCTCAAGTTCGGATAGATAGATAAAACGGTTTTCATCGAACCACCGGTCATATTCGGCGCAGTTCTCCTCGAATGGTTCAATTACCGGCACGTCTACCACTGCCCCATAGCGGATCATCCCCAAACTGCGCAAACCACCGTTCATCAGGGGATAGTATCTTTTCAACGTCTTCCTTTCTGAACGAGTACTCGTAGTTGTTGCAATAATCCAGTATTACCTGATATGCTTCGATTATCTTCTGTACCATCTCCTTGCATTTTTGCCGATCCTCTCTGCACCGATCAGGATGCCATTGCATCATCAACACCCTGTACGACCTTTTTATGGTTTCCATCGTTGCCGTTTCAGGAAGACCGATGATCTCTGCCGCATTCCGTATCTTATCGTATCCGGTGGTGCTCATGAATCAAGAAATCAATGGCAGTCAACATAATGTTTTGGACGGCGGTTTGTGTAATCAGTGGAACCGTTTCATGAATATCTCCCGCAACACCCTGGTGGTGTGACAGCGCCGCTCCGTACAAAACTTTATGAATTCCTGCAAACATAGTGGGTTTTGATGAAAAAGATCAGAGCAGTTGTGTCCGGAACGATTCAGAATGTGGGTTACCGGGCAAAGGTGATCGGGTTTTGCAAGGGCTTTTGATCTAACCGGTTTTGTTTAGAATCTTGATGGTGGACAGGTCCGGATAATTGCGGAAGGTGAAGAAAATAAGTTGAATGCGTTTATTGGTGCGATACAGATTGCGAACACCTTGATTAAGGTCGATGATGTCGAAGTGGAATATGCGGATGTTACAGGGGACCTCAATGATTTTTATAAGCTTGTGGGCAGCGGAGAGACTGATGAGAGACTGGACACAGCCGCTGAGTACCTCAAGAAACTGATTTCCGTCACTGAGAGGGGTTTTGGAAGTCTGGGCGCCCAGATGGATGCGATGCTTGAAAAGCAGGACGAGACCATCGATGAGATCCAGGGTTTGAGAGTGGATATGAAGAGTTACATGGACCGGAAATTCGGCGAAATCGAGGATGATCTGTTCATGATAAAGAGTGTATTGAAAACCAGTGGGATGCTCAATTAAAATAATTGACTGGACATTACAAGAGCGTGTTCAGGCAAAACTCTATGTAATTGTCAAACGAATACTCGGGGGAAGTACGGTACCCTCCCGACAAGCAGAAGGAGGCGACAGAGACCGTGCTTGCGCAGGCAACGTTGATATGTGATGTTTGGGCAGTGGCTTGATGGATTGCGGGGCACTCCCCTGCTTGCAGATGACGGATGAGACAACCACCCCCTCATGAGCGGTCATGCGTCCCGGGGAATCAATCCACCTCATTCTCCATGTAATACCGCTCCATAACCTCCACGATATTCCTGACATCGCACTTGATCCCATTTCTCGCAAGTCCGTGCCTGAACTGGAGTTCACAGCTCGGGCAGGTGGTAACTGGTAAGGCTCATAACATCGTGCACACAAAAAGGCTCAACACATCGCGTACACTCCAAGTGCATATTAGGTCCATAACATCGCGTACACTTTTCCTATTCAGAACTTCTCTTCGAATATTTTTACATTTTCACCAATCTTGTAGTCATAAATCTTGATAAGACCCGCCTCCTCTTCGTTCTTATCTCGATAATAGATCATCAATTGTTCTTGCTTTGTGTCGATGGTAGCCCACACATATTCATGAGCCAACGATTCACCGACATCAAAATCCTCATTCAGCACGCTGATTGTTCCGCTCTCCAACACCAGCCGTATGAAGTGCACTTTACCCTCTGTGATCGGCAGGTTGTGCACATCAATCTCAAAATCCTCTGGAAGCTTGCGATCCATTACGGCATCCAAATCAGTCTTCCGATGCTTCCAGTCCTGTCGATTGTTATGCCGCATCAGGAAGATTTTCGCCTCACCTCGGATATGTTCCAGATCTGTCCATTGTTCTCGTTCCCACAACTTCGCTCCGAAGTCCCCGTTGAAGCCCTCGATCTTGCCGTTCATCCACGGCTTTCTTGGTGCGATAAACACGGGATCGACGCCGAGATGGAGGCACAACCTCACGACACGGCTGAAATGTCGTGAATGTATCACGTCGCCGATGAAAGAAGCTCCATTATCCATCTGGAGATAATTCGGAATCGCATTTTCAGTCCAGCATTCGAGCAGAAACTCGATTACGTTATCCATAGTCTGCCCTGCGTACTGCTGGATGTGTGCCTTGCTGCTAACGACATCAATCAAGTTCAGGGACGAGATCCGTCCGTAGCCCTTGATGTGTCGCGGTCCCACAAAGTCCATCTGATGGACATCGTTTGCTTTAGTCGGATTCAGCAGGGTGTACCGTTTCTTGGACTTGCATCTGATGTATCGTTTTCTATTTTGGACTACCAGACCGTTTCTTTTGATGATGCGTTTGATTGTTGACATGCTTGGGGACTCATCTTCTGAGTAACCAAGCTCATGCATCCGAAATTGTATCTCGACGGCTCCGATACAGCGATACTTTGTGTCTTCGGTTGTTCCTTCCAAGAGTGACTTTCGTACAGTTATTACGAGTTGTTCTATCTCTGAATCTGTCCTTCTATGAACATTCTTCGGTGCTCTGGACTTTTCCTTGAACCATTTCTCCTCACTGCGTTTATTAGAGCTGTTGTACCTCTCAACCCATTTTTTCAACCATGATCTTGACCTGCCAAGACTTTTGCAGATTTTGGAGGGTCGTTCGCCCCTCTGACGTCGATTGACCGCATCAATACGTTCCTGTTCCTCTTCCGTATTTGTTTCGTTTGATTCTGCCATAACGCATCGTCGGATGCGCTATGTTTTTACGCTTGAAATTTCACAACTGTACGCGATGTGTTGAGCCTAGTGAGCACTTGAAAAAGTGTACGCGATGTGTTGAGCCTTTCCACCTAATCACTCAGGAAGTGGTGGCATCCGGGGCACTCCGGGGGGTAGCTCGTCATCGCCACTGCCTCCGCCGCCACCAAGCTCACCAATCCCGCCAAGCGCGGTGATATCCAGGATCTCAGCACTCTCCGGAATATCAAACGTGCTGTCAGGAATGTTTCCGTTCACATCAAACTCGGTGACTTCGTAGCGCATGCCTTCGGTTTCGCCATCGTGCGACCATTCCCAGTCAAGCAGCAGCGTAAATCCGGTCTCCTTGTCCACGATGAGGTCGGCTTTTTCCGAAGAGAGATCTTCGTCTCCGAGTGCCATCCGGAACATCCACAATTTACTATAATCCAGTTTGATCGCTTTGCGACCCAGATACTCGGCATCTTGGTCTACAACCCATGTATCATCCCATGTGGAATCGTCGCCATAATAGCCATAACTCCAGAACGGATTCATGAAACCGATGTTGTCATTGGAGCATTCCATAGACTTGATTGCGGTGCCGTCATCTCCGATCATGTATAACCCATCCTGGTTTTGCAGAATGGTAATACCCGAATACGGCTCCTGGCTATCGGTCACCACAAGTTTGAAGAGCCAGAGGTCTCCTGATTTCTTGCGCCATTCCTCGATCATAACACTATCCGTCTCATCACCGAATGCCGTTGCCTTATAGTGCATTGAGCCTATATCGATCAGGTCGAGATAGTGTGCGGCAGTATCCGCGGGGCTGCCTGCTTCGTCTGCACGACCTCCGGCAGAATCACCGGGTTTCGAGTCCACGCACCCGCTGAATGCTATTGCAAGCGCAAGAACGAGTACGAGTGTTATCGTTTTTATGTGTTTCATATTATACCTCCTTTATGTCTTCAAGCATGTCTTTTCATGCCACGTTTTGTCTGATTGGGTGGTATGGTCGGTATCTCCATTTGTTCACCTCGATTCAGGTATTGTGTCATGGTATAATAACCACTTCCACAGCGGTAAGAACCTGACCGTTCCGTCGTCCGATTCATAATCCCACGTGATCACGAAAACTCAATCAACCTCGAGCCCCCCGATCATCTCGGCAAGCCGCTGCATGACCTCGGTTCGCGTCCCTTCCACGAACTTGATGCTGCCCATAACCAGATGCTCGCCGCCACTCACCTTGCACTGCCAAAGATTTAAATATTAATGGATGAACTGACGATATACGATCATCGAACTCCAATATTCAGAGAATAAAGGATGCGGAATCATGACCGGACATAACACAACACAGAAT
>JAIWAP010000063.1:0-9624 GCA_048634345.1 Methanobacteriota archaeon | reverse complement strand
GGACCGTAATCATAAAAACCTGCGGTTCCGCCGTAGAGTTCAAACGAGTTCCAGAGAAACCCTCTTCGTTTTGCCAGTCCGATTATCTTTTCGTATGTGTCCATAGTGATTCACGCTTCGCTGTTGTGAATACAATCACATTCATCATCTTTTATCTTTGCCTTAAAGACGGTGATTGGTATGAGAAAATCTATTTAGAGTAATACTGAGATCGGCGAAATTAATTCAGGAAAACGCAGGTTCGCGTTTGAGGGGGGAAGCGTACAAAGGCGAAAATCTTTTTTGTCCGGAGGATAGGGGATGCAACGATTGATGATGAAGATTACGACCAAGAAATAACCAAAATTTCGAAAGTGTGTGGTCGCCGGATGGCGGTTTTGATTTTTGGGTGGGAAACTTTGGGGTTTAAGATGGTGTCTGTAAGTAATGATACGTGCCTTAACCGAAGCACACGACGAACGCGATTTTAGGGCCAGGTTCCGTTGGTAAAACCAAGTGCGATCGCAAGTATGCCAAAGACGACCCCGATGATGATCACGGTCTTCGGATTGAGACGTACCGCCGACTCGTCCGCATCATAGTATCTCATCAGACCGGCTGAGGACATGAGCCCGCCGCCACTACTTTTTTTCTTAGCCATTGAGCTATTCTTCCTTGATCATGCGATATAAGTGTTTCCAAACGGCATCATTATATACCGGTTGGTGATATAGAATCAAACTAAATTTGTAGGTGCGATTTCAGAGCGAGGTTGTTTATATGGCGTCAGAAACAAGCAACGTGGACACTGCCACCCCGCCGGACAAAACAGATGGTAACGCCGTCTTCGTTGGAAGGAAGGGGGTGATGGATTATGTCGTGGCGATCATGGCACTGTTCAACAGGGGCGCGGACGAGGTATGAGGAAAACGGGGCGACATGATCAGGGTATCATGGATTGAACTGTTTTTATCCGGAAAATGAGCGAATGCGACTGTAGCCTCATTGATATCGCACCTGCGATCGCCGAACTGATCGGTGTGCCGCTTCCGGGTGCGGACGGTGTGGTACGACCTGAACTATCTAACCCGATGCGGCGGTGCAGCCGGGTGGTGCTGATCATCGTTGACAGTCTTGGTTACTCAACTTACCAGCGGCTGAAGCCCTCGATGCCGTCTATATCGGTGAAAGGCACGCTCCTCCGGTGCGAGGCGGTCGCGGACCATACGACGCCCGCAATCGCCTCAATCCTATCCGGATGCTACCCGGAGACTCATCGCGTGCTCACCACCGCTGATGTGCTCACCTCGTCGATCAAATCAGTGCTCGAGCGTGCAGAGGAATGCGGAGTGAAAGCAGCGGTCGTCATCGAGGCAGATGGCGCAGCAGCCATGAAGACAAAGATCGAACTATCAGAAGGCGTGCCTGACAGCAGGGACATCATTGCGTACGACGCAGCGATCAAAGGGCACGCAATCGATCTTCTGGAACATAAGCCCGTCCTCATGATGCTGCACTTCAGGGCGATCGACCGGTATGCGCATGAAGGCAGGAGCTTTGAGGATCTGGCTTTTGCAGCAGGAAGCATCGACCGGCACATAGCAGAGATATGCAGGCATACCCTCGCGGATTCTTGCATAATCGTCTGTGGAGATCACCCGATTCATGGAAAACGCACCGAAGAGGACCATGGCGTGGCGCTGATCATATTCCGGGCGGGCGATGTGTGTAATGTGGGTGATTAGGTGATGGGGGTAGGGGTGATGAGTGGTGATACGACGAGTGGCGCGTGCGGTTTCACCATAAGTAAATGTAGCAGATGCCAATCGACAGATCAGATAGATCAGCTGCCCGCTATCAGCTCTTCGATCTCCAGCAACAGATCGCTTACAGGGAATGGTTTTGCGAGAAAATCACATGCGCCCGAGGCAAGCGCATCATCCTTGACAGCCCTGTCCGCGCTTGCAAATATAATCTTCATACCCGGATTGATTTTCAGCAGTTCCTTTGTGGTCTCGATCCCGTCCTTGCCCGGCATTCGGTGATCCATAAGCACGATCTCGGGAGGTTCGTCCATCGTTTTGAGTATTTCGACCGCCTCATCGCCGTCATACGCATTTGCAACAATATCGTGTCCGCTCATCTCGAGGATTTCACCATAGAGTTCGTGAAGCATCGGTTCGTCGTCCACAATGAATATCGCTGCCATGATCAGCCTCCTTTTGGAAGCAGCATGATGAAGTTGCTGCCCATCGTCCGGTCCCCCCTGACCCGATCCTCCACCCGGATGCTTCCGCCGTAGCTCTCAACGATATACTTAACGATAGTAAGCCCAAGTCCGGTGCCCTGCGCGCTCTCGCCAGCCCGCTCCAGACGGTTGAATATAATATTCTTATAGTGATCGCCGATCCCGCGTCCCCGATCCTTGAACTCAAGCTTCCAGTACCGGTCATCATCCGATGAACTGACATCGACATCGATCCTGACGATATCGTGTCGATCGAACTTGACGGCATTGTTCAGGAGGTTTGAGAAGACGCTAAAGAGCATCGCATTGCCGCGGATGAAGTATCTGTCTTTTGTTATATCCGAGTTGATCTCAACATCCCTTGATTGTGACATAGCGGTCTCGACTGCACTTGCAAACGCCGGGTATATATCGATCCTTGCAAGTCCTGCCTCACCTGACTGAACCTCTGAGAGTGTCTTCACGTCGGATATGATATTAGAACTTTTTCTGACATGATTAAGAGCGATCTCCACATATTTCCTGAATTCGGAAGGAAACTCCGGCATCCGGAGTAACAGATCAAGATATCCACTCGTGACCTGACTCGCGTTGTTTATATCATGACTCATGAGGTCGATATAAAATTCCGCACGACGATATTCCTCCTCGATACGCTTCTCTGCAACTTTTCGCTCGGTGATCTCCATGACCAAACCGTCCCAGAGTATATCTCCATTTGCCTGCCGCTCTGGGCGGGAAATGCATTGGAACCACCTCTCATCTCCCGATATGATACTTCTGCCCTCCCATTCCCATGGTGAGAGTGACTTAGCCGAGTCGGCAACCGAGCGATAAAATCCGGAATGGTCATCGGGGTGGAGGATGTCCAGAAGAGCATTGGCATCTCGCATGAGCTCATTGTACTCTATGCCAAACAATTCGCGGCAACTTTCACTGACGAAAGGAAAAGCCATGGAGCCGTCCGGATGCAGGACAAACTGATAAACCATACCCGGAACGTTAGCTACCATTCTCCGGTAGCGTTCCTCACTCTCCCGCAGCGCCTCCTCTACCCGCTTGCGCTCGGTTATGTCTTCCAGGATGCCTTGAATCCCACTTAGCTGCCCCCCGGTATCGTAAACGGGAGTGAGGAAAAGATTACAATAGATTTCTTTTTTCCACTTTGATCGGTATAGAAATTCGGAGTTCAGCGATTCTCCCTTCTCCATGCACTCTTTTACAAGCTCCGAGACGCCAGCTTCTATTAGCAAGGGAGATGTGAGGAGATTTACCTGTCTCGTGGCTTCTTCAGAAGGAGACCCAAGAATCCTTAACAACGCAGGATTTGCAATCTCGATGTTGCCCCTGGTATCTGCCTTGAAAATACCAAGCGGAGAATGTTCAACCAGTATCCGATATCGTTCCTCACTCTCAATCAACAGTGCCTCTGCTTGTTTGCGCTCGGTGATGTCTGCGAGAATCCCTCTCAAGCCCACGGGTCTGTTTTCGTGAATAATCGGGGTAGAATATACGATAGCAGGGAACGTGCTGCCATCTTTTCTCTGCATCGTGTATTCCCCGCCACCCCGATCATCGCCCTTCATGACCCGGTCAATATTTTCTTTAGCCCTATCCCGATCTTCCGGAGATATCATCTGAATGACCGCCAGACCCCCATCGAAGTCATCCTGAGTATAGCCGAAACAGTCAAATCCGGCACGGTTGGTAAATATGAGATTGCATCTTTCATCTGTTTCGAAAACGGTTTGCGGTAACAGCTCAGCCAGATCTTTGAATTTTGCTTCGCTCTCTTTCAATCTCTTCTCTATCTGGCTTTTATACAGAGCCATCTCGATTGATGCGAAGAGCTGCCCCTCCTGAAACGGCTTAACAATGTATGCATAAGGCTCGGTGCTCTTGGCTCTATCGACCAATGTAAGATCGGAATATGCGGTCAAAAATATAACCGGAATGTCTAACTTCTCTTTTATTTCGCAGGATGCGTCTATGCCATTTTTCGTCCCTGGCAAGACGATATCCATCAATATCAGGTCGGGCTTAAGTTCACTTGCGGCATTTACGGCATCATCTGCATTGTCGGCGCGTCCGACCACACCATAACCAGCATCGGTGATCACCATCTCCAGGTTTTCAGCCACAACGGCTTCATCTTCAACAATCAATATCCTCGCTTTCCCCATGTCAAACCCGCCCTTAGTATCTTATCTTGAATTCTATATTAAAGGTTGCCTCATCCTCACTGATGACCTCAAGGGTTCCATGCAACTGGTCTTCCGTGAGAATCTTTATCAGGCGCAAGCCCAGCGTTCCGGTTTCATTGATATCAAATCCAGGCGGAAGTCCCACACCATCATCGCTTACCATCAGGTTGATCTTGCCTTCTTCTGATGCAGTGAGACTGACCTCGATCTGCCCTTCCTTTCTGCCAACAAAAGCGTGTTTCAGGGCGTTTGAGAGCAGTTCATTGACGATTAACCCAACAGGCACTGCCATCGATATCGGGACCGGATAATCGGCTACGGAAACGGTCCGGGTAATCTCAGTATCCTTAACCGGATAACTCTGGAAGAGCTGCACGAGCAACTTATTCACAAACCCCTTCATATTGATCTCTGCCAGATCACCGCTTTCATATAATTGGGCGTGGATGAGAGCCATAGCATTTATCCGGTTCTGGGATTCGGTGAGTGCATCGATCGTGTCTTTGTTCCGGGCACCTCTTGCCTGCATATCAAGCAGGCTCGATACGACCTGGAGGTTGTTCTTCACGCGATGATGTATCTCCCGCAGAAGCACCTCTTTTTCCTTCAGAGACGCTTTTATCCGGTCTTCCGCCCGTTTGTGCGCCTCTTTCATCTCCATGTCGTGGAGAGCAAATGCTATGTCGGAAGCCACCTCCTCCAGGAGTTCCTTCTCATCCTCGTCGACTGCGATACCAGCTACACGCGATATGGCAAGCAGCCCGAAAAGCCGGTCAGCGTGCTCGACACGGACGATCGCAGATTCTTTGCCGAGACATGAACTTGCGAAGAAGCAATCTCCACACTCTCCGGATTTGTCATCAACTATGATCCGGTCATTCCGGGCGAGTGCTTTTTTGATACATGGCGGGTGATTGCCAGCCATCACACTTTCGCAGAAACGATCGATGTCTTCCGCAAAACCGGAACCCACAACCCTATCAAAGGTTTCGCCATCTCGCGAGAATCCGAGCCACACAGTATCATAACTCCGTGCCTCTATCAGGACATCACAGACTTTCCGGAGGAGACTGTCCCGGTCCTTCTCCATAACGATCAACTGGTTGACATTCCTGATGGCTGCAAGAACGCTGTTTAAGTGTTTGATACGCTCCTCCGCAAGCTTACGCTTGGTGATATCCTGCACCGTCCCCACCATACGGATGGGCGTGCCAGACTCGTCAACGATGACCTCTGCATGTTCGTAGACGGTGCGCACTTCGCCATTCGGCAGCACGATGCGGTGGTCGATGTGGTAAGGCGTGTTCTCATACAGGGCAACATTAACCGAGTTTTTCACACGTTTTATGTCATCTGGGTGGACAGAGTCCATGAACGCCTCATAAGTCGCGCCGAACTCATGGGGCGACAAGCCGGATATGCGATAGATCTCGTCTGACCAGTAGACGTCGTTCGTGACGATGTTCCAGTCCCAGTTACCGATGTGGGCGATGCGCTGGGCATTGGACAATCTGGCTTCGCTCTTCTGCAGCGCATCTTTTGAGCGCGTGATAGAGAGGAAAAGGGGCGCAATACATGCAACCCCAACCAGCAGGAGTGCCGATGTAGCAAGGGCGACCAGTTCGGCTACCGGGTCAGGATGATAAGCCACGTCCCCGGAGATCAACCTGAATAATGAGATGCATCGCCTGACAGCCATGAAGAGGATGGCTATCGCAATCGATACCCATGCTACGTGCATTCCGGTGACCCGGATCAGCCTTAAAGCTAAAAAGGCGGTTATACATTGAAGCAGAATGGAAGTTACCAGGATAGTTCCTGCAATAAATATCACATCCATGCACCAAAACCCCCTATCGCTGCCAATAGCAACCATTTCGTAACCAATATCGGTGATCGCCGTTCCGGACTTTCAGCCACAACGGCTTCGTCTTCGACGATCAATATTCTCGCTTTTGCCATATCAAACTCCGTCGTTCACACTTATGTCAAATTCTATGTTAAAAGTTGTCCCTTCCTTGCTGATGATCTCTAATGTTCCCTGCAACTGATCTTCCGCGAGAATCTTTATCAGGCGCAAGCCCAGCGTTCCGGTTTTATCGATATCAAATCCAGGCGGAAGTCCCACACCATCGTCACTTACAGTCAGGTTGATCCTGCCTTCTTCTGATGCAGTGAGACTGACATCGATCTTCCCTTCCTTTCTGCCAACAAAAGCATGTTTCAGGGCGTTTGAGAGCAGTTCATTGACGATTAATCCGACCGGCACCGCCATCGATATCGGGACTGGATAATCGGCTATGGAAACAGCCTTTGTGATCTGTGCACCCTGAACCGGATAAGTCTGGAGTAACTGCACGAGCAACTTATTCACAAAACCCTTCATATTGATCTCTGATAAATTACTGCTTTCATATAATTGGGCGTGGATGAGAGCCATAGCGTTTATCCGGTTCTTGGATTCGGTGAGCATGTCGATTGTGTCTTTGCTCCGAGCGCCTCTTACCTGCATACTGAGCAGGCTTGACACGACCTGGAGGTTGTTCTTTACGCGATGGTGGATCTCACGCAGAAGCACCACCTTTTCCGCTAAACTCGCTTTTACCTGATCTTCCGCCTTCCTGCGCTCGGTGATGTCAAGCGTCATCCCGACCATGCCGATGACGGTACCATCAGAATCAAAGAAAGGCGTTTTGCTTGTGGAAGTCCACATCGGTTTACCGTCCGCCCCGGTAGTGAGTTCCTCGATATCGTATCCCGGTTCGCCGGATTCCATCACTTCCTGATCATACACTATGTAAGAGGCTGCCTGCACCTCCGGGAAGAAATCGTAATCTGTCTTACCTGCGATTTCATCTACCGGAATTCCAACCATATCGGCAAAAGCCTTGTTTGCTGCGATATAATTGCCATCCCGGTCCTTGAAATAGACAAATGCCGGAATGGTCGAGAGTAGAGCTCTCTGTTCCTCAAGTAGCCCATCCAATCTCGCAGTTCTCTCGTCCACCTTCTTCTCAAGACCTCTGCTATACGCCTCCAGCGCCCTTCCGGATTCTTTCAGGTTGGCAGTCATTGTATCAAACGCCCTTGAGAGTTCTCCAACCTCATCGCCGGTTCCGGTACCGACTTTATAATCCAGGTTCCCTTTCATTATCTCTTCAGTGCCGTGCTGTAATTTTACAATCGGTTTTGCTATTGTTCCGGATACTATGACGCAGATTACCGTGCCCACAAATAACAGACCGGCAAGGACAGAAAACATCGTAGTAGTCAGTCTGGCGACCGGTGCAAACGCTTCCGCTTCCTCAACCTCTGCCACCAGGCACCAGTTCATTGCCGGTATGGGTGCGCGAGCGCCCAGGACGTCCACACCACGATAATTATTGTACAAAGCCGCTTCCGGTTCGTAATTTCCTGCGGCGACAAAATGCCTGGGATCAACATCCTGTTTCGGGAGCGTATCATTGATAAATCTCGATGGGGTTATCATGTAGCCGTATTCGTTCAGGATATATATCTCTCCGGTCTCCCCAAGACTCGTCCTGTCTGTTGCTATCTCAAATATTTTTCTTGCATCAAAATCTACAATAACAACCCCTGAGAATTCGCCATCCACAAAAATCGGCGTTGCCACACTCACAACATCGTCTCCGGTGAATACGGAGGTACGGAGATCTTTCGCGTGAATCTCTCCATTCTCTATCCTGAAAATTTCACTCGTATTGTCATCCGACCCAGCGTCCACGTGGCGGGAAGCAACCACGGTGCCAGTTTTATCCAGAATTCTAATCCCTGAAATATCTTCGTGAGCTTGTATCGTATTATTTAGCCGGAGATTAGCCATCTCTATGTAATGCGTGCGATTTTTGCGTTCATCGACTATATTTCTAAAAGGAATTCCTACTGACAGCGTCCCGGTCTCCTGATTATACTCACCTAAAACAGTCCCGATATGGTGTGCTCTTGATTGTGCGGTGGTCTCTAAATTAGTACTAACCTGTTCTTCGATGATACTCGTTGAAACTGTTCTGCCAATCAGGATGGTAGCCATGCCTGTAATCAACACGAGCGAAAGCATAACGACAAGAAACTTTGTTCGGATGTTCATTTTGCCCGTTCTCTTTCTCTTAGCTCTCGGTTAAATTTGAGTGAGGAGAGTAAGCCCCCTTCTGTTCTTAGCAGCATTCGACTAAAGCGCCATTACCCGGGAAATACAGCCGGACGCTGCCAGCGATCTCTCGCTGTTCCCGTACAGGCTTGCACCCATGGGGTTTCACCGTTTCATCCACGATATGTGACCTCAGCCTTTCGGCATCACAGCATTGCCATATCATGGTATCGTTTCTGTGTCAGAGCCAGAACTCTCGCCCTACGCCATTTCGGCGTCCATGTGTCCGGTGGTGGAGGGACTTTCCTCACGACTCGGATGTCGCGGCGGCTGCTCTTCCTCTCTCAAACCCTGAAATTGTCCGCCGGTGTTATTATGTCTTTGGATGAATTCCGGGAATGCTCAAAATCGTCCCTGACATCAATGCCCCATTCGGGTCGAAGAGAGCTACGAACTTAAGTTCGGGGTTTGAGTGATTTATAAATAGTAAAAAGGCAAACATAAAAGGCGATGATAAAAATGGCTGATATCCAAGGGATCAATCCTCTGTTTCGACACAGACAGTACTTGTTCCGCAGGAAAGTGTTTAAGTTGTTTGGAGGGGCTTTTCATGTCTATGATGAGAATGGAGCTGTTGTTTTCTATTCAAAACAGAAAGCCTTTAAACTCAAGGAAGATTTTCGAATATACTCGGACGAAAGTCAGAGTCAAGAGCTTTTAGCAATAAAAACTCCTCAAATTCTTGATATCGGTGCAACATACAATGTACAAGATGTAACTACGGGCGAGGCTGTGGGCGCCTTACGGCGAAAAGGGCTGAAATCCATTGTTAAAGATGAATGGACCATTCTCTCCAGAGAGGGACAAGAGATCGGGGTATTGACAGAGACCAGCCTGATCGCAGCTCTTTTAAGCAGGTTTATCAACCTGATCCCGCAGACCTATGTCGTCTTGGCAAACAATCGGGAAGTTGCTGAAATCAAACAGCATTTCAATCCGTTCGTACTCAAGTACACCATGACAATAGCAGATGAGATGCATTCCATTGACCCGAGACTTTTGATTGCAGCAGGAATCCTTATCGT
>JAIWAP010000062.1:0-9633 GCA_048634345.1 Methanobacteriota archaeon | reverse complement strand
TATAGCAGGGAAAATGCATGGGGCATATCCACTGCCATCGACATCCACGGATGCACTCCTGCGAAGGTACAGGATGAAGCTACCATAAAGCGGTTCATCTATGAATTATGTGACTTTATCAAGATGAAACGATACGGAGATTGTATGGTTGTGCGTTTCGGAGAGGGGGAGATGATCGGGTATTCAGCGGTTCAGTTGATCGAGACATCCCTCATATCTGCGCACTTTGTGGACGCGTCCTCTGCGGGGTACATCGACATATTCAGTTGCAAATATTACCGTCCGGAAGACGCTCTTACCTTCTGCAAGGACTTTTTTGAGGCAAAGGATGCAAAATACAACTATTTGCTAAGGATATGAGCTGAGATGAAGAAAGATACGGAGGTTACTCTTATATTCTGTTCCGTTAATGGTTATATGCGATGAGGGTATCTGGCATCTTCGGATTACATGACGTTCCTTTGAGAATTGACCTGGAAGAAATCTCCCTCTCGGTTGAGAGGACGGCGGGAGGTCTCCTTTACAAAAGAGAGTGCATGGATGAGGAAGTAGAGGATCTTCTCCTATCAAGCAACAGCAAAATCCTTATCAACCCTGTTGAGCCGGTGAATAAGCCAAAAGAACTGACCCCGCACTTCTTAATCGAGTTTGAAAAGTCGATTTTTATCGAACCCAGCGCAAAAAAAACGATCTTTGTAAAATTCCCGGTGGAGATCGGTGTCTTCGTACATGGAAAGAAGAATTTTCAGATCCTTGATGTCCTCACACTGAATAAACAGAAGTTTACCCTGTATGGTGACGTTATAAGCGGGGTTATCTGCAAGTACTGGGAGAGTGAGGTTTATTCCACGATACCGGATACGAATCCTGTGTATGAAGGGGTAATAGAGCTTAACATAACAAACACGACTGCAAGATGGGTTGAAGTGACAAAGGTGGTCTTTGCCGCTCACGGGATGAAGATTTACTACAGCGACGATATGGTCGCTATGAGGGCGAATATGAGAATTGTGAGCAAGAAGGTCGCAGAGATAGATTTTGTCAACTCTCCTCTCGAGAAGGGGATGAAGAGATCTTTAGAACTCTACACCTCGCGATTAAGACAGATTCCTGTGATCGCAACAAAGTTTCTGATGGATGAGGGTATATGATTCTCGATACAATTGTCTACGGTGACATCACCATTCTTGATCTCCTCTGGATCGCAGTATGCCTCATAATTGCAGTCCTGATAGCCAAAGTAGTGGCAATTAACATAAAAAGGTCGCTTAAGGACCGGATGGACCGGGACCATCTGGAGATCACAACCAAGGTCGTTTACTACATGATTATCATCATTGCCGTACTTCTGGCACTCCCCGCTCTTGGAATACACCCCTCAAATCTGCTCGTTGCCGGAGGTGTAGTTGGTATAGTGATCGGTTTTGCAAGCCAGAGCATAGTAGGCAATCTCATATCCGGGATCTTCCTCATGTTTGAGAGACCGATCAAGATCGGGGATCAACTGCGTGTCGATGATATTTCAGGGTTTGTAGAGGATATCCACATCGTCTCGACAATAGTCAGGACGTATAATGGATTGTACGTGAGAATTCCAAACGAGAAGGTATTTACCGGCATCATAACCAATTATGTTACTAACATCGCAAGGAGGTTTGAGTATGTCGTTGGGATAAGGTACGACGACGATGCTGATCTGGCTATCGAGATCATCGAAGACTTGATCGATGAGCAGCCCTTCGCCCTGAAAAAGCCATCATCCCAGGTCTTTGTCGATAATCTCGGAGATAACTCGGTAAATATCCTTGTAAGGATCTGGGCGCCTGCTACCGAGTGGTATAATCTCAAGATGGAGATGCTCTGGAAGATAAAGAAGACTCTCGAGGAGAACGGAATCGAGATCGCATTCCCGCAGCGTGTCGTCTGGTTTGCAGGTGGACTCCGGAAGCGGGAGGTCAGGGATGCTGAATCCGGCTCTTCTGGCAACAGTTTATAGAAGACTCCATAAACTATAATTAAAAGAGGGAAAAGATGGCGTTTCTCATTGAAAAACTTTTACTTCTATCTGTGCTATTACTCCTGTCCGGGCTCTTCTCCGCCTCTGAAACCGCCCTGATCGGAATAGGCAAGATAAAAGCGAGGATTTTGTTGAAACGAGGTGTGAAAGGAGCAGAGGAAATCGATAAGCTGGTCCGCGATCCTGAATCCGTGCTCACATCCGTGCTCATCCTGAACAATGTGGTGAATATCGCTGCATCGGCGGTAGCAACGTCTATCTCAATAGAGATCTTTGGTAGCACCTACGGCGTGGTTATTGCAATCGTAGTGATGACCATTTTAATCCTCACGTTCTCTGAGATTATACCAAAGACGATCGCCGTTCACCAGGCAGAAAGGATCTCTATCCTGATTTCCAAGCCCATGCAGATCCTGGCTTCTATTTTCCAACCGATTACAAAGGTTTTTTCTATGATTAGCGGTATTTCTGCGAGGATTTTAGGCATAAAACTCCACCGGAAAAGATTAATGACAGAAGAGGAGGTGGAAACGGTGCTTGACATAGGGAGCGAGGAAGGAGCGATTGAAGAGGATGAAAAAGAGATGATGATAGGTGTTCTGAAACTTGACGAAATCGTGGCGGAGGATGTGATGTCACCAAAGGAGTCAACAGTTTGCCTGAGAGTCGATCAAAACGTGGATTCAGCCGTAGAATTGGTAAAAAGGAGTGGGTACTCGAGAATCCCTATCTTTAAAGGGACAAAGGATAATATCGTGGGCATCTTGTATGCCAAGGATCTGCTGACAAAAATGGATGAAGGCGACGTTTCGCTGAGAGAATTGATGAAACCCCCTTATTTTGTGACCGAGACAAAAAGGGTGGACGACCTTCTTGAGGAATTTCAGCGGGGTAAATTCCACATCGCAATCGTGGTGGACGGAGAGGGAAGAACAAGGGGCGTGGTTAGCTTGGAAGACATCCTGGAGGTGATAGTGGGAAGTATATACGATGAACACGATGTAATAATAAAGGGAAAACATGCGAGGTGATGGATGATTCCAAAACCCTTTAGAAAGAGGTCAGAGAAAGGAGGTCTCCCTCCAGGGACTCTCGTTCACATAGGTGAGAGGAAAGCCGAGAAGGTACGAATCACAATCATCGACTATGATGAAACACAATTTCAGGAGAAGGAAGTAGAGACGATCGAGGAGTGCTTTTCGTTTAAGGATACACCAGCCGTCGCATGGATAAACATCGAGGGTCTTCATCAGCTTGAGGTTATAGAGAAGATTGGAAAGCACTTCAACATTCATCCCCTTGTCCTGGAAGACATCGCAAATACGAAAACAACGTCCCAAGATGGAGGATTTTGATGATTACATCTTTCTCATCGTAAAGATGCTCTATTTTGAGGAAGACGAGAATGCGGTAAAGGCGGAGCAGGTCGGTTTGATTCTTGGCTTAAATTTCGTAATCTCGTTTGAGGAGGGTGAGGGGGATGTCTTCAATCCGGTACGAGAAAGGATCAGGAACGGAAAAGGGCGTATTAGAAAGCTGGGTTCTGATTATCTTGCCTATGCTTTGATGGACGTGATTGTTGATAGTTATTTTCTGATCCTTGAGAGAATTGGAGATTGGATAGAAGATCTGGAAGAAGCCCTCCTTGATGAACCAAGACCGGAAACCATGCAGGCTATCCACAGTTTAAAAGTAGAGATGCTGCTTTTCAGGAAGTCGGTCTGGCCCCTGCGTGAGGTGATAAGCAGCGTGGAACGGGGCGAATCGGTTTTGATCAGGGAGTCAACCGGAATATATCTGAGGGACGTTTACGATCATACAATCCATGTAATCGATACGATAGAGACGTTTCGTGATCTGCTCTCCGGACTGCTTGACCTTTACATCTCGAGTGTCAGCAATAGGATGAACGAAGTTATGAAAGTGCTAACGATTATTGCTACAATATTTATTCCGCTAACTTTTATAGCAGGTGTTTACGGGATGAACTTCCGGTATATGCCGGAACTCGAATGGCGATCTGGTTACCATGCGGCTCTTCTGGTTATGCTGATCATAGGGGTTGGAATGGCAATTTATGTCAGGAAGAGAGGATGGCTATAAAGCGATCTATGTTATATACCGCAACTGCGTGATATAGGACTATGGAAGCGATAACCTTCTTCATCTATGCGTTCGCATCGATATTTGTTATCGTAAATCCGGTTGCCGGGCTGATCACCTTCATCTCGCTGACCTCCGGAATGACTGTGGATGAAAGAAATGCGACAGTAAAACGCTCAGTTACAGTGGCATGTCTTCTGGCAATCGTCTTTGCCGTATCAGGAGAGTTGATATTGAGATTCTTTGGTGTGACACTGGATTGTTTAAGAGTTGCAGGAGGTATATTACTTCTCACAGTTGCGCTGGACATGATGCATGCAAGAGTCTCGCGTGAAAGCGTGACCGCAGAAGAGATACGAGACGCCACCCGAAGAGAGGACGTTTCGATTTTTCCAATTGCCATACCATTGTTGACCGGTCCGGGCACGATTGCAACTGTAATATTGATTATAAGGGAAGGCGAAACGATAGAATTGAAAATGATGGTGTTGTTAGCCATATTACTAACCTTTGCCATATCTTATATTATATTCATATTTGCAAATAAGATCAATAAAATAATAGGAGTTACTGGTGCATTGGTGATAACAAGGGTTATGGGACTATTATTAGGAGCTATCGCAGTTAATTTTGTATCAATTGGTGTATGGAATATATACATGTCTATGATTTAGTTTTAGGCGATGGTAGATATTGTTGGATGGGGTGAAGAGGCGTTCGAGATCCCGTATTTGAGAACGATCGGGACTCGCTCCGGACAAGGACTAAAGCAAGACCTGAACACTTGCAGCTACAACGAAACCAGATCCAAGAAGCGCGAGCGCACTTACAGGGTCTCTGGTGCATTTTCGTGGCTCGAACATCCGGGAAATGACGCTTTCCGATTTTAGCCGGGTGCCATGAAACATTAAAAATACTATCGCAGCCAATGAGTGAAGCGATGGACAGATATGAATTGATCACACACAACACCCAGGAGATCGTGACCATCGATGGTCTGAACGAACTGCTTGCATCGAATAAGACGCCGACGGCATACGCAGGCTACGAACCAAGCGGAAAGATACATCTCGGTCATGTCCTGACTGTAAACAAACTTATAGATCTTCAGAATGCCGGATTTAAGATAACAGTGCTGCTTGCAGACTTTCATGCATATTTGAACGGAAAAGGGACGCTTGAAGAAGTGAGGGAACTTGCCGAGTATAATAAACGATGTTTCATCGCACTCGGGCTTGACAAAGCGACGTTTGCATTCGGATCCGAGTTCCAGACTGACCATGAGTATACGGTGAACGTGCTCAAAATGGCGCAGAGCACCACGCTGAACCGGGCGAGACGTAGCATGAGCGAGGTCGCCAGAAATATCGAGCATCCGACAGTGTCCCAGATGATCTACCCGCTCATGCAGGCGGTTGATATCATGGCACTCGGGATCAATGTTGCAGTCGGCGGAATCGACCAGCGCAAGATCCACATGCTTGCACGCGAGGAGCTGCCGTCGCTCGGGCACATCGCTCCGGTATGCATACACACGCCGATCCTGCTTGGTCTGGACGGCGAAAAGATGTCTTCATCGAGCGATAATTACATTTCGGTGGACGATGACGAGAAGGCGGTTGAAAAGAAGATCAATCGCTCGTTCTGCCCGCAAGGGGTGGTCGATGACAATCCTGTGATCGAACTATTCAGATATCACATCTTTCCGAGATTCCCTGAAATCGAGGTCGAACGACCCCCGAAATTCGGCGGCGATCTGCACTATGGCTCATACAACGAGCTTGCAGACGACTTTGAGAAAGAAAATCTACACCCGATGGATTTGAAGAAGACTGCTGCCGGATATATCAATTTATTGTTAGATCCGGTCAGGGAAACGCTGCGTTAGAGGGATCAGAGGAGTTAGAATGGGTCAAGAGATGTCGGAGGAATACTGATGGCTTTTACCGAGATCGGCTGTGGCATATACCGGGATGGAAAGCGTCTTTCCACCATGGACCAGAGTGTCAGCGCCAGCAAGGATAGGGAGTTTCGGACGTGGGATCCGCACCACAGCAAGCTCGCTGCGCTGATTCTGAAGGGTTTTATGCCGCCGATCACAGAATCCTCGCTGGTGCTGTATCTTGGCGCGGCAGCCGGCAGCACCGCAAGCCACGTATCTGACATTGCACGAAACGGACTTGTGTACGCGCTCGAATTCTCGCCAAGAGTGATGAAAAATCTCATTCTGGCGTGTGAGTCACGTCCGAACATGATACCGATCTTTGCGGATGCGAATCATCCTGAAAAGTATTCATATCTGGTAGATAAGGTAGATGTCATCTATCAGGATATATCGCAACGTAATCAGGCAGAAATAGCTTTAAAAAACGTGAAGTGTTTCTTGAAGGACGAAGGCTGCCTGATTCTTATGATCAAGGCGAGAAGCATCGATACAATCGCTAAAACGCGTGAGATATTTGGAAACGAGGTTGAAAAACTGCAAGAAGGTGTTTCTGTGCTGGAAACGGTCAAACTTCCGCAGTACCGGGACCATCTTGCCGTGATCGCAACAAAATGAACATATCCGCTGTAGGTGCGTGGATGTGGGGGGCACTGCCCGGGCGATTCGCAGAAGATGGGGGTGCACCATGTCGCCAATTTGATGAACGAATAACACCACCTCAACAAAACAGTGGCGGCGGGCACAAATGACAACGATGTGCAATTCCATCGTTAAACGTTATGCATCCCACATTCCGCAGGTCACCATCCATTTTTGCATAATTTCTACTGATAACGTTTTTAGATATCCAAAAAATATTATTTTTATACTGTAGTGGCACAACCTACCCAATTTCAACAAAGAATGCTTTACATGTTTATGTAGAAATACGTATTTTAATAAAGCAATTATCTTAAAAGACTCAAAATCGCAATCATTAGCCATTATCCACCCCACGTCTGTCTACGTCTCATCATAACGACCGACCTCCGGGCACCGCGGATGCCCCGCAATTCATTGCAGGTTTGGCGACGCTCCATAACAATCAGTCAGCGCCGCCTCGACCGCTTTTTTGTGGATCTCTGCCGATCTGTGGATTCCGCCGCGTGTGCCACGCACGGCACGACACGGGTACTGCCCCGTGAGCAACCCGGCTTTTGCCGGGGCGTCCGCAACCGGTGTACCGGGCAACTGCGATGCCACCCACCAGCTTGCGCCGCATGGACTGCCCCTTATGACGCTGACGTCTGACACGAGCCCGCCCTCCACTGATACCCTGAAGACGGGCATCCCGAGAACCGATGTGAATTCGTCGATCACCCGATCGTGGCACGGCACAAGCGAGCAGCAGATCTCGTCAGCGTGAATGTGTATCTGATATGTTGATGCGATCTGCTGGAGTTCTGATGTGTCGCCTCCTGATACGATGATTGCACCTGCTCCCGATTCCGCCGCACATCTGGCAAAGGCGGGCGTGAGGTCCGGATGCAGGGCAAAGATGATGACCAGATCAGACGTTAGCGCCTGCGCCGGTCCCTGGGTGTATGGCGCAGTATCCTCGATGAAATCCGGGAGATCTGCAGGGATAGTGACCTCTATCACCTTAAAGCAAGTCTTCTCTCGGATCGTCCGGATCGCACGCTTCCCGTACTTGCCTCTGGTGACCACCGTGACTGAGATCGTTGCGGACGGGGTCTTTATAGGGGGATTCATCACGGATGATTTGTCTGGCACATCCGAATAACCTTTTGTGTGCATTTAACTCCCTCCGAAGGCAGCATCTTCTGTGGCACCGTAACGGCTGGGGCTCTCCGGTTTACGTTCACCGGTCTTTATCCAGCAACAACTGTTCGCACCGCTTTAGATCCTGAACCGTGTTCACATTCAGCGCAACCTCGATGTCAGGAAGAATCATGTTAAAATCGGGCTGCTCCTCATCGATTAATCTGCCATCGAGGATATTGATGCCGCACGGGACGATCAACTCGCCATCACGATTGAACACCGCAGTCGGACGCTGCCCGATCTCCGTACAGACATGAAGCGGGGTATGAACCGAAAGCGCAGGCTCTTCTCGCTGGTCGTATGCCGAAACAACCCGATCAAT
The DNA here is from genome assembly GCA_048634345.1 of Methanobacteriota archaeon. Taxonomy (GTDB): domain Archaea; phylum Halobacteriota; class Methanosarcinia; order Methanosarcinales; family Methanogasteraceae; genus Methanogaster_D. The sequence goes on along the minus strand of JAIWAP010000062.1, from coordinate 1,422 downwards.
CAGTTCAGGCGTGACAAGCGGAAGATCAGACATGACAACGAGCACAGGTGCCCTGATGTCAGCCGCTTTTATCCCGTGAACCATGTCGCCGACATAACCGAGACCGGGCGCCGGGAGAACCTCGACATCCCCACGCGCCGCCAGATACTCCCGGGTCTCTGGCACGCTTGGCGACGTCACAACAAAGATGCGCTCGATTGACATGCTGCGCTTGAGCGTATCGATCATATAATCGATGAGCGGCATCCCGCGGAGTTTGACCATCGGCTTCTCGCCGCTCCACCCGTTTGTAAAGAACCTGCTTCCAACGCCGCCAGCCATCACCACCACATGCATTCGCCCGGTCACCTCCCGCCCTCCCCGCACTCGCTGACGAGATTAAAAAGATCGACGTGGTATTTCACCTGGCAACAGTGTTCGATCTGGGACGTCACCACGTAAGCCTCCTCAAGGATCATTCCAACCGCGATTGTGCCGTGCCCGCGTATGATCACGCCTTTATGTTCACGCAAAAGAGGAGCCGCGTTCTCTGCGAGGTCGGAGGTGCCGATGCCGCCTGTCACGACCGGAATCTCGTGCAGAAAGTATACGCCCTCACTATCGACCGGCACGATCGGCGAGTCCGCAATTAATGACTCGATCACCGCATAAGGGCAGTGCGCGTGTATGATCGCAAGCGCCGATGTACTTTTGTATATGGCGCGGTGCACGATCGTTTCGGACGATGCGATCAGGTCCATGCTCGAGGATCTGTCGATCCCGACCTCGACCACCGCGTCCCGATCGATCTCATCGAGCGCTGATCCGCTGCGGGTGATCAGCATCGTATCTCCGGTGCGGATGCTGATATTGCCAAAATGCGCTTCGACAAGTCCGTATTCTACAAGTTTCTTTCCGAATCGTGAGATCTCTTGCCACATGGTTACCGGGTTATCCTATCCTCGCATCTTGCGTTGTATTAATGACAAAACCATGCGGTGTATGAATAAAACAGTTTCCTCAGCAGTTCCCGCTGTAACCGTAAACGCATGCGGTTAAAGGGTCGATTCTTTATACTTTCGTAAACATTTATGCACAACTGCTCGATCCCCCACCACCTTGATAGATACTTGAGACCGGGCGTTATGATAACGTAACTCCTGGAATGGACCAGATTTTGCCGGTATCTACTGATCAGTATCTCCTTTTCGACGATATCTACGTATAAACAGCTACAATATCAAGCCTTAAATCTACACACTTTCCATTTTTCACTTTTTACGTGCCTAACGTAAGACTAAACGCTTAATAAGTAAGACCAAGAGTGCGGGGTAGGCGGCTGAGCGGGAATTGCTGCGCTTCTATTAGTACTTGCGCTCCACTGATCAATCCGACAGGGTCAGGTGAGATATTTCTGTCATCTCCAACAAATACATTTAAGTT
>JAIWAP010000061.1:0-9776 GCA_048634345.1 Methanobacteriota archaeon | reverse complement strand
TTATACATTGATGGTTTCCAATCGTTCGGGTGTGGACACGGTTCAGAAGATAAATGATGTACTGGCGCAGATCGGAGATGATCTGCAGAGCAGGCATCTGGTATTCAGAAAAGAGCTGAAAAAGATAGCTCGTGGGACCGATTCCGTGAAACTGACTCTATGGGTCGAAGAGGGCAACGGAAAAGTGACAAAAGAGGTTATGACGCTTCCACGCCAAACTTTCGAGCCGGGCACAAAGCGGTACGGCATGCTGGTTGAGTATGTGGCAGTATGCCTGGGCATCAGGGGCGAGATTCTTGGAATGCGGCGGATCGGGATAGAGACCGGCACCGGAGTTGATCAGGACCGGTTTCTTGCGGACGTGAAGGCGTATTTTGAGCGGGAATTTTTTATCACACTTATTGATGCGAACTTTGGCAGACCGATCGAATGGCAGAAAGGAAAAATCGAGCAGGGCAGGATCAGGGTCGGACAGGTCAGATCAGGGCGGTACGAGCAGGGTAAGGCGATCGGGCTGATAGTCACCGGGACTGACATCAAAACGGTCGCCCTTGAGAGCGGCGATATCGTATACCGTGAGCAGATCACCATCAGTCCGGAAAAACCGCTGGGGGATGTGATTGAGGAATGTATCATCAAGGCAGCCAGCGAAATTGAGGTCAGCCACATCGAGGAGGAGAACCTCTACATCGGTATTCCCGGACCTGTGGATCCCTGGGGAAACATCGTACGACTGTCAGAATCCGCCGGAGTGACTAAAGAAGAGCTGGAATTACTGCAAAAGAAGTATCCTAAGATTTGTTTCATCAACGACGCCAATGTAGAGGCAGCCTATCACAGAATCGTCTGGGCAGGAGATATCGCTACCAATCAGCCAACAGTCAGTCTTGTTTTGCGAAAAGGTATCGGATTTGCCATTCTTGTGGAGGGACAGTCGTTATCATGGGTCGGTGCTCCGATGGAGACGCATTTCAGGGCAAACTTCGCAGACGATGCACCGATCTGCAACTGCGGCATGAAAGGCTGTCTTGAACTCTCCTCAGGGTGGCTGGTGAGCCGGTTTCAGCATCTGATGTTAAATAGCAGTATTGAACTTCCGCCCGGTTTTGCAGGGGGGTCAGGATCAGGGAACGGGGGCGGAGAAGGAGACGTATGTCTGCTGGCAAGGGATGTCGCCGACCTCCTGAAATATAGTGGTGGCGGGGGGGATGCATCAAAGATCGCCGCGAAGGTGTTTAGAGAGTATGGATATAATCTTTCGATTCTATTTGGAGAACTGGCACGGCTGATGGGTGTTTCAGGATTCTGGGTGGTGTTCAGTGGTGGTATGGCTTATCAACGCAGTCAAAGGGAGGAAATTATTAAAGGATTCGCAGATGGGATTGATAGTAAATTCCCCGGGCTCAGGATAGAGATACTGCGCAGAACAGAGGAGACCAGAGCGGAAGATGACATAATCCGGTATGAGCGAACTCCTGAAAACTGGCAGGGTGCTGTCGGTGCGGCACTCTGCGCGCTGCAGGACAAGCAGATGAAGATGGGAATGGAACCGGATGTAAAAATGATGATAGATGAAGCGGAAGAAGCCGTTTCATCTGAAATAGCCGAAATATTCCACACAGAAAGAAAACTGTCTGTTCAGACCATCATTGGTGCAGCTGGCGCGTCAGGTGGCGGAAAGTCATATTTTATCAAGACGGTGCAGAACCGGCTGGAGGAACTCAGTAAAAGTGATAAACACCTGCAGGAGATGAAAGCAGAGGTAATAATGATGGACGATTACCTGATACAAAAAGAGAATCGGGGGCGAGGTGGAATCCGGGCAAAGTACTCTCTCAAGCGGTTATGGGATGATCTGATGACCCTAAATGGGGGGCATGCGATCTACCACCCCATATTTGATCAGGTCTCTCGTGTGCGGTATACGAGGCTCGGACGATTTCTGGATGAAAAAACCGGCAGACTTGGGTATAGGCTATCTGAAAAAAATACAGGGTTGTTTCGCTGGATTAATCATCTGACCGAATGGTCCGGAGAGGCAGTAGTGAAATTGAAGCCTGGTAAGAACACCATCGTCATCGTCGATGGTATTCTGTCGCTGGATGATCCTGTGATCAATAAATTGTACTATGATTACCGTATTTTTGTACATGCGCCATGGATATGGCGGCTCTGCGCTGCAATTTCCAGAGCACAGCAGGAAAAGTGGTATAAAGGCGCAAATACCACAGATATCATCGAAAAATTCGTGTTTAAACGACCTGAAGAGGAAGCCATCATAAACGTCACATATCTGGATGCAGATATAATGGTAGAGAACGATTTTTACGAGAAGAGTGTAAATTCCACCCTGGAAAAACTTTTGGGTGACGTATATGCAAGTATTGACAAAACCCTACATGCCCAGTACTATATTGTTTATGCACTCATGGAAGATCACGGCTATTGTGCAAAAGCGATCTTTGAAGAGAAACTCGAAAGTATAAACGAGTTAATTCTGGAAAGCCGGATAGAGGACATGTATGAAGAGGATGCCGGGATAAAACTTATGGAAAAAATCAGTATAATGGCAGAATCATACGGTTACTATCGTGATTGCTGATCTACGCCATCATGCCCACGCATGGCTGGACATGCCCCACAGACCTGCCGCACCTGATCGCTTCGCGCAGCTCCATCAGGTAATCATCCATCTGCGATAATCTGGTACACATCTGCCGCTCAGCCTCGGTAGTCTCGATGATTTCGGCGATTCCACCATTCTTTGTGACGATGCGCCGCTCGGTCATCAATGCAAGCACCGGATCGTGGGTCACGACCAGGACGATTTTTCCTTTGCCGGATAGGAGCTCTAAAGCTGCCTTTTTCTTGATTCCGGCATTTTCGATCTCGTCGATCAGCACCACTGGCGAATCGCTGATGATTGCGATGTCTGCAACCATCAATGCCCTCGACTGCCCGCCGCTCAGGATGGTTAGCTGGCTATCTGCGGAAATAGGCTCGCCTGTCAGGCGGTTCGCGGTTTCGATCGTCCGTTCAGGCGTATCCGAGTTTTTGCCCCTGCTCTTTGCATGCATCCTCAGGAAATCGATAACCGTCATATCGGCAAGAAAACGCATATTCTGTGACAACTGGGCGATTCTCTTCTTTTTCGTATCCAGCCTCAGTCCATGGTCCGGTTCTTCTCCGTTGATCAGTATTTGCCGCTTTGAGGGTGTATCTCTCCTTGCAAGCTGTTCGATGTCTGAGATGAGCGTACTTTTGCCAGAACCTGTCGGACCCACGATGCCAACGATCTCTCCTGATCGTATATGTATCTCATCGATGGATTCCGGGTTGCAATCCTTATCAATCCCGCCTAAAATCGTGATATCTGAAATATCGGTCATAGTATCTCCATAATCTCATCTAAAATCCCATTCGTCGAATCATTCAGATCATTCAGATCATTTACATCTACTACAAGATCCGCGCCCAGATGGTTGGGTGAATAGTCCTCTTTTAACCGGGATAACCCCCCTCCTGTGATATTTAGCAGAATCGTGTCATCCGGATCAATCGCACCGGTATCAACCGCCCGACACAGCGCTGCAACCGCGATTGCAGCCGGACGCAGGATATCCACACCCTCAGCAGCCTCGAACCGCTGCTTTGCATCGCGCGCTTCATCGTTCTCGATCGCATAGACCTGCCCATCGGTTTTTGAGAGCGCGTCTGCGACCCCACCTTTGATGCCGTACGGTGGGTTTCTGTTGGACAATATGTCAGTATACGTCTCTTCAATCCTGGATTTGGCTGGAACGTCCTCCGGGGCGATTACGTTCCTGTTGCCAGACCATGCGTTGAATATCGGCGCAAACGGAGAACTCTGGGCTAAATGGAGGTGTGGCATCCGGTCTCCGAATCGCCCATCTCGTATCAGCCGGATGGACGCTTCCCACGCGGCAATGCCACCGGTTCCAGAGCCAATCGCCTGGAAATAATGTCTCGGGAGCGTTTTCATCCGCAGCACCGCATCGAGCATCACAATCCCCATACCATCCCGCCGGGCGACATTCTTTGCGCCGCCTTCGTTTCTGAACCCGTCGATAGATCCAACACGGTTGCCGAGCATGATCGCATCATAGTAATCGCCATCGACCGCGATCACCCGGATATTGTCCGGGACGTCGTTTGTGATCCAGAGGCGGTTCATGCATGACACCGGTATCACGATGACCAGCGGAAGCCCGACTTCTGATGCGGTCTGGGCAAATGCCCGTGCGGTGTTGCCCGCAGAAGAGACCACAAAGGTCTTATTGCCGTGTTCGATCGATCGCTGGAGAGTTGCGGGCGATTCAAGCTCTTTGAAGCTGCATGTTTTGATAAAGGCTCCGCGCTCTGGCAGATATCCGCTGAAACTGATGTAGAGATTGTGCAGTCCAAGTTCCTGCGCAAACCCGTAGCTCCGGTACGTGACAGGCGCATCTCCCGAACCCATGCTACCGGAAACCGGAAGCCAGTCATGAAACTGCCAGATCCCGGGCAGATTCTTCAGGGTGAGCGTGCGTTTGGCGTACTCGGTGCGGAGCAGCGCGTTATCGTGGCAGCCGAGCGTGTAATGATCCTCGACTATGCGGTTGCACTGTAAACATCGCAGTCGGTATCTGCCCATACACCGGACTTACGGAACCCGGGTATATAAGGTTATCCAATCTTGAGAAAATTTTAGCCTTATTGTGTGAAAATCTGGATGCAGTTGGCAGAACTATGTTAAAATATTGGTTGATGTTGCTGTTTATGTCCGAGCGATGCCCCTGGAATGTTTATACGCGGGGATCCGGAGGATATTCTTATATACCATGAGCACCATACTCATTATTATTATCATAATGAGAATGGGGGGAGGTAATATAGGGGTGCGTGAAAATGCAAAACGCAACAAATAACAAATGGATAGAGAGAATAGAACAACTGAAGCGAGAGAAAAACGCGATTATTCTCGCACACAACTACGAAAGGGCTGAAGTCCGAGCCGTGGCAGATGTCGTTGGCGGCTCTTCAGGACTCACCAAGGCAGCAAACGACGCGAGCGCCGATATGATAATTGTCTGCGGTGTTGATTTCATGGCAGAGATGGCGGTGGTGCTGAACCCGGACAAGAAAGTCATCTCACCGGTCCGAAATGCGGTCTGCCCGCTGGCACGGCAACTTTCGCGGAATGATCTGAATATGGCAAAGAAAGAGAATCCGGGTGCAGATGTCCTCCTCTATATGAACTCACTCGCTGATACGATCGCCATGGCTGACTGCGTCTGCACCGCTGCAAACGCGCTCCCGATCGCAAGGACGATGGGCGGAGATTTACCGCTCCTGTTCGGTCCTGATCATGGCATGTCATATTATATACGCAAGGGGACCGGAAAAAAAATTATTACCATTCCTGCCAGCGGGTTCTGTCCGGTTCACCACAAGATATCACTCGTTGACCTGATACATGCACGAGAGATGCACCCTGCGGCACAGGTTGTCGCTCACCCGGAATGCCGACCGGAAGTCCAGGATCACACGGATTATATCGGTTCAACCAGCGGAATAGTCAGATTTTGCAAAGAATCCGGTGGGACTGAATTTTTGGTGGCAGCCGATGTCGGGCTATCCGATATGCTCCGGAACGAGGCGCCTGACAAGGCATTCTATCCGGTATCCGAGGCTACGATCTGCACACGCATGAAGATGCCGACGCTTGCGAAGGTGGAAGAGGCGCTTGTGACCGAGAAGTTTCGGGTTACGGTGCCAAAAGAGATCGCAGATGCTGCGAGAATACCAATCGAAAGAATGCTTGAACTATCCGGATAGGGTGATTGGGCTCGCCCCGCGGGCAACCCCCACGACCTCTCGGAGATGGTGTTTTTTCCACAAACGTCCCGACCGGGACTCGAACCCGGGTCCAACGCTCCGGAGGCGTTGAGGATATCCGCTACCCTATCGAGACTTTTGTACGTGTGTGGTTATGATGTGTGGAGAGTGGTCTTATCAGATAAGGATTGTGTCTCGCAGGTGGCAGTCGCACCACCACGGTGTTGACAAGCGCTATGAGGTTGTCGATTTTGGGGTTGCGTGTTCGATACGTGACAAATTCTTGAGTGTATATTTATTACTTGTATATTATTTTTTGTGAATCGATTGGATTTGGCAGAATAAAGTCTGTCGGATGTACCAGTCAAAATGACTTACCAATGGATCTGGTGTCAAACTGGTACGCCCCATAAATCGGGTCAAAGAGCTCGGTGAAAGCGATCGTTCGGGGATCATAACTACTCTTCGCCTGACAATAGTTGGGCACTGTTAACACCGATTCTATTTTTTCAATATCCTAACCCCACCTACCGTTCCGATATGCACCTCATCCACATTCAAGAATATCCCGTGCTCAACCACGCCAATTGTTGCGTCGATTTCACGATTCAAACGCCCCGGATCATCGATCGTGCCAAAATCGGCATCGATTACGAAGTTTCCGTTGTCCGTGACCACTGGACCATCCTTGCGCGCTGCCATCCGGAGGCTCGGGATGCCGCCTATCGCACGCACCTCTGCATCAACCACTGTCACCGCATAAGGCAAAACCTCGATCGGAACGACGTGTGTGAGTCCGGGAACCGCCTTCGCTTCATCCACCATCAGCACCACTCTTTTTGCAGCGTGAGCGACCACCTTCTCTTTCGCATGTGCCGCACCTCCGCCTTTGATCGCCACAAGATTCCGGTCGATCTGATCCGCGCCATCGAGCACGATATCAATCTCAGGGCGATCTGAAAGCGTTGTGATCGGTATCTTCTGCTGCAACGCAAGCATCTCTGACTGGTATGAGGTCGGTATGCCCACAATATCGACCCCATCAGCCACCAGTTTCCCGAGTTCGGATATGGCATAAGCCGCTGTCGAACCCGTGCCGATGCCTACGACCATTCCATCACGCACCAGCGACACCGCTGAGGCGGCTGCTGCTTTTTTTTCGCTGGTGTTCCGGGTTTGGGTTCGATCGTTCATTGTGGCATCTATTAGCGATCATCTCGGTTTAAGTGTTTCCGCATGACGTGAGTATACTCCACCCCACCACAACCCCGGGCTTTTCAAAACTCTGACCTGAGTTATTGTTTGCAGGTACCCATTGGTTTTATTTCACCAATAGCAATGCTGAAAAAGTAAAATCGGTGATTGCACCCCAAGCCGTGCCGCTTTCAACCTGTTCGAGCACATCCGCGGGCATGGTGCGTGCATGTGCGAAAGGTTGGCTCGCCGTGGCAGATGGCAGGGTCAGCTACGATGCAAGCGTCATGATGTTTTGGCTGGCATGATGTTGTTCTCCTGATTTGGGGTCGCCTGGTTTTGGCGGTCTGTTGGACACCGTGTCTGTGATGGATGCGCCCAACTCGCTTCCCAAACGATTTGATGTTGATGTACTCAAGAAAACTCAGACCCTCGAGCTCTGCTTCTCTGGCAATTATTTATCGTGAGTTCCCTTATTGCACTTATTTTTTTTTGCGTTCGAGTCCGGGTTTGCGCATATCCCACAAAATCACGTCCGATCAGGTGACCTGCTCCAGACGCGCAAACTCCCGCGGCTCACTCTCGTCCCAGCAATGTGAGTGACCGCATCCACTCACCGGCAGGCTCACGTGACGTCCCGACCACGAGGCGCCTCGTGTCACCGACCTGCTCCATCATGCCCCTCGCCTCAACCATCTCGCCAGCCAGCGCCTGCCCTGCGTACGTGTGGGTGTAGCAGAGAATCTCGGATATGACCGGATGATCGATCTCATAGACCGCCGGATTGTCAAAAGCGAGATCCGCGCTGGTGACTCTGGCTGTGATGGTGCACCTGTGCAGATCGCTCCCGCGTTCCTGTCGAACAGGCAGTTGATCCCAATCGCGGACGAACAGCAGGTCAAAATACGTACCTTCAACCATCCCTCGATTCCCTTTTCGTAATTCGTGGATCATAAACTCGTCAAACGATATTTCGGGCACTCTCTTTGCGTATATCCGGTGCCACATCTCATCGCTGATCCCGGTGATCCGGGGCTGCGGCAGGTCACGATCCACGTCCGGCGGCACATTCCGCATCTTTTGCATAATCGCATCCCTTGCAGTGAACCAGTACTTCCCGTACACAACAAAATCGATGTCAGATCCCTCGATCTGCAACCCGGGTAGCATCGAACCAGTGACCCCCATATTCTCAATTGGGATGCCAGCCCCCTCCAAAAGATCAACGATCGCTGCAACCCGGCGATCTTCCTTCGCGAGTGATTGTGTGCGCTTATCTGCCCGAAAAACCTGTAAAATCTCATCTTCAGGAACAGAGAGATCTTTCCATGACGGGCGCATCTCTTCTACGAACCGGAACGCTTCATCAAAATCAAGTTTGCGGTATCTAACGCCGTCTAACTCGCGGTCGCCGCTTTTGTCAGGTATGTATCTGAGGACTGCTTGCACACCGTCTGTGGAATCGTAACCAGAGACCGCAAAAATCCAGTCATCAGCCGTAATGAAAAAGTCACGTAGCCGAACATTTGTATGGTACATCGATAGCGGGGGATGGATTTGAACCATCGGTCTACGGGTTATGAGCCCGTCGGGATGTCCTGACTACCCCACCCCGCTTGAGCATGGAGTCGTATCAAACAACGTATCCGGTGATACATAAATGCTTTGGTGCTGGCATCTCCGAATCCATGAGAATTCACAAGAATATCGAGAACACGTAGACTGAAAACCCCCCTTTTCATTCCGAGAAGAAAGATGCTATGAGGTGGACATATTATCATTAGACCCTGCATGTTGTTCCAATGACCTAACAACGCGATAGCACCCTGTCGTCTATCCGTTCGCCCTCGCAAATTTCTTCTCTGCCCGCGCAACCCGTTCGTTGCTCATCTCGTACATCTCTATGCCTGCGGCGATGCTTCGCATTCACAAACGCCTTGAAACTCGAATCCTCCTTGTACAGCACCGCCCACAACAATTGGAGTGCCTGTTCATATATAAAATAAAAGCATCGAGCATACGACGCCCGTTCTTCCGCACTGTAGATATATACCCGCGAATACTACAGAACACATCTGCCCCTACAGCAGTCCGGAATGTGCCTGATATCTTCTGTCTCAGTTTCATCATGCGTACGTCCCGTTCAGCCTGTCCATTGTCAACAAACTTTTCACAAAAGTTTGATCAAAAACTGATGCCAGCACTTCCCGTTTGTGCCCCCCTAACCTATCAAGCAGATTTTTGGGCGGGGATTGTTTGACCCTCCCCCTCTTTCCCGGTTCTTTTTGAGGTGGTGGGTTCAGTTCGAGTCCTTCCGCGACGATCTTATCAAATCTCCCTTCAAACTCCTCGATTTTATTGGAATCGAGCGCATCTTTGTACATGCGAGCTTGATCCACCTCTTTCTTGATATCAAGCAAGCATTGGCCCATATCTTCTGCCAGAGTCCATGCTCATACTGTTCGTGAATGAATGTAAGGTCTCTTAAGTGGTGTGCGTTGCAAAGCCCGTGCGTTACGTCCGTGTAATTGAAATAGGGTCTCCAGTGATCATGCACAGCAACTCCTCCGAATTCTGATAAAATCCCCATCGCGTCCATCGCATCCTTGCCACGCTTCGGATGCACACCATAATACGTTAAATTCGGAGTGCTGGCAACATGTAGCCAGTTCAGCTTACCCTCCACTCGCAAACCAGTTTCATCGAAATTGACCACATGAGCGTTTATCAACAGCTCTTTAATC
>JAIWAP010000060.1:0-9855 GCA_048634345.1 Methanobacteriota archaeon | reverse complement strand
GTCTGCTTAATTGCCTCTTCAACATATTTTTCATACGTCATACTTTCCTCCCAGCATCTGTAGAACTGATCTTTAAGGATCGCAGCAAGACTTTCGGATGGAATTCTATAGCCTTTTTTAGTAGCTTCTTTTTCACCCATGCTTTCAGGAATGCCGATCACAACAAATCTATCATCCACAATTATATAGCGAATGTCACTTGCAATAGCACCGATACCGTATCGGACCTCGGCACCTGCCCTTGAATAAAGATACCCAATATGTAGTCTATCAGGGAATTTGGGTACGAGGTATTTTACTTTTATATCATTTTTTGTTAATTTCTCAATATTATTTATGATATCTCTTACTCTTTTCTTATCATCTCTTGTTGGAAGTCTACCCGTAATAAACCCCATAACTTCAACCCTTGCATCCATCATGGAATCAGTGACTGTGAGAAAGTACTCCTGTCGTGTAAGTATCTTTGTTGCCTTTCCTACTTCTAACAAAAGGTTTTTTCTACCTTTCCCTTCCCTTATACTGTAAAGGAGTAGTATAATAGTAGCAACAAGCAGTACTGATTCAAGTACGAGAAGAGTCGTTTCAACCGTCATGTTTTAATCTTCCAATTTAAGTCTTTTCAATCTTTCTGCTCAAAACCGCGATTATTGGCATCTTCACGGGGCTGCTCGGCGGACGGTATCCTGCATGGATCGGCTCGCGGTTAAAGCCCATGGATGCGCTCCGGTATGAGTGATGCAGGCGGCGGCTGGGAACTCGGAGTCGGATTCAAAAAAGCTTTGGGCTATGCTGATTGATAATGATATTGAGCGTGTCCATCAGCGAAACGCAATATTCAGTATTGCAAGCGTGGCAACGATCGCTTCCTCGGCCCGGATCGTCTCAGTACCCTGACCGGGTACGGAATTGACCATGTAATCAAATCTCGAGATCGGGGCACCTTCGTCCTGCATATATTCAAAAATCCCTTTGTGTGGCGCTCCAAATGCGATCAACACGTCTTTTGTCCCGCATTCTGCTCCAACTTTCATGAGCAGATCGATATCAAGAGGTTCCCCATACCTGCTGGTTGCAATCAGCAGCTTGCCTGCGGGCGGATCGGTCGGCGCATCAGTACCATCAGTATCACCAGCACCATCATCAGTCCGCGCATCTGCCGGCGCACCAGCGAGTGCACTGCTCAGGCGATCCGTCTTTGTCACGGAATAGCCCCAGTATCCGGTAATCTCATCCCGACTGACCGGAACTGCCTTGAGTGGCGTCTCTGACGTAATCCTCACGTCCACACGCTCGTTTCTGCGCAGCGAAGCGTCCAGAAATGCTGTGCGTTCCAGCCCGATGTCAACCCAGGATCCGGTCTCGTGTGCCCTGACGACGACCCCTGCCCGAATCTCCCCAATCCGGGTCTCAGTCTCTGCACCCCTGACCCCACCTTTCGCAGCTTCCACGCCTTCTATACTTACTCTACTGGCTTCACTTACCTTACTTGCCTTACTTGCTCCATTCGTTGCATCCACCGGGTGGTGCGGTGTTCTGAGCGGTGGGATCGCGCCGGCATATCGCAGGTCGTCTGTCAGCGGAAAGAGGCGTTTTCGCAGGTATTGAGGCGTTTCGGCATACATAAGGATCTTTTCAATAAAATCCGCCTCATCAAGATCAGGATCTCTGAATATGACGATCTGATCCACACAGAACACTGATGCAGCTCTTGCGATCTGTCCGATCTTCAGGGTCTTGCTGCGAAGGTCTCTTGCATCGATTGTAAGCGACGATGGAATTATCAAGGATAGCGACCTGGGGTTCATCGGTGATAGAATGTCTTTTTTTGTGATGAAACTTTGGATGTAAAATACAAAAAGTTATTAAGAATAGGAGTATATACATTACATACATGATTCCAGAGGAGATACGGGGGTTCCTGTCTCAGGAGGGGGGCAGTTCGCTGATTATACAGGGTACACCGGGTACTGGTAAGACGACTCTTGCATTTGAACTGATGGACACGTTGCCTGAGCTCAACCCGATTTACCTATCTACAAGGGCGACCACCGAAGCGATATATCGATACTTCCCACGGCTGCGCCAGAAACAGAAAGAGATCGAGATCATTGAATCAAAAAACGTGTTCTGGGATCGGTTCTTTAAAAAAGTAGATAACAAGGTACTTCGCGTTGAAAAAGATGTTTTTGAGATCTACGGGGTGCTTGATGATCCGGATAAAACAGATTTCAGTGATCTGGATACGGTTTGTGATCGGATCGACGCATTTCTGCCTGAGACGTCAATGCTTGTGATGGACAGTCTCGAAGGGTTGTGCGACAAATACAAGGTGAGCGAAGCGTTCCTTATAGGCATCATCACCAGATGTATGGTCGAACCAGCGCATACCAAAGTCGTTATCGTGCTTGAAAAGGATCGTAATATAGAACTTGGCTATATCGCAGATGGCGTGGTCTCAATGCGCCAAAAGGACGTTGGAGGTAGGCGTCTCAGGATTCTAACGCTCGATAAGCTGAGGGGTATTGGTATACGCCAGCCAAATTATCTCTACACCCTGAATAATGGTCGATTCCACAGTTTTGATGCATTTAAGGTTGCACACCATCTGGATTACCAGCCATTCGATCATACTCTGAACACCAAGACGCATTACTCGACCGGAAACCACGATCTGGATGATGTGTTTGGCGGTTATCCGATCGGAAGCTATATCTTGCTTGAAACCGGCGCGAACGTCGATAACTTCTTTTATGTGCTGCCGATGCTGACCGCTGCAAACATGGTGAGTCAGGGCGGGGGTGCAGTCATACTCTCGGTCAGCAGTGCAGGACCGGGCGAGATTAAGAACTATGTCTTTGAGTATGGTTTGAGCGATAAACTGAAATCATTCAGGGTTATAACCGAAGAAAATCCCGAAGAGCCAATAACAGAGGATTTTGTCGTCAGTTATAGCGGGGATCATTTTTCAAGTAACTCTGGCACACTGGATAAAGAAGTACAAAAGCTACAGGAGGCGTGTGGCGGAAAAGTGGTTAAGATCGTCGATTACAGAATTCTTGAAACGATGCTCGACCCGCAACTCCTCAAAAAAACGATCATTTCAGAGAAAAAATATAGTGCAGCGAACCGGTTGTTGACGATTGCGATGTGTGGTGACGGCACCTCCTCCGAAATCAAAAAAACGCTCGCGGACGTTTCTGATATGCATTTAAAGCTTGATAAATGCAATAACACGATGATACTCTATGGCAAGAAGCCGACGACCGGCATATATGTCATCGAGCCGGATGTCTCGCACGGCTATAAGGATGTGAAGCTGACTTCGGTGAGATAAACGATTTTTTCACAAAAAATCGAGTAAAAACTGCCCTTCGGGTGGGGCTGGTGATATACTTTTTCATATCGCGTAAAAACTGCCCTTCCCGGGTCGGAAGTCAGTTTTTGATCAAACTTTTGTGAAAAGTTTGCGAGTAAGAAATGCCCTCACCGGGTTGGAAGTCAGTTTTTGATCAAACTTTTGCGAAAAGTTTGCGAGTAAAGACCGGCATCTAACCCGGAGGGCAGTTTTTGATCAAACTTTTGTGAAAAGTTTGGTGAAAAGTTTGCGAGTGAGAAATGCCCTTCGGGCGGGGGCTGGCGATATACTTGTTCATAAATGAAAATGGTGCGCAGAGTGACCGGACGTTATGGTGTATATCCCATAAAAAGCCCCTGCGTCATCAGATAACCTCATATCCCGTTCACGTCATAAAAGACATCATGCACAGGGTTATCGACGAGATACTGGCATCCACCCGGCAACGGGTCCGACGCATCAACGCAGCGGGTGTGGGCAGGGGCGTGGGTGTGGGCACGGATGCGGACGTGCCGGCACCAATCGAGCACCGGGACATTATCCGGCTGATACGGTCCCGCAAACGTGAAAACCGGATTCCGGTGATCGCTGAGGTAAAACCCGGCTCTCCAACCACGGACAACCGCAATATAACCCCTGACGTTGCATCAAGAATTGCGCGAGAGATGGAGGCAGCGGGTGCAGTGGCAAACTCCGTTCTGACCGAGCCTGCGTTCTTCTTCGGGAGCATGGAGAACCTTTCTGCGGTTCGAGGCGCGGTAGGAATTCCGGTACTGAGAAAAGATTTCATAATCGATGAGAAACAGATATATGAAACCAAAAGCGACCTGATCTTGTTGATTGCTGGAATACTTGAAGATAATCTTGGAAGATTTGTCGATCTGTCGATTGCACGGGGTCTTGAGCCGCTTGTTGAGGTGCACAACGAAACCGAACTTACGAATGCACTTGACACAAAGACAAGGATTGTAGGCATCAATAACAGGGACTTAAACACGTTGACAATCGACTTATCGACAACAGAGCGACTGGCACCGCTGGTACCGGATGACCGGATCATCATCAGCGAGAGCGGGATCGGGAGCGCTCTGGATGCGGTCCGCGTGATCGATGCGGGAGCGGACGGGATTCTTGTCGGGACTGCGATCATGGACGCGCCGTTTAAGCAGACAAAATCGCTGGTCGATGCGTTTCTTGCGCTTTAGTTCGCGGTTGGTTTGCTGTTGGCTCGCATCGGCGCGGAAAATTCATCCTGCCGGGAATCATCGCTCTGATCGGCTTGCTCTCGCACACAGGGAAGTTTAAGATCGAAAAGTCATCTGCTATCCGCTGATAGCATGAATAACATGACGAGACGTACACTGTGGGCGAGATCAAGGAGTATCTGAGAGGACGAGGGATGGGGTGAAACCCCCTGTCTTCGATGTTCTCCAGACCACCGCACGGGTCATGCTCTAGATAAGGGATTCTCATGTCTCCTTCCCAATACCGAATTGCGGACAGACCTCTCAAGAGTTTTTCGCCGTCAATTCTCGCAACAAGTCACAAATACGATCAAAAGTCATCTCATTGACGCGTCCGAATGTTTTTACTACAATTGACTGGGCAAGTGTGTAAATCTTATCAACGCGGATGCGGCTTGGTCTCTTGAGGCTTCCAATTTCCAGATCATTGGAAGTAATCACAAATCCATAATCAGAAGGCTGTAGGTTCGAGGTCATTGCCACAACTACAATATCATCGGTTTTCCTGCTGTATTCATTATTTGATATAATGATGACCGGACGGCGTCGGTATGATGACAGATCCGTAAATGGGATCGGAATCAGGACGATGTCCCGTTGATCAGGCATCGTTCCATTCCTCATCATCGATTGGATTATCCCAGAATTCGAGTGTGCTTTCAGATGCCTGCATCAGATCGCTGAAGTCGTCCGGAAACTCCCGTACAACGAATAGGATAACCCGCGTCCCTTTTGAGAGGGGGGTTTTCAGCTCCAACCTGCCGCCGTCCGAAACTTCCATCTCGTATTTGAGTGCGGTCTGGTGCATGAATATTGCATTGGTGGTCCTGATATATTATGGTATAGCGTAGTTGTGTGGGCTGGGCGTTGCTGGCATCGACGCCATCAAGTGGGCGCAAAAGATGCAGGACATTGGCGCTGGCGAGATACTGCTCACAAGCAAGGATCGGGACGGGACAAAGGACGGCTACGACATTCCTGTGACGAAAGCAATCGCTGAAAGTCGTGGATATTCTTGTGTTGGGCATCCGGCGGCGTCGGGGCGGGGGTGCATCTGTGGGGTGAGGTCCCCCATCCGTCCAATAATCAGCTCCCACGGGCTCGGGTATCTGTGCCGCACCCCCCACCATGATTTAATCGTAGACAGTCTTCCCCAGCTTAATTCGGTAGATTGTAATTATTTTATTCTTCTGATCAATCTCATAAAGCATCCGGTACTTTCCTTCTCTGATTCTATACCGGTTCCCCCCTCCTCTCAACTTCGCAACACCCTTTGGAAAGGGGTTGTTTCTCAGCCTCTGAATCTTTCTATCGATTCTGATGTACGTCTTATCATCGAAGAGCATCGAGATCCTTCTCTGCGCTCTTCTTGATCCTGATCTCATGCATCCTGTTTCAACCTGCGCCTTCGATATTCCTCATAATCCGTCGTTTCTTCGGTTTTCAGCACTTCGAAATCCATAGCGTCTTCGCAGTCTTCCAAGATCTCCATTATCACTTCAAATGTCTGGATATCCATAATCACTCCCCCTTTCTCGTCATTTACAATTTTATCAGCAACATCTCATTTAAGGATTATGATTCTCCGCTTCTCCTGATGTTTGCCTGCCGCCCCACATCCAACCACACAAAACCCCGCCGCGGCAAACCACCTCTGCCCCCGCACCCCAGATCTTCACACCGTCTCAAACTCCGAATAGTCCATCACCGTAGCAACCGGTTCGACAGCGACTGCAATTCCCACCTCCTGGATGGCTGCAATCGAGTTCAGTCCGGCGGATACCGAGATTCCTGTCATGCCCGCAGCAACAGGCGCACCGAGAACCGGACTGTGCGGGTCTCCGATCTTGGCGTAATCGATGATGCCTGCCGCAACTACTCGATCCAGGATCCTTGATGCTTCGTCTCTGGCTAAATCCGGGACTGCTCGCACATTTGCAAGCAGAAGTCCAGCTCCGGTCTCGACTATATCCAGAACCGAGGTCGTCTGCCATGAGATAAATATCTTCATCGGGTCGATGGTTGTGCCCGCATAAGCAATCAGATCGGTATAGTGCGACGCCTGATTTTTATCGAACCGCAACATGCCGCCATAGTTGATGTTGACCGGGATTCCGTGTTTCAGAAGGATTCCATCACAAGTTATACTGCAAATCGTTGCGATCCCTACATGCCCCTCCGGAACCACGACCGGATGATCGGATGCACCTTCCTCGATGATCTTAATCCGGCAGCTCATGTCATGTTCTGACAGATACCGCAGAATTCCGAGTGCATCATCAAGATCCTCCTTTTTTATGGTGGTTATGTTTGCAATTACCAGTCCACGCCCTTTTTCGAGGTCAAAATCAGTCTGGTAGATCATCTCCTCAATTCGGGCGTGCATAAACCCGATACGATCATGGACCAATGCCTCTTCGATCTCCTTTCTGCCACGCTCGGTGATCGTCCTGCCGGCATATCCGTGCCCTTCGGTTAAGCCCCGCTCGTCAAGGATGCGCAGGTGGTACCGCACGCCGCGCTCTCCAAGGGCGTAGCCCTGCTCCATGAGGCTGTCTGAGATGAGCCGTGCACCAACAGCACCCTCATGGGCGTTTATCACACGCAGGATCGCAATCAGTTTCCGCTGGATCTGGGGGTCGTCAGGGACTGTCATGATATCGTACTTACAATATTGTGTGGATATCTACATATAAAACCACGAGATTACACAAGATTAACACAGAAATCTTGTGGAAATCTGTGTAATCTTGTGGTTCCTACCCCATGGTATTGAGCATGTTCATGATATCCGGGTTCTACGATAGGCGTGTGCAAGGATGCCGCGGAAACGAAAAACAACGGCAACTTGTGAAATCCTCCGGTTAACTCGAAGGTGGGGTATTATACCCACCCGCGAGTCTCCATCGCCTCAACGACACGCTCGATAGCAACCACGTAAGCAGAACGCCGCATGTTTACGCCGTACTTCTTAGAACCCCGGAGTGTAGCGTGATACGCAGCAGTCATCCTCTCGTCCAGACGTTCGTGAACCTCCTCTTCGGTCCAGCAGTACCGGTTGAAGTTCTGCACCATCTCGAAGTATGAGACCGTCACCCCGCCGGCATTGCACAGGAAATCCGGTATCACATGAACACCTTTTTCATACAGGATATCATCCGCATCCGGAGTGGTCGGACCGTTAGCCGCTTCGGCGACGATCTTTGCCCTGATCTGTGGAGCGTTCTCCTCGGTTATCACATGCTCAAGAGCAGCCGGGACAAGGACATCCACATCGAGTTCAAGGAGGTCCTCATTTGTCAGGGGTTCTGAACCCGGGAAGTCGATGACCGAACCGGTCTGTGCCTTGTGCATGTAGACTGCCTGAGAATCAAGACCGGCAGGGTTGTATATGCCGCCCTTGCTGTCGCTGACAGCCACAATCGTTGATCCAAAGAGGGTCTGTCCAAGCAGTGCTGCATGGTATCCTGCATTTCCATAGCCCTGTATCGCAACGGTAGCGCCTTTCAGGTCAATACCGAATTCCTTTGCAGCTTCACGCACGCAGTACCAGCCGCCGCGGGCTGTTGCGTCGGTACGCCCAACAGAGCCGCCGATGCACATCGGTTTTCCTGTGATGACGCCGAACTGGTTCTTTCCTGCAATCTTTGAGTACTCATCCATCATCCAGGACATGATCTGGGGCGTGGTGTACACATCAGGCGCGGGAATATCCTGATCCGGTCCGATGAACTGGAAGACCTTGTCGATGTACGTCCGGCTCAGGCGTTCCAGCTCACCCTGCGACAGTTCCTTTGGGTTGCAGACGATGCCGCCCTTTCCCCCGCCAAGTGGTATATCAACGAGAGCACATTTCCAGGTCATCCATGCAGCGAGTGCACGGACGGTATCGATCGTTTCATCCGGGTGGAACCGGATTCCGCCCTTGGTCGGACCTTTCACATCGTTGTACTGTACACGGAATCCCTGGAATACCTTGATAGAGCCATCATCCATGCGGATAGGTAGTGATACGTGCATTTCACGCATCGGAACTCTGAGAATCGCGTGTGTGCCAGAGTCTAAATTGAGGATATCTGCGCAGATATCCAGTTGTTTCTGGGACATTTCGAATGGGTTGAGTTTTGCCAATATATGTTCACCAGATATAGGTTATCGGTATGTGGTATATAAAAAGACTCTGGAAGCTGGTAGAAAGCTTTATTTAGGAATTAATAGGTAACCTATCATTGGTAAGTCAAATAAGTACAACTATCAATCGGTAAATAATATAAAAGGATTTTCTAACCAGTTTCATCCATTTAAACTTCCACAAGAATAAATTAGAACAATAATTTAACAATAGACTCTTCAGATTAAAAACATGCCATTTCCGTCAAAACTTCGACCACATCAGCAGATGCTATCCCAATCTCGTCACGATTTGATGATCGAAGCCGTCTAATATAAATTCCAACCGGACCCTTTTCTTTTTTATTTACGAAAACGTATGTCGCAAGCCCGCTCCCGAAGGGCAGTTTTTTGCTCGATTTTTTTGTGAAAAAAATCGTTTTTAAACTGAACCCCCGTAAAATCCTCGTCTATGTAGTATGTAGCCAAAAATATCGGGCGCTCGCACCGTTTGAAATCACGGACATGCAGCCACGCGGTTCATTCATACACCAATCTCAAGCCCACGCCCACCTCCCTTATGTCTACAACTCGAGATAACATAATCTTCGAATTCAAGTCAGTGCAGTGGGCGGCATGTACAGTTCCCGGTTGTAATTCCTTCATGTACTCAAGCGTTCCCTGTAGTTGTTCGTAAGAGGACCCGAGCAGGTGAAATCCCCCGATTATGTCAACCACTCGATCATCACCGCAGACTCCTTTCGCATATTCGATGATGTTGCAGATTCCTGCATGTGAACAACCCGTAACGATCGTAAGCCCTTTCGGTGATGTATAAACCAGAGCAGAATCGTCGAGCACATAATCGTCTTCTTCAGTTCCATCTCGTATGATTTTCCCAATCGGCGCCATCGCTTCAAAGTCATTCGTTCGTTCGATCTCACCGAGAAAAACCAGGTTATCAGTCAGCCACAGGGGTTCTCTGTTAAGTCTCATATTGAAGTGCCCGGATAACTTATCTTCCGATATTAAAGAGCCGATCTCCGGGATACCGTCAACTGTTCTGGTTAAAAATGCAGAAGGATGTGCTACAAGAGTTGGATTATCACAATCTACCTTTTCCATTCGTGCTTCAGTATAGAG
>JAIWAP010000059.1:0-9869 GCA_048634345.1 Methanobacteriota archaeon | reverse complement strand
CATAGCGAGCATCGTTTACGGCTGGGACTACCCGGGTATCTAATCCGGTTTGCGCCCCCAGCTTTCGTCCCTCACCGTCAGACCCGTTCTGGTAAGACGCCTTCGCCACAGATGGTCCCCCAGGGATCACAAGATTTCACTCCTACCCCTGAAGTACCTCTTACCTCTCCCGGTCTCAAGTTCAGCAGTATCCCTTGGCAGTCTGATTGTTAAGCAACCAGATTTCCCAGAGGACTTACCGAACCGGCTACGGACCCTTTAGACCCAATAATAGCGGCTACCACTCGGGCCGCCGGTGTTACCGCGGCGGCTGGCACCGGTCTTACCCGGCCCTTGCTATCTTGTGCTTTTTAGGCACAAGGACAGCCAACATTAGATGCTGGCACTCGGAGTCCCCTTATCATGCTTTCGCACATTGTAAAGGTTTCGCGCCTGCTGCACCCCGTAGGGCCTGGATTCGTGTCTCAGAATCCATCTCCGGGCTCTTGCTCTCACAACCCGTACCCGTCGTCGGCTAGTAGGTACGTTACACCCACTACAACCTGATAGGCCGCAGACCCATCCTTAGGCGCCGGAGCTTTGGATCAAGGTGCATTCCAGCATCCTTGATCTATCCGGTATTATCCCCAGTTTCCCGGGGTTATCCCAGTCCTAAGGGTAGGTTATCCACGTGTTACTGAGCAGTCCGCCAAGGCTTCCCGAAAGAAACCTTTAGACTCGCATGGCTTACTCGAACTCCGATAGCAGTAACCTCTGGCAGGATCAACCAGAATTTATAGCACACTTCTTTGGAATTGATAGGTTTTGCACACTACCGATCAAAATTGACCGATATATCAGGACCAATGTCGGACAGAACTGCCTTCTGTCCCCATCAAGATGTATGTGATCAGGAGCACCAAACCTCTGCATCATGGAAGCCCATGGTCAGGGTCGACGCTTTCCGACCGCATATAAGGAGGTGATACTACTTGCATGAGTCCTCCTTGTATATAAGCATTTCTAATCCGGCGGGGTGTGCGGATACACTGATACACCACCCGGATGTTACCACCCACATCACCCGGAATTCAGCATCTCCGGGAGCAGGAAGACTCCCTCGTTCGTCTTGACCACATGCACATCGCTTCCGGATTCTTCATGAAAGAAAACTGGTTTTTTTAAGAGAATTGTCTCATAAGTTTCCGGATCAAGAATCTGAACCGTGTCACCCTCAACTGCCACCAGCACAGTCATCGTAGCGTCATTCCGGCTTCCGATTTTCACAGCTGGCGCATCCATACCCGCGCCCAGTGAAACTTTGTGCCCATCGATTAGATCGGTGCCATGTATCTGCTTATCCTGGTGCGCGACCTCAATCACCATGTCCTGTATGGCTATGATATCGCCACTCATGAACTCGGGAAGCCGCATGGCGCAGGTGATCCGGTATAGGTCCTCACCGTCTTTCCTGCCGACCAGCGATGGTGATGTGGTGTATGATCCACCAAGTTCCCTGATGATTGCGCGGCAGACCTGCTTGCAGGACGTGGCTGATCCGATATACAGGTCAACCCCTTCTTTAAGCTCTTCGACCTTGGAAATGAATGCAAAGCGATCTCCTTTTCCCGTAAGTTTCTTAAGCAGATGATCAGCCAGCTCTATGCACCGGTCCACCTCTTTTTCGCTTATGATGCGGTTATTTGCTCGCAATTGCACAATTCCCGCGTAATAGCCTCCCGCTATCCTGCTGCATGTATCACAAGTCTCTTTCTTGACCCGCATCTCAACATCCACCGTGGCAGTCGCATTGAGACCACTTACAACCGCACTTACCGTGACATGCACCAGAAACCTCGATTGATCGAGCTCTTCTTCAGAAATATCAAGTTCTTCATGCTTTGCGTCAGGATGCAGCATTATTGATCCGGTTATTTCGTGAAAAAGTACCTCTCTGGGATCAGTCTCACGGACCCATTTCCCAGCAGTGAAGTGTGCCCCACATACAGGACATACACGGATCTTTATGACAGAAGGGCACTTAACGAGCGTAAGAGTGCTCAGAAAACACTCACTGCACCGGTTATTATATAATTCGCTGGTCTCTTTGCCACATTCCGGGCAGAAGAGTGTGCGTACTGGGCGCGAGGTCATCACTTTCGTATATGGGCAGTGGTACCATAAACCCTTATCCACGTACCGGCTAAATAATCGATCATACAATGGCAACCGAAGACGACATCAAGCGTATCGAGGACGAGATCAGGAAAACCCCTTACAACAAGGCGACGTCCCACCATATCGGGAGGCTCAAGGCGAAGCTTGCCAGATATCGGGATGATATACAGAAGCGTATAGCATCAAAATCAGGCGGCGAGGGATACAGCATAAAGAAATCGGGGCACGCCACCATTGTGATGGTTGGGTTCCCATCGGTCGGTAAATCGACGCTATTAAACGCGCTTACCGGCGCCAACGCTGCGGTGGCTGCTTATGAGTTCACCACGCTCGATGTGATTCCTGGCACGCTTGAATATCGCGGAGCCCGTATACAGTTTCTTGATGTTCCCGGACTCATCAGGGGTGCGTCGGTCGGGCGCGGGCGTGGCAGGGAGGTGATCTCGGTGATACGAAATGCGGACATGGTCCTGATCATTGTGGATGTGTTCCAGCCACACCAGTATGATGTGCTCTTAAAGGAGCTGTATGATGCCGGAATCCGGATCAATACCGTACCTCCGAAAGTTGTTGTCCACAAAGACATCAAAGACGGAATCAGGGTGAACAGCACCGTGGATATCGATCTTGATAAGAAAACAATTCAGTCTGTGCTGTCAGAATATAAGATACACAATGCAAACGTGATCATACGGCAAGATATAACAGTGGATGAACTTATCGATGTTATCACCGGAAATTGCAGGTACGTTAAAGCCATAACCGTCCTGAACAAGATCGATCTGGCTGATCCGCAGGTACTGGCAGAGGGTATAGCGCGGTTTCCTGGTGCGGTCGCGATCTCGGCGGACGAAGACACGAATCTCGCTGAGTTAAAGGAGCGGATATATACGGACCTCGGGTTCATGCGCATCTATCTGAAGCCGCAGGGGCAGCCCCCTGACATGGACGAGCCGATGATCATGAAGAGTGGTGCGCGCATCGTTGATGTCTGCGCCACCATCCACCGTGACTTTGTGAGAAAGTTTCGGTATGCGCAGGTCTGGGGCAGGTCAGCAAAACATGCCGGGCAGCACGTGGGTTTATCACACGCCTTGCGTGACGAGGACGTGGTGAGTGTGCTTGTGCGCAAGTAAAACGATTTTTTCACAAAAAATCGAGTAAAAACTGCCCTCCGGGTCGGAAGCCGGTTTTTGATCAAAGTTTGGTGGAAAGTTTGTGAGTAAGAAATGCCCTCCCAGGTCGGAGACCAGTTTTTGATCAAACTTTTGTGAAAAGTTTGGTGGAAAGTTTGTGAGTAAGAAATGCCCTTCGGGTGGGGGCTGGCGATATACTTTTTCGTAAATGAAAA
Organism: Methanobacteriota archaeon; assembly: GCA_048634345.1. Taxonomy (GTDB): domain Archaea; phylum Halobacteriota; class Methanosarcinia; order Methanosarcinales; family Methanogasteraceae; genus Methanogaster_D. The sequence continues at coordinate 6,361 of JAIWAP010000059.1, read as the reverse complement.
TGGTGTGTAGAGTGACTGGGCGTTATAGTTATAGAGTATATAGCATAAAAAAGCCAAACCGAGATCGCTTTCATCTCGGTTTACGTTGTTATGTCGGTGTCGTATGATGCTGTGCGCTGCGAATCAGATGATCGATGATCAGATCGATTCCGCAATCCGGATCATCTCTTCCTGATCGAGCGCGCCTGCCAGCATAAAGTCGTATTCGCCGTCATCCCATTGCAGAACCCGGGTCTCGCCCATCATTCCCTGCATCGTCGTTATGGTGCAGTCATGCCCATTGATCCGGACAGTCTCGACATCGCCACCCCAGGGCATCGGTCGCTCTGTAGACTCGTTGTACAGGCTTTCGATCAGTTGGATGGTCGTGAGTTGGGCTGATTGCGCGTCCTCTTCGGTTGCGTTGGTGTATGTGATGATCACGCCTTTATCAGATTCCGAAATAGGGACTGCCATGATTATTATATCTATCTCGTAGCCCGGCGGCAGGTGATCTGGCTCCTTGATCTCAAATGTTACCTCTGCCTGCGCCTCCTCAAGAGTAATCGCGCGGTCCATCGATTCGACGGTTGCGCCTTCTGGAACCTCGAATTCGAATGTGCTGTCAGGGATGCCTATATCGAGTTGCACGTCCCTGTACTCCATTTGCATGACCACTTCACCGTTCTGGTTCTGCGTGGCCTCCTTAAGACACATCCATGTCGCTCTGTCGAACCATAATCTCCTCGATACCTCAACCACGTCCACGTCCTTCTGAGTTGCTGTGACGACGTAACACGCGCGTCCGTCAGCGACCGCTCTTCCCTGCGCTTCGATGGTGCAGGTATTCAGCAGTTCCTCGATGAACATGCCATTTAAGGTTTCATTTATCTGAGCATCCGCAGCAGGGACTGCTCCCGCCCGGACAGTATTGCTTGCCGGATCATACATCCATGTATACGTGCCGTTTGAGACCTGTAACTTACCAGCAAACTCGGCAGGTTCCTTATATTCCATCCGGATCATGCCCGGGGTTTTGTAGGCAAAATCGATAACTACAGTCTCATTGAGCATCGTGTCTGCCCAGACCATGGTGTAGGTGTATTCCTGCACATCGTTCTTGTGTTCCCGCATCTGCTCTACGATCTGTTCGGAGGTGAGTTCATCGCTAACGCATCCTGCCATCAGAAGCGAGATGCCCGCGATCACAATCAGTAATATACTTGTTCTTTTCATTATCAGATCGATTCCGCAATCCGGATCATCTCTTCCTGATCGAGCGCGCCTGCCAGCATAAAGTCGCATTCGCCGTCATCCCATTGCAGAACCCGGGTCTCGCCCATCATTCCCTGCATCGTCGTTATGGTGCAGTCATGCCCGTTGATCAAGACAGTCTCGACATCGCCGCCCTCTGGCATCGGTCGCTCTGTAGACTCGTTGTACGGGCTTTCGATCAGTTGGATAGTCGTGAGCTGGGCTGACAGCGGGTCTTCTTCGGTTGCGTTGGTGTATGTGATGATCACACCTGTGTCAGACTCCGAAACAGGGACGGTCATGATTAGGTCCATCTCGTAGCCCGGCGGCAGGTGATCTGGCTTCCTGATATCAAATGTTACCTCTGCCTGCGCCTCCTCAAGAGTCATCTCGGGCGGAGCGGTCGCGCTGTCCATCGATTCAACGGTTGCGCCCGCCGGAACCTCGAATTCAAATGTGCTGTCAGGAATAGCTGTATCGAGTTGCACGTTCTGGTACTCCATTCGCATGACCAGTTCGTCGTTCTGCGAGGTGTCCATCTTAAGCAGCATCCATGTCGCTCTGTCGAACCATAATCTCATGGATGTTGCAAACATGCCCGCTTCCTTCGGAGTCGCTGTGATAACATAACACGCGCGCCCGTCGATGACTGCTCGTCCCTGCGCTTCGATGGTGCAGGTATTCAGCAGTTCCTCGATGAACCTGGCATTTAAGGTTTCATTCATCCGGGCATCCACAGGGACTGCTGCCGTCCGGACAGTATTGCCTGCAGGATCATACATCCATGTATAGGTGCCGTTTGAGACCTGCAACTGACCCGCGACCTCGGCAGGTTCCTTATATTCCATCCGGATCATGCCCGGGGTTTTGTAGGCAAGATCGACAACCATGGTCTCATTGCGCATCATGTCAGTCATGACCATGGTGTAGGAGTATTCCTGCACATCGTTCTTGTGTTCTTGCATCTGCTCTGCGATCTGTTCTGAGGTGAGTTCATCGCTGACGCATCCTGCCATCAGAAGCGAGATGCCTGCGATTGCAATCAGTAATATACTTGTTCTTTTCATCAGTAGAACTGTTTGACCGGGGTTTAATAAAGTTGCGCATCGGGGAGGGGTCGTCGCACCCTCCCGGGCGGATCGAGATGCCCTGTTTTTCCGGAGTATGTGTTTAACCGCCCATTCCTGCCCCGCATCAGGGATGATCTGAGATGATCCGGTATGTGGACGCGTGCAGCACTAAAATACATGCACACATTTCAGGAACAACCCCTCAAAGGACTCCAGCCCACATCAATCACATTTTAACGTACCTAAACAGGTCGTCTCGCCCGATCCGGTGCAAGCTGTCCCGCAGAAGGGTGGTGAGTGCTGCCACGTCCCCTTTCTTCGCAGAGACTGGCGCCACCGTATCGAGCCACTGCCTCCACGGCGGCAGGAGATCGAACCGTTCCACGATCTGATCAAGATTATGGTCGCGGTCTTTTACCAGATCCGTCTTGTTTGCCGCAATGACTATATTCATGTCAAGATCGCATAAGAATTCAAACATCTCGATATCAACAGGTATCTCGCCGCGTGCCTGCCATCTGTCCACGATCTCGCAGAACGCACTTGCATCAATCACCTGAACGGCGCAGACGATGCGGTCCTCGTTGTCTTCGATGTAATGGATGATCTGATCCTTTATGCGCTCCTCAATCGCCTTTGGAATACCGTGCAGAAATCCATAACCCGGCAGATCGGTTATCAACAGATCTTTGAACGCTATGTGCGTGGGTTTTCTCGTGACCCCGGCAAGCCTCCCGGTCTTGACGCGCTTTCCGGTCAGTCTTCTGATCAGGGACGATTTCCCAACGTTCGACCTGCCGGCGAATATAATCTCGTGTGTAACATGCATTGTTGATCCTGCAAGTGTATTGGTTCTGAAATGTTGAGTTAGCAGTCAGCGTTTAACTGGGTATCAGTCGGCACACAGATATATAAACCCTGTCAAACGATTTTTTCACAAAAAATCGAGTAAAAACTGCCCTCCGGGTGGGGGCTGGCGATATACATTTTCACAGAAAATCGAGTAAGGAATGCCCTTCCGGGTCGGAGACCAGTTTTTGATCAAACTTTTGTGAAAAGTTTGCGAGTAAGGAATGCCCTCCGGGTGGGGGTTGGTGGTATGCTTTTTCGTAAATGGAAATGATGTGATGTGTAGAGTGACTGGACGTGAGTGACTGGACGTTATAGAACATATACCATGAAAAAAACGAAAAGGGTGCTAAGATCTTCTACGATCTGACAACCCCTGACGGACCCTCGAGACCGAGCATGAGAAGGAAATAGTCCTTGATCTGCCTCGTTATCAAGAAATTGTTCCGGACATGCTCTCTTCCGTTCTCTCCGAGTCTCTTAGCAAGCTCCGGATTCTCCAGAAGGCTAACGATCCGGGGTGCTGCCTCATCCGCTGAATTCACGAGATATCCTGTGACGCCGTCAAGGATCTGCAGCGGGATTCCGCCGGTTGCGCCGCCGATTACGGGCTTTCCCTTCCAGAGTCCCTCCGAAACCACCAGTCCGAATCCTTCTTTCAGTGATTTCTGCATGATTACGTCAGATGCTCGCTGGAATGCATTAATCTCGATCTCTGAGAACGGCGGAGACCCGATCAGTACGTGAATGTCCTCATCGCCCTCTACTTTCTGCAGGATTTCCTGATAGACCTCCATCCCTTCAGGATCGTCGGATGCAACCCCGCCAGCGATTATTAGCTGGCAGTCGATCTGCTTCTTCGCCAGTTTGTACGCATCTATGGTTCCTGGGAGATCTTTTAATCGATCGAACCGTGATATCTGGGTTATGGTCGGTTTGTCCCGGGTAATCCCGTATCTATCAAGTACCGCATCGATCTCGCTCGGTAAAAGCTCAACGTTCTTATCGCTCAACGGATCAATCGATGGCGGCACAAGAAACCGTTTGTGTCCCAGATCAGGTCTCGCAAATAACGGAGTCGAGAATACCGATGCATCGTATTCTGAGATGAAGTCCCGAAGGAAGTTCCAGACATGGGTATCAGGATTGGAGACATCGATGTGGCATCGCCATATCCATTTTCCAGCCCCCTTTGTGCGAATCATGGCGGCTGGCTGGGGATCGTGCATAAAGACGAAATCGCCATCGAGATCCATCTCATCTGCATTGATCTCGTTCCAGTGCAGATACGTCTCAAACATCTCCTTCTTCATGTTCAGTTCATTGATCTGGCAATCGATTCGATCCGACGCATCTGGCTGCTTATAGGTGCCGGCGTCAGTGGCGTCGCCGATGCTGCCATGAAGTGCGTTGTGAAAGTTTTTCGTGACTGAAAAGAACTTATCGTCACCTCTTATCACATCCCACTCAGTTTCAACCCCAAGTCCATTAAATAATGGGACCAAACTCGATAAAATCTCCGCAACGCCCCCGCCGGAGTATGTGGCGTTGATGTGCTGGACCTTGCCCGTGATATTCTCTGAGAGCAGTTCCAGATACTCGAGAGGCTGTCTTCCAGTGATGTCCTCATAATCCCAGATCGATCGTTTATCGGTCATAGATACCCCCAAAATGACTTTCTGCAATCCCGGTGGTTTCGAGCCTTAATCCATTGATCCTTGTGGCGCCCATCCCTGCAAACATCGGGGGACGCGTGTTGCGATGTATGTTGTCATGTCTTTCCATTGTCTCTCCTCACATTGTTTTGTTTTTGTGGTGCTACCGGAGCACCTAATACACAGTATCCACCACGATGACTCTAATAGTGTATAGGCAAGTCACTCCATATAAAGCTATCTATTTACTATCTAATCTCCATAAGTTATAGCAAATTGATATAATCATACCGGGTCGGAAGGTGTTTCATATACCCACCGGATTTACCAATTCGTTTAATACCACTGCCGCATAAAAACTCCACGATGAAGATCGTAGGCGTTGGTGCGGGCGAAAATCTGCTGACATCAGAGGCAATCGATGCAATCGAGAGCGCATCCATGATATACGGGTCAAAACGTGCGATTGAACTGGTAAGCGACCATATCAAGGGCGTTTGCCGCGAGATCGAGGATTACTCCGGGATATCGGAACTGCCCGACGATGTCGTGGTGCTATCGACTGGCGATCCCATGATATCGGGTCTCGGGCGGTTCGCAAAACCGGGCGATGTGGTCATTCCGGGCATATCCTCGCTGCAGGTTGCCTGTGCAAGGCTCGGAATCGAGCAGACAGAGATTGCGGCGATCACAGCACATGCACGTGACATCGACCGTGCCATGCAGATGATCCTTCGCGAACTAAAACTCGGCAAAACCGTGTTCGTTCTTCCTGATGCACGGTTCGATCTGCATAAAATCTCCGAATTCTTGCTGGATCATGGATTTCCGATCCCTATTGCGGTATGCGAACAACTGGCGTACCCGGATGAGCGCATCGTGGTTGGCACGACCAGAAACCCACCTGACGCTAAATCAAATCTCTTCTCAGTCATGATTGGTGGTGCACTCGTCCGTGACGATCTCAAAACATCGATCGGGGTTCTTGGACCGGAAGGGACATTCAGCGAGCAGGCAGCAAAGAGATGGATTGGATATTCCTCAGCAGAGCTTAGATACTTCGATGATATCGACGAGGTCATATCTTCTGTTGGAACTGCCACCGATCTCGGCATTGTTCCGATTGAAAACTCGCTCGAAGGCTCGATCGGACTGACGCTTGATGCGCTGCTAAGATATCCTGTAACCATCATCGGAGAGATCATTCTACCCATACAACACAGTCTGCTCGCAAAGAGCGGTGCCATTCACACAATCGTGTCGCACCCGCAGGCTATTGCACAATGCAGGAGATTTCTCGAGGAAAATTACAGAAATGCGGACATTCAGGTGGCTGCGAGCACCGCACACGCCGCAAAACTTGCATCCACGCAGGGAGGGGTTGCAGCGATCGCTCCGGCAGAAACTGCCGCGAAATACGGGCTTGAGATCATCTCTGCGAACATACAGAACGCCGAGGAGAATTATACGAGATTTATCGTGCTCGGGACCGATGCGGACCTGCCTGCGCCGACCGGGCATGATAAAACCTCGATCATCGTGGATCTGCACAAA
>JAIWAP010000058.1:0-10418 GCA_048634345.1 Methanobacteriota archaeon | reverse complement strand
CATCATCGAGTTTTCGGTCAATGGTTATCCGCTCGATTTCACTCGATTTCAGCAGTTTTTCGGTGAACTCGATGCTCACAACGACTGTTCTGGCATATCTGCCAAAGAGTGTTGCTTTGCGTTCGCCGACCGACCCGCCGCCGATGATCACCACCTTTCGATCATGGAGGTCGATGAATAGCGGAAGGAATCCTGACATGGCATAATCATTTATATCTCTATCTATTAGAGGGTTGCCACCCTTGCCCGCGTGTTTCGGAAGCACGGAGAGCGAGATCGGTAGTGGTGATACGTGCCGCAAGCAGCGCGCTGCAAGACGACGGCAGCTACCGGCGGCAACTCTGGTATCACATGCGATTCGATGGAACCGGTTTTGCAAGCCCCATGGTATGCGAAGGGATTTATAAGAGTTTTGCCAAAGGTTCGAGAGCAGGTAAAAACAGATGAACCGGAATGTTAGTTTTTCGCTGCTCGGACTCATCATGCTGCTCTGTATCGGGGTTGCGGCATCCAGTGTGTATTACCAGTACACCTACGCAAGTCTGCACTCCAGGTACATAACCGCCAACGAGTCGCTGCAGACGACGATGAGCGATTATCAGGAGAAGGAGCGGTTTTTAGACGCAGCTCTTCAGAATCTGAGTATTTCAGAGGCGCGCGAGGAAGTGCTCGGCGGGAAGTATGAGGAGGTCGAGACTGAGAAGGTGGGGCTTCAGACCGATCTTGCTCAGGCGAATAAGGCGATTGAAGCGCTGGAAAATACGAAGAAAAGTCTGGAAAGGGAGAATAAAGATCTGAGATCTGACTTAGATAGTAAGAGGTTCGAGATCGCCGATCTGGAGGGTGATGTGAATCGGCTGGAACAGAGCGTCGACAACCTCATCGACCAGATATATGCTAGTAACATAACCGCAGCGCCCTGCGAGACAAGACCGTGACCGCAATCGTCTACCACCCGGATTACCTGTTGCACGAGACCGGAAACCATCCCGAACGAAAGGAGCGGTTGCTTGCGATCCTGCAGCTGATCGATGAGTCCGGGATCGATGTCCCGAAGATTAAACCCGAACCTGCATCTATTGAGCAGATACAGTATGTTCACAATCCCGAGTACATTGAAAAGGTGAAATATCACTCAGAACATGAAATACCGCTCGATCCTGACACTGTTGTGTGCAAAGCCTCGTATCATGCCGCGCTGCTTGCTGCGGGCGGTGCGATCTGCGCCGCAGGTCTTGCAATGAGTGGGGACAATGCGTTCGCGCTTCTCCGCCCGCCCGGGCATCATGCACTCCCGGATCAGGGGATGGGTTTCTGCATCTTCAACAACATCGCAATCGGGGCAAGACATGCGCAGCGCAAGGGGTGCGAGCGGGTGCTCATCGTGGACTGGGACGTGCATCACGGGAACGGGACGCAACATACATTCTATGACGACCCCTCGGTCTTCTATTTCTCGGTTCACCAGTATCCGCACTATCCCGGAACCGGATCATCTGATGAGACCGGCGAGGGCGATGGACGCGGTTACACGCTCAATGTGCCGCTTCCGGCAGGATCCGGTGACGCTGCGTATATTGATGCGTTCGAAAAGATCCTGACGCCCGCTGCGCTTAAATTCAATCCTGATATCATTCTTGTATCTGCTGGCTTTGATGCGCACACCTGCGATCCGTTAGCCGGGATGGCTGTCACGACCGCGGGATTTGGGCGGATGGCATCGATCGTCTCTTCGATTGCCGGAAAGTGCTGCGAGGGCAGACTCGCGATCATGCTTGAGGGGGGCTATGATCTACCTGCACTCTCACATTCGGTGCTTGCTGTGCTTGAGGTACTTTAGGTCACCAGGAGAAGAACCATGGTCGATTTTGCACAATCCGTAAAGATGCTCGCCCCCGAAATACCCGGACGTTGAAAAGGTACTGTCCTGACCTGAATTGGTCAATTGGAGTTACACTCTCACTTAAACCAAACCTCGATCCTCCGATTTCCCAGCCCGGCTCGTTTTATGCGCGGAGATATTCGTTGCCTGTTTTCCGGGTGTAGCCGAATCTGGCGCAGATTAGAGCGCCCGGGCTACCGATCCGAAAGAAATGGTTAAATCACAAAACCGGGGCAGTCATATCGTAACAACCATTCCGGCGGTCTCTTTCCACGCCCTCACGAGTTCTGCGGTCGGCACGCCGACAAACGCGTCAATCAGGCAGAGATCGCAGCGATCGACCACCGCAGCAAGGCGCGCGAGGTCGCCATGGTACACCGAAACATCGCAGGATCCATGCGCTGTTGCAACCAGCACCGGCGCACCGGCAATGACGGGAAGTTCGGATGGGCTGACATGCATCTCCAGTTCGAGTCCGAGAACCGATGCATTCGCCCTGATGTTCAGAATCGTGTTTTTAACCGCTGGCAGGAACGCATCGTTCAGTATCACCTCTCGTGCGCCGGCAAGCACCGAAACCAGCCCGAGCGTGCCAGCACCGCAACACCCGTCCACAACGCTCCCCCTTAGCTTCTGCTGGTAATAGAGCGATTCGAGCGCCTGCACTTTGTCGGATTTGCCGCGGGAAAACTCGATGTGCGTGTCAGACTGGGTTTTGTAGATGCAGAGCTCTCCAAACGCCGATGACACGATATCACCGCGGAGATCGCAGCCAGCAAGCAGATCATAAGTGTGGGGGCTGCTGCCGGTGTCAGGAATCCCGATTGGACGCTTCCTGCTTCCTTTTCGCTGAATTACGCCCTTCACTTCCGAAACTTCGCTTATGATCATCTCTGCCGTCCTTTTGTCGATGGTGTTCATGATCAGGATCAGCGTATCCTTGCCAAGCCTCGGCGGAAACGGTATCTGGTAGCCGATGGTGATCAGCGGGGTGCCGACATCAAAGAGGGTTGCCTGCATGTCCCGTAGCCCCTCTCTTATGAGTATGCCAAGCACATGCGCAACAACGACATCGAGATGCCGCTTCCCGCAACGCGGGCACCGCATGGTCGCATCATCGACGCCGCGGGTATTCCCATCGACATCACCATCGGCGGTACCAAAGAGCCGGTTAAACGGCGTCTGCTTCCCGAAAGTGGGGTCTGCCATACATGACGGACATGCGACATACATCTGATACACCGAGTCGAGTACCATGTCAGCCGGGATGATGCAATCCCTGCCGCCGCACCTCGGGCAGACGATTGTCATGCCCGCCTCCCGAGGACCGCCCTGCACGGCGCGCCATCTGCCTGATAGGTTTTGATCGGAAGACATGCAAGCCGGTACCGCCCCGGCGCAACAGCGCGCAGATCGATATCCTCGAGGATCAACACCCCTGCGCCAAGCAGCGTCAGGTGAACCGGAAAATCCATATCACCGTAGCGATCAGGCGATAAATAATCGATACCAACCAGAGAGACACCCATATCCACCAACAACTCGGCTGCATCGGGCTTAATGTAAACAAAGTCCTCGCAGAATTGGTCGCGCGGCAGATCGCTGTTTCTCGTCTTGAAGAGGATCGCCTGCCCCGGATTGATCTTGCGCCCTTTTAGCTCTGCCACGGTCACAGCCACCTGCGACTTGACGGCGACCACGTCCGCATCAAGAAAGAAACGCTCGACGGGGATCATGTCAAGCGACTTTCGCCCGTCAAAGAAGTGCAGCGGCGCATCGATGTGCGTGCCCGAATGGCTACCCAATGTCAGTTCTGAGAGTGTGTAACCGTCGCAGCGCGCCTGCGAGACAAAAGGCGCAGCATCGCCGGGAAAAACGACCGTATCCTGCCCGATAGTGCGAGTTATGTCAATTATATCAGCCATGCCAATCATCATCTCATCCGTCCGGTTTTATCTTTTCAATCATTAACCAGTGTAACGGCATTATGAATGAATCGGTGCCTGTGGCATGGCGACGCGGAGGTCTGTGCGATGGCAGTGCGGGCAGGGTGACCAGAGTGCCCGGATCCGGGGATCATCGGTCGCGGGTCACATAAATTACGGCTATCCGCGATTTGACGTACTATCCACGATTATGCAGCCATTGAGCCACAAAGTTTATATACTATCATGTTCAATTGTTATATATGCGAGCGGGAAACTAATTTTTTACCACATTCCCTCATTCCCCACTTCCCCCCTCCCTCCATGTTCTCGCTCGCACATCTCCCTTTCTATTCTGCTGAACTGCCCGGTTCAAGCCCGCATCTTCATGTATATCAGGTGACCTGAGCGGTAAATGGGGTTTAGCGTCACCATCGCATTTCAGGGGTTGATATCACTCCGAAAAATAAGAGTTCACGTTTCTATAATCGAATTCTTCCTCTGAAAGAATGTTTCTGATGAAATTAAACAGCTTTACCCTGATCCCGCGATCGAGATTCGGATACCATACCGGACTTGCCACTACCAGCCCACGAAACGCATAGAACAATGGGATGACCTTTAAGATCTCCCAATCCTCTGTTTCTGCAAGATAATGATCCATGAACCGGTCATAGACCTTTTTAAACCCGCCGTCCAGTCGTCCATCTTTCCTAAGCGAATAAAAGAGATAATTGATGGTCATACATGAAACATCGTCTGCCGCTTCGCCCCATTCTCCACGACTCCGGTCAAGCACCGTAAAGTCGGTTCCATCCCTGAACATGACGTTCCACGGGTGGAAATCCCCGTGAACCATGCACAACCGATCCGTACCGGATTTAAGCTTCCATCTCCAGTCAACACACGTTTTTTCGATCTCGTTAAGCTCTTTATCCGTGATAAAATCGAGATTACCCGGGTAGCTATCCATCAAGCCCATGATACACTCGCCATGCCCGACTGTATCCCTGATCCTTCGCACGTACAACTCCGAATCATCTGAGTGATTGGCATGAATAACTGCCAGATAATCGGCTAATGCCTGCGCCCGCCCCACATCTTGCCCGGTTGCGTCACTTTCACTAATCTGCTCGAGATCATAGAAATATTCGGTGCCATCGACCTCTTCCATCAGCACAAAATATTCCTCGGCTCCGCCGGCGGATTTGAGCTTACCATCACTGGTGAAATAACCAACGTCGATAGATTCCACATGTTTCGGCAGTTTATTGAACGTGGAATGCTGCCAGATCATAATCTGCGCCCGATCAGAGAAATGGTCGTGACCGAAACCCCCTTCTGTGCGCATGGACGAAAGAACTGCGGTTTTATCCTCGCCGTCCGCTGAAAACCGGATCAGAAGCGGTTTTCCATATCCGAACTCCTTCAAGCCAACATTGGTCTCGCCAAGCTTTCCGGTGCCGGTAACAGTGACCCGTCTCTGGTACACATGACTCAGATAATCTGCGATGTCGTCGGATTTCATGGTACTATCTCCTTTTATAATCGTAATATAGCATCTGGCAGATAAATACCTATCGTGCTGGCGGGCACAATCTAAATATGGTCTTGTGTCGCAGTTGTCAGCATGATCGACAGAAACGAGATCACATCCATACTAAGCGACTACGACGCAGACAACATGAAGATCGGGCTTGTCGCCTCGCATTCCGCACTCGATACGTGCGATGGCGCGGTCGATGAGGGTTTCAGGACATTCCTGGTCTGTCAGGCTGGACGCGAGAAGACGTATACCGAGTATTTCAGGGCAGAGCGAGATTCCAGCGGGAACCTGCTACGCGGGATTGTGGATGATTTTGCGGTTTATCCGCGGTTTGAGGAGATCCTGAAGCCGGATAATCAACAGCGCCTGCGCGATGACAACATCCTCTTCGTTCCGAACCGGTCATTCACATCATACTGCGAGATCGGCGCAATCGAGGACGATTTTGCGGTTCCGATGCTTGGCAGCCGCAATCTGCTCAGGAGCGAGGAGCGGGGCGGCGACGAAGATTATTACTGGATTTTAGAGAAGGCGGGACTGCCATATCCTGAGAGAATCGATGACCCTGAGGATATCGATGAGCTGGTCATGGTAAAACTTCCACATGCTGTAAAGAAACTCGAACGCGGCTTTTTCACGGCGTCTGATTACGCGGAGTACCAGGAGAAGTCGGAGTCGCTGATCAGGCAGGGCGTGATCACAGAGGATGCACTCAGCAGGGCACGTATCGAGCGTTACGTGATCGGTCCGGTCTTCAATCTCGATTTCTTCTATTCACCGATCGAGGACACAATGAGTCCGATCGAACTGCTCGGAATCGACTGGCGGTTTGAGACAAGCCTTGACGGGCATGTCCGCCTGCCAGCGCCGCAGCAGATGACGCTTGTTGAGGGGCAGCAGATTCCTGAGTACACGGTCTGCGGGCACAATTCGGCGACGCTCAGGGAGTCGCTCCTCGAAGGGGCATTCGAACTTGCCGAGAAGTACGTGAAAGCAACGCAGAAGCATTATTCGCCTGGAATCATCGGTCCGTTCTGCTTGCAGACCTGTGTGGATAAGGATCTGAATTTTTATATTTATGACGTTGCCCCAAGGATCGGCGGCGGCACGAACGTGCACATGTCAGTCGGGCATCCTTATGGGAATACGCTCTGGCGGAAGAATATGAGCACTGGCAGAAGGCTTGCGATGGAGGTGCGGAGGGCTGTTGCGGCGGATAGGGTTGCGGAGATTGTGACGTGATATTTATATCAGTTGGAAGGTGAAACGATTGAAGAACCAAAAGGTGGTATCACGGATGGCTTACGGTCTCGTTTTGATACCGCAAACTATCAAGGAGGACTAACAAATGGCACAATGTAAAATGTGTGGACAAAAGGGATTTTTTCTTTCTGTAAGTGCAGACGGCCTCTGCAAGTCTTGTGCGCCAATTGTTGTGATGGATGTCGAGCAGCGAGGACGGATCATTAGCGAATGTATGGAACTGGTGGACAAATCAAAGAAGATGGATACACGATTGCACCGCTGTGATCTTCTAGTAGAACACGCACAGGCTCTGCTAGAATATGAGCAAAAGGGAATTCCAACAGTTCGCCCCCTCCCTTCACAACTTCTTGCCAAGTGCACACCATTACATGATCAAATTATTTTGGAAGGTGTTACGGCAGAAGTCGAAAAGGCATTAGCCAAGGCAGAGCTTGCAGCCACATCTCGCACAAGTATCAACGAAGCCAACAAAGCACTGCTTAAAATACGGGAAGGTAAAGAGCTGCTCCATGAACCGGCGAAACTAGATCAAATAGAGGCCCGTGTTCGGCGTTTTTCACATGAAACGCAACTTAATGCATACGTAGAGGTAGCACGTAAGGCTGAATTCAAAGGGAACAAGAAGAAGGCTTTGGACCAATATCAAGAGGCGTTATACTTCCTTCGTAATGATGAGATAGACGACTCATTACAAGCTGAAAAAATAAAGGAGATTGAAGCAAAGATCTCGGAGCTTTCGGATTGAATATTTGTGATACTACGCTTTGAATAAAACCAAATAGAGAGGTCTTATGGCAGATCTTGAAGCTACGTATAACTCACTGATATCGTTGGAAGACTTGACACGTCTTACGACTGAAGAGGCACTGGAGCACATCGGACGGCTAAATGATGCTTCCTTGGATGTACAGGAAAGCCAGGGGCTAGAGCGCGCGATAGAATTATCAGAAGAATTGCAGAAGCGGAACCTGACTGCGGCGCAGCTGGCAACCTCTCACTATTCATTGGCTAACGCATGGGCAGGTTTGAGAGAATTGTCAGGCAGCAATCGATCATGGGGGTGGAAACAGGAAGAGATGGAGAAGGAGATTATTCACCTCCGTATGGCTTTGCATGGCGTTGACGCGTTGCCAGATGAACGAGCATGCCAAATCGTGACAAATCTGGGCAACCTCATGGATCACATAGGTCGGTTTGTCGATGCGATCGAATATTGGGATATAGCATTGGACAAGTTACCCTCATTTCCCATGGCGCGTGGGAACCGGGGTTATGGACTCACATACTATGCACGCGCACTTTACGACCAAGGACACGCAGAAATGTTCCTTAAATGTGCCCATGTTGACCTGAAGAAAGCTCTTTTATCATCAGAACTCTACGAAGATGCCAGAAAAGGTTTTGATGAGTGCCGGATGCGGATCGAGTCGGTACTGCCATCAGAGTTTATAGAGAACGACATCGATATGGATGGCTTTTCTCTTGGTGCATCGCAACAAGAGGTTCGGTATCGGAAATGGTGTCTGAAAAATCGGTTGTTCTTAAATCCCTTGAATGATTTAGGACCTTATCCCATAGCAGCACGTGACGTCTTTACTATTGTCGTTGGTATCGGGGAGGATCCATATTATCAAGGCTACTTCAATCAGATGAAGCAGGAGTTCGTATCTGCCAGATATCTATACTATGATGGAATCAACGCAGATCAGCCACACTTTTCTGATAGGGATGTTCTTCTTTACAACACGCTTGACTATCCTGTGTATTCACTGGCAGCCGAAAGAGTGAAAGCTGCTTTCAGAATAGCCTACTCGTTATTTGATAAGATCGCATACTTTCTAAATGATTACTTGGATCTCACCATACCGGAGCGTCAGGTTAGTTTTAAAACATTCTGGTATAAAAAACCAAAGGAGAAAAAAGTCTTGAGTCTTATTTTTCAGAAGCGAGAGAACAACTGGCCACTACGTGGACTTTTCTGGCTCAGCAAGGATTTATTCGAGAACGATTCCGGTTTTAAGGAGTCCATCGAGCCAGATGCTCAGGAACTGGCTGACATTCGCAACCATCTTGAGCACAAATACCTCAAGCTTCATGATGACTTTTGGGCGGGGCCGTTTTCGGAGAACGGTGATGCAACATTGGTGTTGGCTAACACCTCAGCTTTTTCTCTGCATCGTCGAGAATTTGAAGTGAAAACGCTCAGGCTTATCAAAATGGCTCGAGCCGCGTTGATATATCTTTCATTGGCGATCCACGCGGAAGAAAACCAACGTAGAACAGAGAATGAACATAAAACAATTACGCCGAAAGTTACATTGGATATTTTCGAGGACGATTGGAAGTTGTAGGTTTCAGCACTGAATTGATAAAAGAAATGAAGAGCATTAAAGATGATTTGGAGTGTATTAATCTTCGTATGGTAGATACTGACACGATTCTGACCCCTGAAGACGAGGGAATACTGAAAGAAGGCTTGGAAGAGTTTGAGACTGGAAAAACCATCTCGTTGTCCGACCTAGAGAGGGATCGGGGTAAAGGGAATCGAACCCCGGCTATTTCCGATTCTATGCCGAGTTATTCAGAAGGTTATCAAAGCCGGTCGATCTTGTCAATCTATCCAAAAAGTCGTTATTCAATGACCTTATAGAAGAGACCGGGGTAAGGATTTATGGATAAACTGCGTAAACATATCCGAGATGAAACGGATCAAAGACCTGCCTGAATTCAGCCGTCCGAGAGAAAAGCTGAAAGAAAGAGGCGCGAAAGCCCTATCGGATGCTGAGTTAATCGCAGCCATCTTGGGCAGCGGTGGCAAGGAGCTGGACGTGATGTCGCTCTCCTCAAAGGTAGCTAAAACGATATCGGGAAAGAAAGGCGACCTGTCGTTAGAAGAACTCACGAAGATCGAAGGCATCGGACCTGCAAAAGCATCGCAGATTTTAGCCGGTTTTGAGCTGGCAAGACGACATATCGTTACGGAAACAGTCAAGATAACGGAAGCTAAGGATGTGTTGCCACTGATTTCCCGAATAACCAACAAACAACAGGAATATTTTATTTGCATCTCTCTTAACGGTGCTAATGAAGTTATCAAGAATAGAACTGTGACGGTGGGGTTGCTGGATAGGAGTCAGGTACATCCTCGCGAAGTTTTTGCTGACGTGATCACGGACAGAGCCGCATCTGTGATCTTTGCTCACAACCATCCTTCCGGTGCGCTTGAACCCAGCAACAGCGATCTGAAGATCCACGATCAGTTAACAGAAGCTGGCAGGATTCTGGGGATCAAAGTGCTTGACCACATTATTATTTCCAAAAAAGGTTATTATAGTTTTCAGGAGAATGGCTTGGTTCATTGACTGTCGCCCCCCGGATCGGTGACGGCACGAACGTGTATATGTCGGTCGGGCATCCGGATCCTGCTCAGATCCACAATATATCAGAGATTCCAGCTCACCAGAACGTCAACCCGGTTAATCGTAGATATCACTCCTTAAAAATCTCTTTTAGGTAGCTTAAGTAGTTTTTAGCCATGACTTCCCTTGAAAAATGTTCTTCGACGCGTCTTCTGCACTCATAAGGATCGATATCAGAGACTTTATCAGCGACTATGATCTCACGTATCTCCTCGAGAGTATCACAGAGAAAACCGGTCACGCCATCCTGTACCTGGTCGGTCAAGCCCCCGCTCCTGAGCGCAATCACCGGCGTTCCGCAGCACATCGCCTCTGATGCGTGCAGACCGAATATCTCCATGAACGGGTACATAGGAAGTGAGATCACCGCCTTTGCATCC
>JAIWAP010000057.1:0-10543 GCA_048634345.1 Methanobacteriota archaeon | reverse complement strand
TGCCGTGGAACCTGCTTGATGCAAACGAATTCATGCTATCAGGGATCCGGACAGGGATTTCAGGCGAGGTCGAGCCTTATGCCACGTTGAAAGGCGAGGTTATTGTCGGAGAGGACACTATCATCCGTAATGGATCGTATATCACAGGACCTGTGATCATCGGAAACGGTTGTGATATCGGTCCGAACTGCTATATCAGACCGGGCACGTCTGTTGGGGATAACGTGCGCATAGGAAATGCAGTTGAGATTAAAAACAGCATCATAATGGAAGGGACGAATATTGGGCACCTCAGTTATCTCGGTGATAGCGTCATCGGGTACGGCTGCAACTTTGGCGCCGGGACAAAGGTCGCTAACCTGCGGCACGGCGGGAAAAATATCCGCGTGGCGATGGATGGGGGACTAATCGACACCGGCAGGCGGAAGCTCGGCGTGATCATGGGTGATGGCGTGCATACCGGGATCAACACGAGCATCAACGTCGGCGTGATGATGGCTGCCGGGGGCGTGACGCGTCCGGGAGAGGTTGTGATGCGGTGATGCCAAACGCGCATGGGCTTTGTGATCTTTTTCGAAGCTCTGAAACTGTCGCATTGGTAAATACCTGAGTTCTTGTTTGCAGATAACTATTGGTTTTATTCCGCCAATAAAAATGCTGAAAAAGTAAAATCACAGATTAAATGTATTATCAAGTATTCCCCCGATTTCCAGTTAGGGATCTCACAAGTAATAATATACCGGGAGCGTCACACCACCATCAATAAGAGGTACTGCGTTTTATAGCAAGATCACTTAAAGGACACTTGTGAAATCGGTGTTAGATTTAAGTATCATGACGACTGCGTTGCTAGTCGCATGAAACTTATGCGATCCATAAGGCAGTCTTGCAATATCCTTGTTGGTGTGACTACTGATGAACTTGATCTTGAGCACAACGGCAAGATAAACGGCATGGGCTGCTATATTACAGGCTCTGGACTTAAGTCCGGGGTTTGGTGACTGCAAGCACTTATTCGATGCCTCGTTGAATACGCTGTGTTCAATGCGGTGTCGGCGACTTTATATATTGCAACGTTTGATGTGTATAAAATAGAGGGGTATTGAGATTTGGATAATCAAGAAGAAATTCATGGGATGGTACAAAGTTGGTCAGAGAAAAAACGCAGAGAAGCAGCGGTTCACTTTTACATGAGTTTTATAGATATTCTGGATAAAAAGCAGGCTTGGAACGATTTGCATCACCTCACACTTGATAAAAAAACCGATGTGCGAGAGGCCGCAGTACGTGCAATTGGTAGTGCATTTCCTCACATTCCAGACAAAGACCAGGCTTGGGACGATTTGCTTCGCCTTACACTTGATAAAAAAACCGATGTGCGAGAGGCCGCAGTACGTGCAATTGGTAGTGCATTTCCTCACATTCCAGACAAAGACCAGGCTTGTTGGGCTCTGATTCTCCTCATACAGGACATAGGAAACGAAGAGGTACAAAGAGTCGCTGCAAAAGCACTTGGCGCTGCATTTCCTCACATTCCAGATAAAAAACAGGCAGGGGACGATTTGCATCGCCTTACACAGGTGGAGAGAGGCAGGACGCAAAGATCCGTTGCAGAAGCACTTGGCGCTGCATTTCCTTACATTCCAGACAAAAAGCAGGCAGGAGACGATTTGCATCACCTCACACAGGTGAAGGGATACTTTGGATGCTTAGTGCAAGAAGCCGTTGCAGAAGCACTTGGCGCTGCATTTCCTTACATTCCAGACAAAAAGCAGGCAGGGGACGATTTGCATCACCTCACACAGGTGAAGGGATACGGGGTGCAAAAAGCCGTTGTAAAAGCACTTGGTGATGTATTTCCTCACATTCCAGACAAAAAACAGGCATCGGACGATCTAACTTTCCTCTCACAGAACAAAAAAAGTTTTGTTCGCTTATATGCAAACTATTTTTTAGGCAAAGCATCTATTTTTAAGGCAACTGAAGTAGAAAGTGAAGAGGAATTCAGGAAAGAATTGGAAAAAGCCCTTGAATTTTTTGAGAAATCGTCAAAGGACAAAATAAAAGCAGGAGCAAGAACGATGCCGTGGGAATATCATGGTTTTAACTATCTTCATAGTTTGGGCATTCATTTATTTGGTGAAAACCCTGCTCATTTCTGTCTTCCATTTTATAACTCGTACTATACAGTGGTTTTCAAAAAAAATTACGCTGAGGCCGAATTATCAAAATTTCTTGACAAGGCAAGAACTGAAGTGGGATCTTCAGAGAATAAAAGAAAACTCCTTGAAATCATAGAAAATTTATCAAATGCACTGAAAGAAGCTCAGAATGCACAGGAAATTGATTTTAAAACTATGAAATATGATCTCAATGCCTACAGAGGATATATCGAGCACGCCGTTGCTCTTCTGGAGACAACCGAGGAAAAATCACCGAGAGCAACGAAATTGATTAGGAAGGGGCTGCCAATAATTGATGAAACGATAAAAGAGATAATAGCAGAGATTCAGGAGCAGGCAAAGACATCGTGCCAACAGTCAACAGGAACTCCCACGGAAGAAATCACATGTGCCGTTAATCAAGAAGTTCAAAAATGGTATATCGCTGATCAGGAGCAAATGACAAGAAACATAGAAAATCTTTTTTTTATACTAAAAGTAAAAATACCAATTACCCCAGAAAATAAATATATCCATGACGAAATCGAAGAAATCAAAAAGGAAACAGATATTACAAAACAATATGAGAAAGTACCTCTTCTCATTGGATTAATACCAACAGCGAAAAATATAGTAGAAAAAGGAGGAGTTTTAATTATGGGTGATGTATTTAAAAATATCCAAAATGCCACAATAATAAACAAGGCAGTTGTTATAGATTCGTTTAACAAGGTGAAAAAGGAACACGATGAAGATGTAGCCAATGCCTTATTGAAAATCGGAGAATTCATTGAAAAATCTGGTGATGTATCTGCGGGTATACTATTTGACAAATTCAATGAAGAATTGAATAAATCCAATGCTGAAAAATCAACCCTGATAAAAATATGGGACGGCATTGAAAAAACACTTCCGTCGATTAAAGCACTATCTGCCGTTATAGCTAAACTGTCACCATTATTCTGATGCGAATATCTTTAGAGTAAAGCAGCTCAAGAAGATATAGCAGGAGAAAAAGAGAAGGTAAAATGAGCAGGAAACAACCACGAGGATGCCCCGCAATTCATTGCGGGGTGGCGCGGACGGGGCTTCGGGGCGTACATCCGGGTAAACTATTTGTTTGGGAGTCCCTTATTTGCGTGGTTACCTGTAATTGGAAGGAATCGGTGCAACCAGAGAATAATAAAAAATGCGTCCTTTTCTGGTATCGCTTGCGTTTATGCGGGCTTGATCAATCCTGCAGACTGTACGAGAACCCGCACTCCGGACAGAAGTACATGAAGATCTCAGTCCCCTTCTTGCTCTTCTTGAGGGTAGTCTCCATCCATGTGCCGCAGACTGTGCATTTGTGATCATGAAGCGTGCGGTTTCTTTGCATATCTGCACCTTCAGTCACGATTTCACGCCCCTGACCAATGATAGTCCTTCGATCAGCCCGAAACACCCTGTCAGCATCATATCGCCATAAGGCGCGGCAAAAGCAACATCGTGTCTGCTCTGATCAGCTAAGTGTCGGTTTGGACCGGTGACGATAATCTGCGGCATCTCGGGGTGCGTCCCTGATATGACATCCGTGCCCGCCGCTCTCAAACACCTCTTCAAATGTCAGCGTTCCTGCTGCGAGTTTTTCCATGTATGTATCGAGCGTCTCGATGGTTATCTGTCTGGTATGATGCTCAAATACACCTGTGATGCGGTTATCCATAAGTATCGCGCAGAGTGTGTGCCCGTTTCCGATATTTAGCACAATCATTGGCTGATCCGGATCTTCTGCTGCGCCTGCCGCCCCGAATACTGCCGCAGGTCCGGTATCCATCACAACCACATCATCGCAAACATGCGACAGCGACCGTGCGACGGCACCCATGCGCGTGAGATACGCGGGAATCGTTTCCGGGGTGTAGACAAACGATTGCAGACCGCCCCCGCGGTCTATCACTTCCCTTAAGTGTTCGAACCTGAATATGCGGTTGCTGCCCATGCTTTCACCATGATCCTGCACGGCAACCGCAAACGTATCCGGCATATCCACGCCGAACAATCCGAGCATCTGTTCGATCGCAGGCAGGTCGATGTCTCCCGTTTCGATGCGGACCGCACCAGCAGGGGAATCTTCGTTCTGCGACACAATGGTTACACCAAGACTGCGTACACGATCAAGATCATCGTAAATCGTCTTTGCAGCCGCTTCTGTCGAATAAACCTGCAACCCACCTTTTAGATGTTGTTTTACGGCACGGACGCAGGCGCCGCCGCCCATCACGTCCCCGGTCAGAAAGATGTCCCTGCCCAGATGCGTGGCATTTCCGATCCGTTTTGCCACGATCGCGGTCTGCGATGGCAGAACCATCTTGAAACACTGTTCGATCTGCTTTTCGCTATCATATATCAGGATATCCTGCGTTCCAGCGCCCACGTCGATCGCAACAGCCGGTGTATCAATCGAACTTGATATCATCATGTTCCATCAGCACCTGAAGTTCCTTTAAGCTCATGCGCCCGGTCGTCTTGAACTTCTCCAGTGCGATCTCGTGTTGTTCGTCATCGGTTTCCGCACGCTCGCCCGGCAGATGCACCCCTTTCAGTGCATCAAGGTACGGGGATAATTCGTCACGTAGACGCTCAACCGTTGCCTTGTTCGCATCGATTGACTTGCTAAGTGGCTTGACAATGCGGTATTTCTCTTTTAATTGCGTGTGATACAGGTTCGCTTCCTTGCGAAGGGCGTCCAGATCCTTGTATATGCCGAGTAACTCCTCGTGATGCGTCTGCGACTCATCCGCAAGACTCTGGATGTCCTGATGTGCCTGATCGCCGGTCTTGCGCATCTCCCGTATCTCCTTGTAGATCGGAATGAGTTCGCTATGAATCACATCAGCTTCCCTGCTCACGACCAATCGCTCGCCAAGTTGTTTCAGCCGTTCCATGGAGTCTATCTCGTGTTTTAACGGGATGTCCGCGTGAATGAAGACATACAGCTCGTTTGCATAAGCTTTTTCGAGACTTGAAGTCTGCATCTTCGCAATCGAATTAAGCTCATCGCGTTTGGCTTTCAATTGATCCAGCCGACTCCGATGCTGGCTTATCTGATCCTGTACCCCGCTTCTGGGTTTTTTCAGATCGGCAATCTTCTGATTAATGGCGTCCCTGGTCTTTCTGCAGGCAGATGCCTTAGTCGCGTATTCCTTGACCTTTGCGTTGAATCCATCGCGTTTATTCCGCAGTTCATCGATCGATCCGCGATGCAATTTAATCTCTTCGATTGATTTCCGTATATCCTTGTTCAAACGGTCTACCTGTTGCCTGAGAAGGTTGATATGACTCTTTAATTCCTTTTCAGTCATATCCGACGCATTTCTTGGTGAATTGGAATTCTCAGTCATTGTGATCGCCTCCTGCATCTTGTGCGGTCATCGCATTCAGCGTACCCTCCCAATAATCAACCGCCGCAACGTGACTATTGATCCGATTCTTCAGCCAGATGTGCCGCCCACGCACCTCTTTCAGTTGCTCGGCATACTCGACGAACGACTCATGGTGCCCCTGGGACTGGTCTGCGATGGAAACAATCTCGTTGTGGCACTTATCCGCATCTTCTATCATCGTTTCGATCTCTGCAGATATGTGTTTGATCGTTTCATCGCCCGTATCGGCGCTGTCGCCGGACCGGATCTCGTTTATCTCGTCGATCCGTTTGGAGAGTTTTTTGATCTTTTCAACGATCTCGCGCTCCTTCCGGATACCCATGACCGTTGTCTGAAGTTTCCAGTCCAGTGTCTCGATGTCTTTCTGCAGACGTGCCATCTCCTGTTCGTGCTTCCGTGCGCTCTGGCTGGCATTGATCAGATCAAACATCTCAATCCGGCGTTGTTTTGCCTGATGATACAGCAGCTGTCGCTTATCCTTCAATTCGGCAACATGCTCGTTGATCTTGTCCCGCTCGCCCCGCTCCTCCCCTGACTGTCCTTTCAGTTCGGACACCTTTGGATCAAGAACCTCGAACTCGCCCCGATATGCATCGAGCAGCCGCTTATGTTTTGAGATGACTGCATTAACCAATGCCATTTCATCCCAGGTGTTGATGCTTTTGCTTGAAATCCTTGCATCGGATGACTGTTTGGTGGTTTTGTCGTCATTGTTCTGTTCTTCGGATTCTTTTGATCTGTCGGGTTCTTCTGGTATGTCAATCACGTCCTGTCACTCATACTCTTTTAGCGAGCGCCATCAGCCAGCATCATCTGGGCATGTGGCACGCCGTCGATTATGAGCATATTGTCTTCTGTTATGAAGCCGCCCTCAAGTGCATGTTCGATAGCTCGCCTGCCAACGAGATTGGCGCTCGTTGCACGCGACAGCATATTTATGACTTCGGCTGGGGTCGATATCTCGCCTTTGTAGAAAAATTCAGATACTTCAAGAGTCAATGCACCATCGCGGAGGGTCTGTCCGATCAACTCGCGGTCGCATATCGCAACCAGCAGAGTTTCACCGAATGTATGTGTCTTAATGTACATGAGTCCCACCGATATCATCGATCAAACGCCAATCACAGGAGATCTATCTCTTATTTTTTTAGGTTTTCACGTTATGGTATATATAACTATGTCGCATGTGGATATGTTGCCCTGCACGTGCTCGAATTGAAATCCCGGTGTTTTTATATGGTCAAATCCAAAACTCCGGCACGAGAGCGCACTTTGGACTACCACATGCCCCCGTAAATGGGGGCGGGCGAGCCGCTCAGGTGTGGGCGGGGGGCACTTATCTCTACGATTGGGTAGTGTCCTAATCTACGATAGTTTATCATAACATGCATTATGAGGGAACATAGGAATGCGTAGATTGATAAAATCAGTGTAATCTGCGTTAATCTGTGGCTAAAAACCCTTATCAGCCACTGATTAACACCGATGAACACAGATTACAGGTTGTTTGTACTGTTAGACCCTTTTAAAAACTCCGCATGACCTCGAGTATGTACGTATAATCGCCCTCCTATCGGATATTATGACACGGACTCTTTTATTTCCATTAACTATCTCGGATTGGTACACTACCAAAGCAACCCAGACCCCCAACCCCCTCGGATCACACCAAAAACCGCTTCTCCATCGTTGTCAGGTTCTCGCAGCCCGACTCTGTGACCACCACCAGATCCTCAAGCCTGATGCCCCCGATCGCAGGATCGTACAACCCCGGCTCGATCGTTATCACGTTCCCTGCTTTCAGCACCTCGCCACCGCTGGCGACTGCTGGCGCCTCATGAACATCCAGACCGACCCCGTGCCCTGTCGAATGGGAAAACAGCTCCTTGTATCCGCGGTCATCAAAAAGATCGCAGACCACGCCGTGGACTTCCTCTCCGGATACGCCTGCACGCACCGCCTGAATCGCGGCTGACTGCGCATCAAGCACAGCCTCGTACATCTCGATCAGTGCCTGCGGAGGGTTGCCCCGCGCTACCGTGCGCGTCATGTCTGCGTAGTACCGCTCCTTTCGCAGGCACGGGAAGATATCGATCACAATGCTCTCATCCGCCTTGAGCGTGCCTGTGCCCATGTTGTGCGGCTCTGCCCCGTCCTTTCCGCCTGCCACGATCGTGCTGCATGATTCGCACCCGCAGTCGATCAGGGTGTGCTCAATCACCGCCCTGATCCGTTCTGATGTCAGAACCCGACCCGAATCCGCCGAATCTACCGGATCAACCAGTACCCCATCCCGGACTCCTGCGCTCCGGATCGCGTCGATCGCACGTTTCATGGCAGCCTCGCAGCACTCCTGCGCCTTTTTGATCTGTTCGATCTCTCTTCTGGTTTTTACGGTACGCAGTTCTGCAATCTCGCTCTTTGCCGGCACAACCTCAAATCCCCGGCTCCGCAAGTCGTCTGCAAGGAATATGGGAAAGTTGTGCGGAACATCGATACGGGTTATTCCCTCGTCGTGCAAAAGTTCGGCTACGGCAAGATTGTATGAGGTTTCCCGCCCGTACCGTTTCGATTTCTCGATTATATCATAATCCGCGGTCGTGCGGACGTCATTGATCCGGGATTCGTTGAGGGCGCGACCAAGTTCCATCTGCGAGATCAGGAGAATCTCCCGCTCCCTCGAGTTTAAGTATAAGAAACGGTCATGCGCAAGGAACCTGGTCACGTAGTACAGATCCGGATTATGGATGCTGTCGTCGATTATAAGGGTGGGATTTTGTGCCATAGGATCAAGATTACAGGGTTATGATGTTATGATGTTACGATTGTATGAGTTCTGAGTTACGGGTGACCGAAAGTCACGCGGGCACCATTGCTTCAAACGTATGTGTTTAGCTGAGGCGAAAAAACCACGAGATTTCACGAGATTGACATAAGAAGATGGCATCACATACAAGATATTGGTGATATGCTTGCATTTTAGATCCTGCCTCCTCATACTCTCTCGTGGAAATCTGTGTAATCTTGTGGTTAGCTAAACACATAACCTTCAAACAATCCCACCATCCAGCAACCGGATGCTCCGCTCTGTCCTCTCTGCGAGATCGGGGTCATGGGTGATCACCACGATCGTCTTGCCGCGGTCATTCAGATCCCCGAGGATGTTAAAGACCATATCTCCGGACTTCGTATCCAGATTGCCGGTCGGCTCGTCCGCAAGAATGATGTCGGGGTCGTTTACAAGCGCTCTTGCCATCGCGACCCGCTGCTGCTGACCTCCTGAGAGTTGACCTGGATAATAATTGAGCCTGTGACCGAGTTCGAGTGATTCGAGGATCTCCTTTGCCCGGGCTCTCCGCTCGTCCCTATCCATTTCCTGAAGTACCATCGGGATCTCGACGTTCTCAAGCACTGTGAACGTCGGTATCAGGTTGAACTGCTGGAAGATGAACCCGAGCACCTCCCGCCTGACCCGCGCCCGTTCGTTCTCGTTCATGTCAGAGACCTTGTATCCCCCGATGTAGACGTCGCCTCTTGTCGGCATATCAAGGATCCCGATCTGGTTCATGAGCGTGGATTTGCCAGAGCCCGACGTGCCTATGATCGATACGAACTCGCCCGCGTCAATCGCCATGTTCACGTCCCTGACAGCGACCGTCGATGCCTCACCCTCGCCAAAGATCTTCCAGACATGCACAAGTTCGATGATCGCGTCAGTCATTGCCATTCACAGTTCACCGTGTCTCGCTTACGTATGTTGCATGTATGTCACGCCTGATCGGCTGAGCATTTCATCGCAGACAGGTCCGGGCTCCCCGTCCATGATTAGCTTACCATCCTCGATCAGTATCGCGCGATGGGACACCTCTCTCACGAAATCGAGATGGTGGCTGATCAGCACGATCGTTGTCCCGAACTCGGTGTTGATCCGTTTCAGCGAATTGGTGACGTCACGCAGCGTTATCGGGTCCAGGTCGCCGAACGGTTCGTCAAGCAACAGGATCTCAGGACGGTGCGCAAGCGTGATCGCAAGCATCGCTCGTACCTTCTCGCCACCTGACAACTCCTGCGGATACTTGTCCAGCACATCCATCGGAAGGTCAAGAGCGCCGAATATTGATTCTGCGTACTTCACAGTCTCTGTACGAGGGAAACGCGGGAATAACTCGCCAAGAATGTCACGAGTGTATCCAAGCTCCTCCAGTTTGTCTTTTGCGCCGGTTTCAGGCATGTCAACGATCTGGTATAGCATATCCAGCGCTTCATCTGGTATGCCAAGTTCCTCTGCCCGTTCCTTTGCGATCTCGATCACATGCTGCCCCTTGACACCAAGTTTGAATGCAAGCTGGTCCACGATCGGTTCGTGCGGGCTTAACGCAAACTCCTGGAACATGATCCCGATCTTCTGCCTGACCGCCATCCGCTGCTTGTGGTACTGGCTCAGGTTCACCCATTCGTCACCCTGCCTGTAAAGCACCGATCCTTGCTTTGGAAACAGGAAACCGGACATTATATTCCACAGAACCGTTTTGCCCGCGCCACTCGGACCTATAATCGATGTAATCTCTCCCTGGTTAATCCCGAAGTTGACCGAGTCGAAAACCAGCGTTTTCGCCCTGAGCGCTACGAGATAAAAGCTGTGCGAGACATCTTCCATTTTTATGATTACCTTCCCATCAGGAGTCCCTTCGGAAAGTGGGACTGGTTCAGGCATGCCTTTTAAGAAATCAGCGATTACTGAGTCGGGATCACCTTCACTGACGATCTTTCCGTTCTCGATCCATATCAGCCGGTCTGTAAGGTACTTATGGATATCAGGCAGATGCGATGCACAGAGCACGGTAAGCCCGGTCTCACGGTTCACTTTCTTTATCGTGTCAAGCATTTCCTGTTTGGTGGCAGGACATGCCATCGTTGCAGGTTCATCGAGCAGAAGGATCTTTGGCTTCTTTGCAA
>JAIWAP010000056.1:0-10816 GCA_048634345.1 Methanobacteriota archaeon | reverse complement strand
CCAGATACTCGGTATCTGTGAGATCCATGATGGCGCAGTCCTCAAATTCGATATCCAGCCGCTTTATGATCCGATTCACGATTGCGGTCTCGCCGAGTTCGTAGATGGTCATGTCAACATCAGTTGTATCCTGCTCTGTATTTGTTTTTGTCGCTATTCACGAAATGATC
Organism: Methanobacteriota archaeon; assembly: GCA_048634345.1. Classification (GTDB taxonomy): domain Archaea; phylum Halobacteriota; class Methanosarcinia; order Methanosarcinales; family Methanogasteraceae; genus Methanogaster_D. The sequence goes on along the minus strand of JAIWAP010000056.1, from coordinate 10,646 downwards.
GGCGACATTATCAATCAAGGCGCATCTCATTGGATTATATCCTTTCCAATTCCCAAGTTTAATCTTTAAACTATTATTCCCATCCATTCAGTGATGCACAATTTTGCGACACATTTATTAGAGAGCGGTGTTGACTTGCGATATATTCGAGAAGAGGTCTGTGATGGCTAATAATTCGAATCCAAAGAGGTGGACTAACTGGCATACGTGTGGTTTGCTGATCATCGTTATAGCTATATTCGCTATCCCCCTACAGGTGTTGGATACTACATCTGCCCTGTCAAAGTTGTTCAACGTAAGTGTGGAATTTGAAGGCGACTTGAACAACAGTACTATCTCGAAAGAATTGGAAAGGGAATTCAAAAACAACAGTTGTCCGATTTCCGGAAGTGCTAAAGTCACAAAGAAAGATGGGGGCTGGGAGATAACCGGTGGAGAAAAAATCTATATCGTCAAGAGAGCAGAAGGCGGTCTAAACATTTACACACCATCATCTGCTAATAGACGAAAAGCATGGTTTTCGGTCATGGCACTCATGACACTCTCTATAATAATAGCCGGTCATGGCGCCACAGGCAGGTGGGCGGGGCTGCTGATCGACGAGCGTAACAGGATGAGTCTTTCAAGGTTGCAGATGATTCTCTGGACCGCCATCATCCTTTCGGGACTCCTTGTTGCGGCGCTATCAAACACCACACTTGGTGCAAAAGATCCGCTCGCCATCGCACTTCCGGAAGAACTATGGATGCTGATGGGCATCAGCACCGCCTCGCTGGTCGGATCGCCACTCATCCGGAGTAACAAAAGAGCCCAGATGCCAGAAACAGAGGAAACCAAGAAAACCCTCAAAGAAGCGGAGAATGAGGAGGGCAAGGTCAGTAACATAGGTCAAGTAATTGTAAACGAAAAACCCGAAGATGCCCGAGTCTCTAACATGTTTAAGGGTGAAGAGACTGGCAATGCTACACAACTCGACCTGGGCAAGGTTCAAATGTTCTACTTCACCCTGATTCTGGCGCTTACTTACGCAGTGGCGCTTGGTGATGTACTCACTGGCGTAGAAAAGATCACCGAGTTTCCTGTTCTGAGTTCAAGCATGGTGGCGTTAATGCTCATTAGCCACGCAGGCTACTTGACCAACAAAGCCATCCCGCACAGCCAGAAGGGGTAATACGTCCTCAAACCCCGCCTACCATCAGCTTGAAGACCAGCAGACTGACCGTTACCATAATTATGGAGTGTTTGAGTCCTGATAGTACGCTTCCCTCCCCCATCACACCTGCGATCAAACCGGAGCAGAGCCCCTGGATGAGCGTTGCATGGAAGAACAGTCGTTTGTAGGCGTCAAGGTCAAAAGCACCAAGAAATCCCGCGTCTCCTCCGGATTCAGCCATCTGTTCACCGGCTTCTGCCATCTGCATCAGAAACGTGTCGGTGATCACATAGATAACCCCGACAAAGACGAGGAATGAGATGTATATGATTATGATATAAATCATCATATTCATCACCCGTTCCCGCTTGAGCGTCTGCTCGGTCTCGGCATCCCGCGCAGCCACCTCAAGCACCCCTCCGAGGTCTCCGCTCGATTCGTTCGCCCGGGTGATCAGCGTGATCGATCTTGACACCACATGCGTCCTGATACGGTTTGCAAACCGCACCAGCGAATCATTGACATCCATGCCCCAGTTGATATCCTTCCAGATCAGCTTGATCTGCTTGCTGAGTGTGCCGATGTTTGATTTCGACATCAGTTTGATCGAATCCCGCATGGTCATGCCGGTTTCGTTCGTGCTCGCCAGTTTGTTTAAGAAACCCGGGATCTGCTTCTGGAGTCTACTTTCACGCATGCTCTTTGCTTCGTGGAAGATTGCGAGCGGAACGATCGCTATGTAGAACAAATACACAAGATGATCATCCAGAAAGTTGATGATGAGATCGAGGTTCAACAGTTCGTTTCGATGGATTAGGAACGCAATAACAAAGAATAACAGCGCGAGCGGGACGCTTACGATCAGGATGTTGGGGGGGTGTATCTTCACCGATTTTAGCGGATCGCTGAGCACCTGCCTTAAAGCGAGCGTTTTCCTGGATTTTATGAAACGTTCCCATCTCTGCTTGAGTGCTTCCAGTCGTTTTGTCTCGGGGCTAGCGGCTGCGTTCTTGTCGATCTTCAGACTGGCAAGTTCGGGCGGCATAACAACGTCGCGGTTTAAGTTGATTCGTGTGCTGAGAAGTGCGGGGATGCCGCCAGCCGCTGGCGACAGCATGTTGATCATGACCACAAACATGACCGAACCGATCGGGATCACGGCATAAATGATCGCATACAGCATCATATCGTTTCCTGAGCCCATCAGCACCATCATCACGCCCATGATGATTATAAAGAGGGGACCTGCCACAAAAGCGGTCACATAAGACTCTGCAATCAAACCAAGCGTCTCAAGATAACCTTTCTGATCTATTATAGCATCTTTCAGATACTGATCCGACTTCTCCTTGAAGTATTTGGGAATATCGCCACCGCTGTCGATTATTGAGAGCAGATTGTGCGTCAGGTCCTGAAACTTGTCAGATACGGTCATTTCAGATGCATTCTGGAGAGCTACGCGAAGATCGTGCCCGAAATATTCCATGTCCCGAACGATCATGTCCACTTCCTTTGCGACCTCGCCGTACGTATCCCCACACTTTGCAAGCGATTTGAATATCTCGATGATGTTCATGCCGCCGTTTGAGAGTGCGTACATGAATGTGACTGCATACGGGAGGTTCTGGTTGATCGAGGTCTTGCGCTCGCCCGCTTTGAAGGACGGGTAGAGCAGGAATAAAACATAAACAATTCCGCCGAGTACGACGCTGAGAAAGACTGTGACAAACAGCGAGATGAATATCCACTTGTAATCGAGCAACCACGCCGTCGATTCGCCAAATGTCAGTTTTGTGATCTGTTCAGGCAGTCCGACGACTGTAATGACGATGAAAGAAAATATCACCCCGAGAATTGCTCCGATGATCCCCGCCACCACCGAATAAAATATGGAGCTTGATATATACATCTCATAAGATATTGGCATACGAGCCTGCTGAAGCTTGGTGCGCAGATCCTGATACTGCTCTGAATGCGTTTTGATGTGGTCGCCGAGCACCACGAACGGAACCATCATAAACAAGCGCAACCGTTGGTGGAACTGTTTGGTGAATTTATCGAATGCCGAATCTGTTGTTTCGTCCTCGCCATCCGGTTTACCAAGCTCATGTATCGCAGAAAGGATTCTTATCTTATGTTCCTCAGCCTTTTCTCCGATTTCGGCACCCTCTGCTCCGGTTTCCAGTCCGAACATCCCTGAGAGTTGATCTGCTGAAATTGTTGGGGAAGTGATCGCCGGTGCAGGCACAGGCACTTCCGGTTCAGCAGTTTCTGCTGGCATCGGTCCGGTCAGAAGAGCTTCGGCTTCATCCTCGTCAAGCGTTTCCGTATCGGCGGGTAACTCCGGTTTTTCGGGCTTTGGCTCATCCGGACTGCCAGATCGAGTCACGCCCGCAGCAGCGCGAAGCCCCCGCCTGGGTGCTACTGCTGGCACAGATTCTTCATTGGCTTCACCCGCTTTATCCCGAAGTCCCATAACCCATCCCCGTATTAGATGCCGTATCCGTCAAGAACCTTTTCATACAAGCTATAATCGTCCGAATTCGCAAACTTGTTGATTAAATCAGGTGGAAGATGCTCAAGCAGCTCATCCAGAACGGTTAGAAGTTTTTTAGTGTCCTGAGCATCAACAGTGCTCTGCGTGGTCGCTTCTGCTCCTCGAGTTTCCTGCAACTCCTGTAATCGGGCGATTTCCATAGTTGCATCGCCGAGATTCTTGCGGGTGGTTTCCAGTTCTGACAATAAGGGATCTTGCTTTGATTTTATATCGATAATTTCGTTTTGCGCGGTTTCAAGCTCGCGTGTCAGTTGCTCAAGGTCCCCGCCGGATGTTTGTGCAAGTTCTTCTCTCATCGATTCGATTTCGCGCTGCTTCGATTCCTCGAGTTCCCTGATTGCATTCTGCGATGTCTCAAGCTCACGTCTCATCGACTCAAGTTCCTGCTGCTTCGATTCTTCGAGTTCGCGTGTCAGTTGCTCAAGGTCTTCACTGGATGTTTGTGCAAGTTCTGCGCTCATCGATTCGATTTCGCGCTGCTTCGATTCTTCAAGTTCCTTTGCAGCATTCTGCGCCGTCTCGAGTTCACCTCTCATCGACTCAAGTTCCTGTTGCTTCGATTCTTCGAGTTCCCTGATTGTGTTCTGCGACTCCTCGAGTTCGCGCGTCAGTTGCTCAAGGTCTTCACTGGATGTTTGCGAAAGTTCGGATCTCATCGATTCGATTTCGCGCTGCTTCGATTCCTCAAGTTCCTGTGCAGCATTCTGCGATGTCTCAAGCTCACGTCTCATCGACTCAAGTTCCTGCTGCTTCGATTCCTCAAGTTCCCTGATTGCATTCTGCGACTCCTCGAGTTCGCGTGTCAGTCGTTCAAGATCTTCACCGGATGTTTGCGCAAGTTCTTCTCTCATCGATTCGATTTCGCGCTGCTTCGATTCCTCAAGTTCCTGTGCAGCATTCTGCGATGTCTCAAGCTCGCGTCTCATCGACTCAAGTTCCTGCTGCTTCGATTCCTCAAGTTCGCGTGTCAGTTGCTCAAGCTCTTTTGCAGTATTCTGCGCGACTTCGAGTTCTTGCATTAAAGTTCGCTCAAATCCATCCGCCGTTGCCGCAAGTTCTGATTTTGTGGCGAGAATATGCGAAATCACCTGCGATATTTCATCGTCCACGGTTTTTACTTCATCACCAGCGGATTTTAGACCACTCTCCTCAAATTTAACCGATTCTTCCGCTTTTTTGAGGTCCGATCTCTCCTTTGTGAGGAAATTCTCCCTTTCCATCACATCTTTCTCTCGTTCTGCCAGTTCTTTTCTCGTTTCCTCAAGATCGTGGAGTATCGAATCTTCTTCCGATTGTAAATAACTCAGTTTGGTCTTTAACTCCCTTTCCTCCTCCTCGATGTCGTTCAACCGATCTGCCATGTTTTTCCGGGACGAACTCAGCTCACCAGACCGTTCTGTCTGGCTCTTCCGGGTTCTGATCTGTTCGAGATTTTTTTCCTCCCTCTCCAGATCTTTCAGCAGTTCCTGCCTTTCAGCGTCCAGGTTTTTTGAATTGGCGACAGCCCACCGAATTTCACCAAGTTCAGCTCTCGCTTCATTAAACACTCTGTTCGCGGATTCGACGTCTCGTTCAGCAATCCTTATTTGTTTCTCCTTTTCGCTCAAATTCGCCTCTAACGCCGTTTCTTTCTCCTTTATCCTGGCAAGTTCCCGGTTTGCAGCGCGTACGCGAGAGGGTTCTCTTTTTTTATCTATTTTTGCCGCATTAAGCTCGCTTTTTACCTTTTCTACTGCAACTTCTGCTTTTTTAAGATCGGATTTTTTAGTTTCGATATCTTTCTTCAGATTGCGGCGTTTTTCCCCTCTCGCAAGCAATAGCCTGTCGTTTATTTTTCGGACCTCTGATTTTATTTTATTTTTATCAGCCTTCGCCGATTTCAGATTGGATTCTGCTTCAACAAACCCGGACTGAACGTCTCTTGGTACAGTGTCTTCCTCGGTCAGTCCACATGCGGTTCTCATCGCTTTTAAGGACCGCTTTGCATCCACAATTTCCATTTTCACGCTATTCAGCTTCGACAATTTCATATCAAGGGTTTCCAGCCGCTGCTTGATCAGTCGCTCCTGCATTTCTATGGATTGTTTCTTTTCGCCACCTGCCCCTGTGCGCGATTCCATCTGCTCAAGGTCGGATCTGATTTGTTCAATCCTGCCGGTCATATATTGTTCATCATGTTCGATCTTTTTTTCATCTTCCACTGCCAATTTACCCAGATCCTCGTCCAATCTACCCAAAAGCCCCATCCCGTTCTCTTTTTTATCGGCTATATCATCCAGGTGCGCGTTTGTCTGCTCAATTTCGGATCGTATGTTCTTTGAATCATTCTCGAACCGACTGCACATATCTAACACGTTCGTATATTTCGTTCTCGCGTCGCCAAGGGCAGACTCCGCATCCACGACCTTATCCCGTATCTGATCGCGATATGCTTGCTTGTCCGCGAGTTGTTGCTCGCATCGTCTCCGGATTAACTCCGCGTCCTCTTTATTCCCCATGACTCGCTTGATATCGTCACCTATGCGCTGATCATCTTCTATTGCATGATGCAGGTTATGTTCCACTGATTCCAATGCATCCATATAACACCACTCCTATTTATAAAAACGACCTCAACACATATTAATCTTACCGGGCGAAGACTACGGTCATGAACACCGTGAACATCACAAACGCCACGAACTCGGGGAACTCAGGGAACTATGTAAACTCCATGAGGCTCGCTGTTGTAGACACGCCCATACTGTACGATGGTTCGCAGATCAACCCGCTCTGGGCATACGAATATCTGGATGTACGCGGCGACTCTATCGTCGTATTCCGCGGTGCGATGGCTGTCAGCGATATAAAGGACGTTGAGGACGAAAAAAACAACAAGGCGATCGAAGGCAGCGACCTGATCCATCTAATTGTTGAGCGGTTCGATTCTCCGGCAGGCATCCGGCAGGCATATTATCTTCAACGGATGCTGGTCGTCTGCATACAGGACGTTTTAAGGAATTACGGCGTGTCTTCTGAGAGAAATGGCGATGATCTATTTGTAGATGGGGAAAAACTCACAGTGAGCATAGCAACTGCAGGAATCTCCTCAGAAAAAATTCATTGTGGAATCAATCTAACCGGCAGAGGGACGCCTCCGGAAGCAAACGCAACCGGGTTGCATGAACTGGAAATTGACCCCGATCTGTGGAAGGATATTGGAAAAGCGATTGCAGAACGGTTTGTTTTTGAGGTCGAGGATATCGAGTCCGACATCTACAAGACAAGATGTCTGAACAGTGGGAAATTGTGAAACCGTCCCACCACGCCTGCCTGTCACTCACTGAAATTTACAGGTCTGGCTGCCTTCGCATCGAATCTTAAAATCAGCAGATCATCCAATATCAGCACCCAACGATAACTAACATTAACAAAAGCCGATCATGGGGTCTCTGGCTGACCGATAGACGTCATATCGCAGCTTAATTGCCATCGACTGTTTCTATCTTGAACGTAACATCGAGTCCCTTCAAGGTCAACTGGACTCGATTCCCGATCTGCAGAATGTCATCGAGGCTTGCATTCGAGCCCCAGTCATACACATAATCAAAGGCACCCTGCATCGCTTTAAATCCCATAGCCGTCAGTCGCTCATTCACTTCGGACGGTGTGCCGCCCTCGCTGCTAAACCATACAACAAGATAACTCTTCATCATACATCACCTTTCGTTTCACTTACATCATTTGGATCAGGTATTATGCTTTTGGTTGATCCGGTGGAAGCCCGACCGCGTTGATGTGGTTGATCAGATCGGTGAATGCGGACACCTCAAACCGTATAACCTCCTCTCGGGTCATGCTGATGCTCATCTCACCATCGACAGTCAGCCGGTCAGGACCCCTGCGCACAAGCCGGTCAGTGCCATCGCCAGAGAGCACGGTCTTAATCTCAGTATCATGGACGAATGCACGCCCCGGGATGAACACGGTCTCCTTGACCTCAGCCAGATCAAGCGCCATTATGTCCTCGATCGTGATCAGGCAGCCGATATCCTTGCCAACGCCGACCACGTTTACATAATCGTTCTCATGTTGCAGGACCTTTGCAAGGCGCGGTGCAGCGGTGCGGCTTGTCAGCACGGTTGCTTCTTTCGTGATCTGCGGCAGTTCTGCGAGTGCGCCTGAATCGTTTCTGATCGCAAACGGTGAGCCGATGAGCGGATCCTCAAGCGGCGTGCCAGTAACCCTGAACGAGTAATCATCTGCTACCCTGCGCACGATCGCCAGAAACTCCTCGACCGTGTGCGTTGCAGCATCCATGATCGGGGCATTCCCAAGAATCATGCCCTCTTCTCTGCTATTTGCAAATCTCATCAGGAGCACGCCCGTAACACCCATATCCTCGAGGTCGGAGAGCGTTTTCTGCAATTCATCCCCATCATTCACGCCCGGGATCAGAACGATCGCCGCATACACCTTGCAGCATTCGGCAAACCTGCGCAGCACAGAAAGCGATGCTTCGGGCGTTTTATCGCCCATGTATTTCTTCCGGAGTGCCGGGTTGGTTGAGAAAACGGTGAACGAGACTTCATTAACACCCCTCTCTATGAAATAATCTGCGTCATCGTCATGTTCGAATCCCTTTCCGCTCGTGTATCCAAGATCGATCGGTGCGCCGTAAGAAGCGAGTGCATCGACCAGTCTGTGAAGATCAGGATAACAACTGATATCTCCTCCGCCGCTGATCGTTATTTTGTCAATTTTCTGATTAGATAATCGTATTGCTTGATTTACTTCATTCAAAACAACTTGGAATGGCTTAAACCCATAATATTCTTCCCGCACAGCGTTTGTACAGTATTCACAGCCTTTCTGGAACGGGAAGCAATTTTTACAGCCGAACGGTTCAATCTCTCCGACTCCTTTGAAATAGCAGTACCTGCAAAAGCCCATGCAATCGTGCCCGGGCTTTCCTCCGACGTCAGCGAGTATGTCCATCTCGTATCACATCTCTGATAGTTGCAAATTGGCATTGCGGCGACATTGTGATCTGGTTAGAACCCTGCATACTTAAAATCTATGGGTCTGGCGGGCAGCACAATTTGTTATCAGTGAGATCATAATACAGATGCTATGTTCAGGTCAAAACGCCCCCGAGAGATCTTAAACGAGATCAAATGGCGCGGCTGCCCTATGCGCGAATGCACGGTCTATTACCTGCACCGCGGTGCGCCCGGCGACACGCGGATCATCACAGGGTCTGCGATCGTGCGCCTCGGGCATTCGTTCTTCGAGACCGAGGCTGGCGTCAGCATCCCGTACCACCGGATACGCATGATCGAGTACAGGGACGAGGTGGTTTATCGCAAAAGACACGGTTCGGGGCGACCTGCCGGATAACTCGACCATCGGAACCGCGCATGGGGTGGTGGATGCGGATATGCTGCCCGATATCTGACGCAACAGAGCGTGCTCACCAATGGCGGCGCGGCGGTGACGGTGTCGCTGGTGACGGTGTCGCTGGTCATGGTGCTGATCGAGGCGACGATGAGGGCGGTTATGGGCAGGGGAGTTTGGGGAAAATTCAATAATACGCGACATTGCGACTAACACCCACCCAAGACTGTACCTCACGCTTTTATACCGAAAACGTTATCTGAAATCCTTCACACAAATAAAGAAGAATACTGGTAATAAAAGGAGGAATATCATGTCTTCAACAGTTCTGAGTCAGATCGAAAGAACAATCAACCGCCTATCGCACGATGAGCGGCTATGGTTGATCGAACAGCTTGCCCACAACCTACGAGAAGTGGGAAGCGATACAGTTGAACATGCCGATTTCGAGAGCCAGCTTGAGGAGATGGCAATGGACCCAGAGATTCAAGCCGAGTTGCGAGAGATCAATAGAGAGTTTGCTGTAACGGAATCGGATGGATTGGAGAGTTGGTAATGACCATTCATCGCGGAGATATCTATTTTGTCAACTTGAATCCTGTTAAAGGGCGAGAGCAAGCAGGAGAGCGTCCAGTTTTGGTTTTGTCTGTAGATGCCATCAATAAACTACCTCTTGTGGTCACGGTTGTTGTTGGGACAAAGGGCAAAAACGTTTCTCGGGATTATCCTACAAACGTCCGCGTACATCCGGAAGAGAGTGGTCTGCCGATAGAGACCGTCTTCCTATGCTTTCAGATTCGCTCGTTGGATTCCAAACGGTTTTCCGAAAAACCGGCAGGCAAACTTCCGGATGAGGTGTTAAAAAGGGTTGAGATAGCCGTTCGCCACTGTCTCGGTCTGTAACAAATGATATGATCGGTATCATGTGGAAATATCCCATCATCGAAGAGATCGCAAAGGAATATGATTACGATTTAAACCGGATTATGGACAATCTGATGGGGATGAAGCGGAGCATAGCGGAATTGTGCCACAGTTTCATTGACTTCATGCCTCCAACAATCGATATGGTGAATTTAAAAAAATTTCCCTATGATTGCGCTCGGTATCTAAGCGGTGCGTTTTCTGGCGGTTCTATGAGAAAACGTGAAATCTATGAAAAAGGAATAGATCTTGAGGTGCGTTTTGTCGAATGGGAGGATGTCGTCGGACATGAATGGAAAGACGGTAGACTTGCGATTACGTTTCGTGGCATACCAAAAAAGGTAACTATCCGTGACAGAGATGGAGATATAAACAGATTGTTGGAAGGTGTATACTTCGCATGAAAAAGATGAGTAGAATACCAGGGATGGAGAATAAATTCGCAAAAGCGCTTGGGATATCGATCGTAATTGCGCTGGGGATGGTTTCGGCTACTTTTGGCGTGATCAGCCTCTTCGCAAAATGTGGAAATCCGGTCCCACTGCCGGTATTGCTGATAGCGTTTGCAATCGTCTTCGTGACGGGCTCGGTCTTCTTTGAGGAGCGGGGTGCAGACAGAATCGGGGCGATGGTTGG
>JAIWAP010000055.1:0-10823 GCA_048634345.1 Methanobacteriota archaeon | reverse complement strand
GATGAACTGGGTTATATCAGGGAGTGTACCCGCCTGACAAACGAGATCATGAGCGAGCGTCTGCTCAAGCGGGACATCATCCTTGCGGATTTCAAGATCGAGTTTGGCAGGGACAAGAATGCCGCAGGAAGGATTCTGCTTGCAGATGAGGTCGGAACGCCGGACGGCTGCCGGTTCTGGGACCGGGACGCTTACGAACAAGGCGTGATCGAAAGTCTTGACAAGGACGTGTACCGTTACGATAAAGGAGACCTCTCAGACGTCTATCTAAGAATTCAGAGAAGAATCTGTGAATAATAGCTGATAGATAATGCATCCATTGTACCTGTATCACGCGGATCAATGTGATCCGAAGAAGTGTACCGGCAAAAAACTGATTCGATTCGGGCTGGTAGAGCGGCGCAAGCCTGACGGACTGCCGCGCACCTCGATACTGTTAAGCCCGTTCTCACCAAGGGCGCTTGCCCCGAATGATGCGGGCACGAGCATCTCTGCGCTGGATTGTTCGTGGGAACATGCGGAAACGGTTTTTGAAAAGCTCCGCCAGATGAAACAGAGAGCACTTCCGTATCTGGTCGCTGCAAACCCTGTGAATTTCGGAAAGCCCTTCAAACTCACGACTGTTGAGGCATTTGCCGCTGCACTGTACATTTTCGGAGAGTCCGAGCAGTCATCACTGATACTCAACAAATTCAAGTGGGGGCATACCTTTCTTGAGCTGAACCGGCAGTTACTGGACGAATATGCACAGGCAAAGGACAGTTCAGAGGTTGTAGCGATTCAGAGCGAGTATCTTTAAAATATCTTTTTATAGATTGCGTGTGCATCTATATAACTATGAACGAGGGGATTTCATGCGCATAGAAGAGGCAATCATCTGGTCGGCGGTCGATATCGCAGAACGCATCCAGGCATCTGCTATACTGCTCCCCGACTCGTACGCTTCCGAAGAGATCGAAACATGCATCCCAGTCGTGGTTCTGCCGAAACAGGCGTCTGATCTGCTATACCAGATCATGCCAAGCCATACCAGCAGGGAAAAAACCGTGCTTCAGGAGCATATACAGAAGCTTGCTGTTGTCGGGTACCTCGAAGGCGCGATCAGCGGCTTGATCGTCGGGGTGATCGATGCCCCGAACTTTGACTCAATCGTTGTATACGACCCAAGAGAGAGCCGCGCAGTAAGATCGATGCAGGAATGCGAGAAAATCGTATGTTCGGATGTTTTTCGTGCGGTTATGAGCCTCTCGCTTGAATTCGCGCTCGAGGGGCGAGAAGGCAGGCATATCGGCACAGCGTTCATAATCGGGGACGAGAAGAACGTTCTTGAGAGATCCCATCAGCTCCTGCTCAATCCATTCAAAGGTCACGCCCGCCATACCCGGCTGATCACGAACAAAGACAACTGGGAGACGATCAAGGAGTTTGCGCAACTGGACGGCGTTTTTGTAGTGTCAGGCGAGGGGGTTATGTGCGCGTCTGGCAGGTATCTTGATGTGGATGCAAGATCGGTAACCATCCTGCAAGGTCTTGGCGGGCGACATGCGGCATCAGCCGCGATCACCGCCGAAACCGATGCGGTCGCAGTCGTCGTCTCCGCGTCCGGGGTGATCCGCGTGTACCAGGACCGTGAGCAGATCATCGTGATCGAACCCGGGGAATGGGTCGGGCGGTTCTACCGCAACATACTTGAGTCAGACGAACCATCACAATCACAACCGTGATCGAAAACCACGATCACCCTTCAAACGAGATATATGAGGTGTAGCGATGAGATTACTTGCAATATCCGACCCACACGGCGATTATGCGCAGATACCTGCCCTCGTGCACAAGGCAGGCAAGGCAGGGGCTGTTGATGCCGTGCTGATCGCCGGCGATATCACCAACTTCGGACCGGACGAACTGACTTACGATCTGCTCAGCCTGCTCGAACCGCTCGAATGTCCTGTGCTCGCGATTCCAGGAAACTGCGACCAGAGAAGCATTCTTGCAACCCTTGACGCGTCAAGCGCAGTTAATCTTGAGAATGCCGTGCATACCATCGGGAATGTCACGTTTGCTGGCATCGGCGGCTCGAATCCGACGCCATTTGACACGGCGTTTGAGCGATCGGAAGATGAGATCAGTGCGATGCTCGACGATCTGTTGAGCCGGGCAGGCGAGGCGGAAGCGACAGGTGGAGCTGGAGAGGGCGGCGGGGAAGCGCGAATCGTGTTGTTGTCACATGCGCCTCCAAAGAACACGCTCGACCGGATACCCGGAGGAAACGCGGGAAGCGAGGCGATTGCAGGCGCGATCGGCAAAACAGACCTGATCGTGTGCGGACATATCCACGAGGATCAGGGAACGATGGTTGTAAGTGCGTACGGAAAGGAGACTGTGGTCGTGAATGTCGGGCAGGCGTCGCAGGGGAAGAGTGCGATCATCACAATCGATGATGGTATCGAGGTGCAGTTCAATAACATCTGAGACCTGAGAAACCGCTGCGAGAGCCTCGGGCGGGAATTGAACCCGCGACCTCGTCATTACCAATGACGCGCTATACCGCTAAGCCACCGAGGCACGATGTCTCTTGATTGCGGTGGAATGGTTATCAAGATTTCGGTTCGGGCAGGGATGCTGGCTCGGGGCTGCCGGTGTTCGACCGGGGAATTGCGAGTCTCTTCCGAAAAGGCGAAATGGATGCATGGCAGGTTATGAGACATTACTAATTTTGTGGAAAAATATATACCCACCCACGAACAATTCACAGAATGAAGGGAAAGGCATGCAAGTGGAACAGCTCCGACAATCCTTATATCTCAAATACAGCATATATCGGCGTCTACCCTCTGATGGAGATGAGATCCGCCCATGAGCGACGATGATGTACTTCGGAAGATCAAAGAAGCTGCAAGAGAGAAAGCGACAGAGCTTAACCTCTCGTATAACCAGCTAACCAATTTTCCTCCCGAGATCGGTGAACTGAAACGCCTGACAGCGCTTAACCTCGGGGGCAACCATCTGACCACGCTTCCTCCTGAGATCACTGAACTGAAAAGCCTGACATTGCTTAACCTCTGGAGTAACCAGCTAACCAATTTTCCTCCTGCGATTGCTGAACTGAAACGCCTGACAGCGCTTAACCTCTGGGATAATCAGCTGACTGCCCTTCCTCATAAGATCGGTGAACTGACCAACCTAACAATGCTTAGCCTCTCGTGTAACCAGCTAACCACTCTTCCTCCCGAGATCGGTGAACTGAAAAGCCTGACAGCGCTTTACCTCGGGGGCAACCATCTGACCACTCTTCCTCCCGAGATCGGTGAACTGAAAAGCCTGACAGCGCTTAACCTCTGGGATAATCAGCTAACCACTCTTCCTCCCGAGATCGGTGAACTGAAAAGCCTGACAGCGCTTAACCTCTGGGATAATCAGCTAACCACTCTTCCTCTGGCGATTGCTGAACTGACCAGCCTGACACGGCTTGACCTCCGAGACAACTCACTCCCGATCCCTCCTGAAATCCTTGCGAAAACAGACGAACCTGCGACCATCATCAACTATTATCTGCAACACGAAGCCGGTGAGAAGAAGCCCTTAAACGAAGCCAAGCTAATCCTTGTCGGGCAGGGGAGCGTGGGCAAGACCTCGCTTGTGAAGCGTCTCTTAAAAGGTGATTTTGATCTGCATGAAGAGAAGACCGAGGGCATTGAGATCAAAGAGTGGCAGGTTACGGTCGATGACCAGAAGATCAGGCTTAATGTGTGGGACTTTGGCGGGCAGGAGATCATGCATGCCACACATCAGTTCTTCCTGACCAAACGCAGCCTCTATCTGCTCGTTCTGGATGCCCGGCTCGGGGACGAGGAGAACCGGATCGAGTACTGGCTAAAGATCATCAAAAGCTTCGGCGGGGATTCTCCGGTCATCATAGTCGGCAACAAGATTGACGAGCAGCCGCTTGACATAGATAGGCGGGGGCTCAGGGCAAAGTACGGAAGTATCAAAGACATTTGCGAGGTCTCCTGCAAAACAGGTGACGGTATCGATGAACTGAAAGGCCATCGCAAGAGAGGTCGGCTCGCTTGACCATATCCACGATCCGTTACTGACCACTTGGTCTGCTGTCAAGAACCGCCTGGAAGAGATGGAAGAGGATTACATTCCATATCAAGAGTATCTGAACCTGTGCCAGACTGAAGGCATAACTGACAATCTCAGTCAGCGTACCCTAATCCGCTTACTTCATGATTTGGGTATCGTTCTCAATTTCCAGGATGATCCCCGACTGGAAGAGACCAATATCTTAAACCCGGAGTGGGTCACAAACGGCGTTTACGCGATTCTAAATTCCAATGAGTTGTTTCATGAGAAGGGTGTTCTAAAACGAGAGATGCTGAACCGGATACTGGACTCTCAGGACTACCCCCGCGGTAAGCACCTCTTTATCATCGATATGATGCGCAAGTTTGAACTTTGCTTTGATTTTGATGGTTTTTACGATCAGAAATTCCTGATCCCTGACCTCCTCTCCAAGGAAGAACCATATACCGGCGAATGGGATGATGCACTGGCTTTCCAGTACCATTACGATGTGCTCCCCGGAAGCGTCATTTCACGTTTCATTGTGCGGATGCATCCCTATATCTGCGAGGAAACATACTGGCGCAGCGGGGTTGTGCTGGAAGACGAGGATAACGGGAACAAAGCACTGGTTAAGGCGGATAAGGAGGACAAAAAGATTTTTATCCGGGTCAGCGGCAGAGAGCAGACCCGGCGAGTCTTTCTGGGTGTGATCCGTTCCAATTTTGATTACATCCGCAAAACCATCCCTGGAATCGAACCAGAAGAGAAGGTGCCCCTGCCCGCTCATCCGGAGATTGTGGTTAGTTACAGGCATCTGCTGAACATGGAAAAGAGGGGCGTAGCGACCTACCCCCCGGAAGGGTTTGAAGGAGACGTCAACGTCAAAGAGCTGCTCGACGGCGTCGAATCTGAAGAAGATCGCAGAGAACGAAGGTTTGGCGGTGGTGGGATAACTGCGGGGAGGGATGTGATCATTGGCGATGTGGGCGGTCAACTTGCGATAGGGAACGATATCGCACAGCAGGAACACGGCGTGAAGGGCGTGGAGCCCGCACATCGACCAACACCATCACCGCCACCGGGAACCGAGCATGCAAACCCGTGGATTTCAGGGTCATTCTATCTGGTGGCAGCAGTCGTCATGATGACTGTGATCGCGGTCATCAGCAAGAATGTGCCAATGTATATCCTTCCGGTCGTGATTATCGGAGGAATAGTGATCATCGCTGTGATTGGTGCTTTGCAACTTAGGCAGGATAAAAAGTTGAGTGAGGCTAGCTTCCTGACACTCGTGCGTGAGACTTTCAAGCAGTTGCCTCTGCTCAAGACTCTGCTCAAGAAATAAATCCTTCCCAAAAGATATATCGCGTGTCCTGGATTGCTGTGGAATGATCATCATGATTTCGGTTCATTGATTCCGCCTTTTTTCCAAGTTAACGTCCCGTTTTCCGGGTTACCACAACGAAGACCCCTCGCATGTACTATCGTCTCACTCGACCGGAAAAATTAAAAAGCCAAATAAAAACTACCCACACTCTTATAACCCATCCCGCACATCCGGGTTTAGCATCTCCGGTATAAGCTTGTGAAAAACCTGCCGGGAGGCATTGATATGGATGGATACACAGGAAAGATTCTGGAGGTAGATCTGGACACCAGCAGGCTTGCTGACCGATCTACAGATGAAAAAACCGCACGTAAGTTCCTTGGTGGCAAGGGGCTCGGGCTTAAGATCATATATGACAATTTCAAGCCTGATGTCGATCCGCTTGGTCCGGATAACATTATGGTCTTTGCAACAGGACCTGCAACAGGCACCAGTTTCCCGACTGGTGGCAGATACCATGTGATGGCGATGAAGTCCCCGCTCACAGGCTCTATTGGAAGCTCGAACGCAGGCGGCAGATGGGGTCCTCTCCTCAAGGCTGCCGGATATGATGCGATTGTTGTGAGGGGCGCATCAGATACGCCGGTATACCTTCGAGTGATCGATGGCAAGGCTGAACTCATGGATGCTGCCGGGTTATGGGGGAAGACGACATTCTCGACGATCGATGAGATCACATCAGAGATCAGAGAGAACGCATCGGTCGCATGTATCGGACCTGCTGGCGAGAATACGGTCCCGATCTCATGCATAATCAATGACAACTACCGGGCAGCGGGCAGAACCGGTATGGGTGCTGTCATGGGTAGCAAGAAACTCAAAGCAATCGCTGTGTATGGTACTGAGAAGGTGACGGTTGCAAGACCTGATGAGATGAAGGAACACGTAAAGAGTGCCATCCGGAAGATAAAGGAGAACCCGGTCACTGGTGAGGGGCTTCCAACGTATGGGACAGCGGTGCTCGTCAATCTCATCAACGAACATGGTGCTTATCCTGCGCGGAACTTTCAGACCGGACATTTCCCTGATGCCGCTCGTCAGAGTGGTGAAACGCTCGCTGATACGTATCTCGTCGGAAAGAAAGCGTGCTGGGGATGTCCGATCGGCTGCGGAAGATCCACAGCAGTTCCGGACGGGACATTCAGTGTAACCAGAGGAGAAGGACCCGAATATGAGTCGATATTCGCATTCGGCTCGGACTGCGGGATAACAGAACTCGATGCGATCACAAAGGCGAACCATCTCTGCAACGAACTCGGGCTTGATACCATCTCCATGGGCACGACCATCGCATCTGCCATGGAACTCGTTGAGAATGAGAAGATTCCGGAATCGAGATTGCACGGTCTCAATCTAACGTTCGGGAACGCCGGAGCGATGGTGGAAGCGGTATGGATGACTGCATACCGCGCAGGGATCGGCGATGATCTGGCTCTCGGTTCTCTGGGGCTTGGGGAGAAATACGGCGCACCCGAGCTTTCGATGAGCGTGAAAGGTCTCGAACTTCCTGCTTATGACCCGCGTGCTGTGCAGGGCATCGGTCTCAACTATGCAACCGCCAACCGTGGCGGCTGTCATGTGAGTGGCTACCTGATATCGCCGGAGATCTTGGGGATCCCCGAAAAATTGGATCCATACACAACAGAAGGAAAAGCGCAGTGGGTCAAGACATTCCAGGATTTCACATCACTTGTCAACTCATCAGTGGTCTGCCTCTTCAACACGTTTGCTCTCGGATTGCCCGATTATGCTGACATGCTCTCATGCATCACCGGGTGGGAGATGGATGGTCAGGAACTACTGATGATCGGCGAGCGGGTAACCAATCTCGAGAGATTGATGATCAATCGGCACGGGTTTGATGAAAAGGATGACACGTTGCCGAAGAGGTTCGACGAACCGATGCCGGATGGACCCTCCAAAGGTCATGTATCACATCTGGATCGGATGCTTCCAGAGTATTACGAACTTCGCGGATGGGAGCACGGTAAACCAGGGTCAGAGAAACTGAGAGAACTGGGGCTTTGAGCACACCCTTCCGGTGCCACGTATATGGACGTGTGTTTGTTGCTTTCTTTCGGGCAATCATTTTAGAGCCACGAAAGTCCGTTAGAGTTAGAATCAGAAGTTCCTGCGTATTCCATCGCATCAATCGCATCGATCACGTCCGGGTACCACCACATCAGATGCGACCGTCGTCGGACTGACTATGGCGCATATACCACCCGAGTCTGAAATGACCTTCTCCGCGCTGCAAGCGCCATTGCTCCGCATTCCACTTCTGCAGAGCGGGAGGGGAATCGCCAGGCAAACAAATTATAACACCACCCACCAAAATCACCAGCATGAAACACACGCCCGGCACTGGTACTGGCACCAGCACCAGCAACGACAGCGGATACGTACCCGGCAGATCGATCGCGGAGATCGCAAAAGAGTATCATATCCCGGTTGACTCGATCATCAAACTCGGGTCAAACGAAAACCCGCTCGGACCCTCACCTGCCGCCGTGCGAGCCGTGACCGACCGTGCATCCGGGATCAGCGTGTACCCTGAAAGCGACGCAAGAGACCTCTGCGATGCAATATCAGGGTACACCGGGCATCCTGCTGAAAATATCGTAGCCGGCGCAGGTATGGACGGGGTTATCGACACCCTGATGCGGATCTTGATGCCGGGAGAAGCGATCATCCCGACACCGACATTCAGCTACTACGCGATCTCAGCACATGCGCATCACGGAAAATCCCTCTTCGCTCTCCGGGACCGCAACTTCGCAATCGATCCGCAGGACATACTATCGCAGGTGACTGCTGAAACGCGGGTAGTCTTCCTCTGCTCGCCGAACAACCCGAGCGGGAACCTGATACCGGAGTCAGACCTCCAGGCGATCATTGAAGGGCTGGAAGGGCGCGACGCGATCGTCTTTCTCGACGAGGCGTACGTTGAGTTCTCGGAAAGGAGCATGATCCACCTCGCAGGAGAGTACGACAATCTGGTGGTCGGGCGCACGCTCTCAAAGGCGTTCGGGCTTGCCGGATTGCGGGTTGGCTATGGGGTCATGTCTGAGCGGATCCGGGAGCGGTACCTGAGGTATGCGACCCCGTTTGCGGTCAGCAGTCTTGCGACTGCGGCAGGCATTGCAGCGCTCGGCGACCGGGAGCACCTGACACGAAGCGTGGATCTGGTGCGGGATGGACGAGAGGAACTGGGGCGGATCCCGTTTCATGTCTACCCGTCCGAGGCGAACTTTGTGCTTGTCGATGTCTCGCCGCACCGGTCGGACGGGGTCTGCGACTTTCTTGCTCGCAGCGGGATAATCGTGCGGGACTGCTCGTCATTCCGTGGTGCCGGGGATTCGCTTGTCAGGGTGAGCGTCGGAACCGCGGAGCAGAATGAGCGGGTGGTGGGGGCGTTTGGGGAGTTCTTCGGGGTTTCTGACGTGTAACCGATATAAGAGCGTGTCTGAGCTTGCTTGTGTGGGGCACTTCCATGAATTCCACCAGGGTTTCCGAAGGCGAAAAACCTTGGGAAGTGTGGGTTAGTTCCAAGGATATTCGAAAAGTCAGGTCAGTCCCCTATTTATACCCCATTCGTCTGTTTTGTCATGGTTTGAAAACACTTAGGGATCTCACAAGTAATAATATACAGGGAGCGTCACACCACCATCAATAAGAGGTACTGCGTTTTATAGCAAGATCACTTAAAGGACACTTATGAAATCGGCGTTAGATTTAAGTATCATGACGGCTACATCGCCAACCACATGAAACTCACGCGATCCATAAGGCAGTCTTGCAATATCCTTGTTGGTGCGGCTACTGATGAACTTGATCTTGAGCACAACGGCAAGATAAACGGCATGGGTTGCTATATTGCAAGGCTCTGGCATTAAGTCTGGGGTTTGGTGACTTCGGGAGACGGACATGAGAGTATATGGAGGTCGGGTTGAATCGCGTGGTCGGAGAGGTTTTGTGGGGTGGGTTGGATATTCTTCTAATCTCTACATGAAACACTCCCGCCAAAAAACTCATATCACAAAAGCTTTATATAGTATTTGAGATAAGTAACTGTTATCGCATGGGGTGGTGTGGGGCTTCTTTTATGCTCCAACGTTAGGCGAAACGCAAGCTAAAATAAAGGAGGTAAAAAAAATGACTGATAGAATTTGGGGCGATGTTGTCGAGGTGATCGATGGTGATACCTTCAAGATCAAAGTAACCCGTGTGGGCAGAGATAACCAATACGAATATAGAGATTACGAACGTATCCGTATTGAAAGAATTGATGCTCCAGAGCTCCCCAGTCCTGCTGGAAAACGGGCCAAGCGAGGTCTTGAACGTGCCATTATGGACAAGTTTATCCGCTGTGATATACGCGCACGAGATACATATGGTCGCCTTATCTGCAACGTATCAATTGATAAAAGGTCGTGATGTTATACTCAGCACCGGCAAAAATTGCGCTTTTTTGTAATGGTCAGTTGGATGTACAACACTGCGGAAAACGCAAAGACGGTGTTTATGCACTTCGCTGCGATCATGTTGTATGGGCATAGGTCTCTGTGTGTTTACGGTCAGATTGGTCATTACAGGACATAAGCATCATGAGTGATTTCGAAAAGAGTCGCCAAGTCTGGCGTCAGGAACTTGCTGTCTGGAGCATACTATGGACATGTCACAATATTTTACCAATAGCTTTTGATAAGCGTTGGGGGAATGCTTACACGGGGGTACGTGATCTTGACGAGTTCATGATCGGCTTTGAACGGCATCTCCAGCATCTGGATTCGCCTTGCAGAAGTAGGGTTCAACGCCTGCTCGCCAATCGGCTTAAGGCTCTATCATCCGGCAGGAAGCCAACTTCCACGCTGGAACAGCGGCTTCATGAACTTTCAGAGTCTCATAAGAGTTCCTTAGCAGCTATTCCGTCATCTTTAGACAAAGCTAAAGGGAGTCTTATGGCTCTTATTGACCTCGGCGATTTTGAGTCTGATCAAGAATATGATGCTATGTGCTTGCTTCACGAACATGTCGCACCGGAAGATATAGCACGTATAGTCACAAGGTGGAAAGGGGAACTACGCTGTTCCTTAGATGAGCAAGCAAAACCCATTACGGCGCTCAAGCCTGATAATGATTTAGAGGGAGATTCAGCACCCAAGGAAAAGCAGGAATCTATCCCCAGCTTTCTTCCGAAATCCTACATTTTCTGGATCAGTAGAGACTTAATGGAAACACTTGACGCGATGTCCCGTTACCGCTTTATGGAGGTTTTCAATATTGGGGAATTCCCGGAAACTGTAGCTGAAATCGAAGGCGTGTTTGAATCGACGGTTGTGGAATCCGATCCTCATGACTTGAG
>JAIWAP010000054.1:0-10898 GCA_048634345.1 Methanobacteriota archaeon | reverse complement strand
ATTTCTTACTCGCAAACTTTTCACCAAACTTTTCACAAAAGTTTGATCAAAAACTGCCCTCCGGGTTAGATGCCAGTTTTTACTCGCAAACTTTTCACCAAACTTTTCACAAAAGTTTGATCAAAAACTGTGAGCCATTCGACTGCGCCTTCGGCGGAGGAATCAGAAAACCCCCTCCCAAAGGGCATTTCTTACTCGCAAACTTTTCACAAAAGTTTGATGCCTTTGGCAATGCTCCGCACTCAAAAACTGGCTTCCGACCCGAAGGGCAGTTTTTACTCGATTTTTTGTGAAAAAATCGTGTGAAAAAATCGTGCAACGCATCATCGGAGTCTATAATAGCGGTGCATTCCGATGTATGATTACACCACATCTGTCTGATCTGATGTGTGACCGAGGGGGTATCATTGAAACGGATCACAACATCCTTCGCACTACTGCTCACAGCCGCCATGCTGGTGTATGCCGCCCCTGCTCCACCGGGCGGTTCGGATTGTTCGGACAGGATCGCACCCGACCTGAAAGTGCAGATGCGCTCCATCGAGAGCGATTCTGCCATGATTCCGGTCATTATCATCCTGAAACGCCCGGAACATGCGAGATCAGGGCGTGCCGCGCAGATGGGTGCTTCCAGCGCATCCGGCAGGCTCGGCGTTCTCGATGATCTTGGTGATCTCGGCGATGGCAACAGCACCAGCGATGTCAGGGATCTCTGGCTTGTGAACGGTATTGCGATGAGAGCGTCGCGGTCTGACATAGAAGCGATATCGAGACATGATGATGTCGAGCGGATCGAGACTGACCGCATCCTGCACATGCTAAAGGAGCCCGTGTTCCGTACTGCGGCAGGTAGCACTGCATGGGGCGTCTCAAAGATCAATGCAACAGATGCATGGGATCTCGGGATTAATGGCTCAGGAATCAATGTTTCGATCGTTGACAGCGGGATATATGCAGATCACACAGACCTCGATGATCTTGATGACAATGCAACGACTGATGATCCGAAGATCCTCAAATGGATCGATTATGTAAATAGCAAGTCCGATCCGTACGATGATCATACTACCGGGCACGGCACCCATGTCGCCGGAACGGTATCAGGCACGGGTGCTAATGGGACGCAGACCGGTGTTGCGCCCGGAACGAACCTGCTGGTTGCAAAGGTATTTGATTCGTCCGGTCTTGCCACTTCGAGTCACGTCATCCTCGCATTCCAGTGGTCGATAGAAAACGGCGCAGATGTGATCAGTTTCAGTGGCGGCGGAGATCATGATCCGTACATGACTGATGCAATCAACAACATCGTTGCGGCTGGTGTGGTGCCTGTGATCGCAGCAGGCAACAATGGTTCTTCTGGCGCATCGACGATAACCTGCCCTGGTGATGAAAAAAACGCGCTCACGGTTGGCGCTACTAACAGCACAGACGCCGTTGCAGATTTTAGCAGCCGCGGTCCAGTGAACCTAACCGGGGACATCTACATCAAACCGGATGTGGTAGCCCCCGGCGTGAATATCAATTCCACATCCAGCAGCGGAGGTTACTACACAATGTCTGGTACGAGCATGGCAACACCTCACGTATCAGGCACCATCGCGCTCATGCTTCAAGTGAACCGGACCCTGACACCGGATGAAATCAAATCGATACTTGAGAACACCGCGGTAGACCTCGGAGCTCCGGGGAAGGACAATGACACCGGTACAGGCAGGATCGATGCATATCAGGCAGTTCTTGCATCGGATACCACGCCGCCAGCCGCCTCCGGCGAAACGCCCGCAAGCGCCATGTATGCAAACAACGCGACCCCCGCGATCGGTGTTACGATCACTGATAACGATGGTGGATCGGGCGTGAACGGGAGCAACATCACGATGAGGGTGAACGGGACGCTGGTTGACATCAATCTCACAGAGGTAACCGGCGGCTTTTACGTCATGAACCGGACGGTAAACGGGTTTTCTGATGGAGAGACGGTCAACGTGACCGTGAACGCGTCAGACATTCTTGGAAACGCCATGACCTGCAACTGGTCGTTTACGATCGACCTGACAGCGCCGGTCGTGAATTCCACCACTGCAAATCCCGGGACGATCGAGGCGACCGGGGCTGATGATACGCTATTAAATGTGACTGCGACCGATGCAATCAGCGGCATCGCAAACGTGACAGTCAACTTAACAGCAATCGGCGGGTCGCAGACTCAGGAGATGACCAACGTGAGTGGCGTGTGGCAGTTTACGGCAAATACAACCACCATCGGGAACGTTACCCTGCCGGTCAACGTCACTGATGCCGCGGGTAACTCAAACACATCCGCAACGATCGTGCTTGCCGTGATACCGCCGACCGTCACCACTTCTGTCAACACGGCTGCAAACGTGACCGTCTCGATCGATGCCATGAACAAGACCGGCGCCACGATAGACCTTGTCACCGGCAGGAATGTCACAAACTGTGAGATAGTGGTCTCGACTGCACCTGATGCAAGCGATCTCGGGTCAGGCGCCCTGAATGCGACATCCGGGCTTGCAGACGGCGAGCACGCTCTTTCGAAGTATATCAGGATAACCGCAAGCGACGATCTGCTCACGAACCTGTCATGGGCAGTGATCCGGATCTATTACACGGTTGACGATCTGGACCGAAACAACGACAGCGACTCGTCAGATGCAGGCACTGATCTGGACGAGTCAGAGCTTTGCATCTACTGGTATAACTATAGCGGCGAAGGCTGGATCAAGCTTGCCACCGGTCTTAACCTCTCCGCGTTCGGCGGACCTGTCGTGTTTGGTGCGGATGTGAATACCACCGACACTGACGGCTACGCGGGCAGTGCCTGGGCAAACGTATCGAATTTCAGCATCTACGGACTCGGCGGGTGCGCTCTGCCAGCCCCAAGCCCGCCGCCGGACGTAAACCGCGGCAGTAGCGGTGGAGGAGGTGGAGGCGGAGGCGGCGGTGCTTCAGGCGAAGCTTATGCAAACATCGCACTGCGTGAGCGCGTCGAGCGGCAGATCATAAAGAACAGGTTCGTAACATACCGGTTCGTCAAACCAGGCACCGACATCACGTGTGTGAACTTCACTGCCAGAAACAACTACGGCTCTGTTGCGGCGGTGGTTGAGATGCTGCACAACACATCCACACTCATAGCGGCTGCCCCGCCCGGAACCGTGTACAAAAACATCAATCTGTGGGTCGGATCGGCGGGATTTGCAACCGAGGCGAATATGGAGAACGTTACAGTCTCATTCAGGGTTAACAGATCGTGGATCGATGAAAACAGCGTGTCTATCTCAACGATCCGGTTACACGGGTACAACAAATCAGATGAAACGTGGATGCTGCTTCCCGTAGCGATAACCGGCAAAGACGAGTCGCATATCCATTTCAAGTCGAAAACCACGATATTTAACCAGCTTGCGATAACCTGCCCGGCGCCCGTGTCAAATTCGAGGTCTGCCCCGGTACCGGCGTCCTCACGGTTCGAAGCAGGCACACAGGTCCCTGAAGAGGCGTCGCCCGCACCGTTTAATGCAACATCGTCGCAGACAGAGACCGGAACGGAGGCGCCCGCGGCATCTGCCAGCAGGTCATCAATACCAGGGCAGGGCGTCGCGGCTGCTTTGGTGGCGGTTGGCTCTGCTGCGTTGCTTGCCTGGAAGAGGCGGATGCGATAGTTGGTTTGCCAACGTAACCACTCGAGGGATGTTGACCAGTCTTCTGATTGTGATCCTGTGCGTTATGGCATGAAAAATAACCGCGGAGGGCGCAGAGGAACGCAGAGTGTTTAACCATTTATTTCCCCTCCGCGTCCCTCTGCGCACTTTGCGGTTAAATCCCCTGCTTGATTACGCCCTTCAACATCCGCATCACCTCACGCACCGAGTCAACTGCCATGCCGATCGGAGCATCCTGCGACTCGACAATGAGGATCCTCTGGTTCTTACCCGGTTCTCCTGAACTCATCGAACCAAGCGTTTCCTTCAATCCTTGTTCTTAACGCTGACAAAATACACAATCCCGCACCACGGCACGCCCACGATGAGCAGCTTCGTCCACATGGACTTTGCATTCTTCATCTCGGTGTGGAATCTATCGTTCGGGCGTTTCAGGCAGTCTATCAGCATAACCGCCCAGAACGCAAATACCAGCGTGACTATCGCCACGATGCCGTATACACCAGCCGCAATCCCACTCATGGTTCCGCATCCAGCGCCCTGATCCACCTATTAAGCGAGGTGCATCTGGTGGGAGTGCAGTCATCAATACAGCCAGCACAGGGGTCAAAGATATCCCCTGCGGTCATCAGTTCATATTTATTGACACCAACAACCTCGCCACAGTAGCTGATTTTGTATGTCCGCACACCACCCGCCACCACAGACTCGCGTCCTACCAGACCTTCGTCCAGCAGCTTGCGGATGGCACGTGAGCACTGCCTGCTGTTGATGCCCAGTTCCTTCCAGATCCGGCTCTGAAAAATACCATCTATGTTGCGGCGTATCAGATCCAGTGTCTGTTCTTCGAGCTCCTCCATCGACTGTTTGCCTCCTATTCAACCGGAATGATCAGAATGATGTTGTTGCCGCGAAGAACGACCTGCCCAAGTGAACGCATCCGTTCCCCGTTAGCGATTTCTACGGCATCAAGCAGATGCAGGTTCAGATAGTCATCCACGCTCTCAAGCGTACCTTCGAGCAGCTGCTCGTCGCCCTTCATCTCGACCTGTATCCTTGAGCCGATCATCGATTGAACTTTCTTTGTTGGAAACATAATAACTCCTTAATAACTCATTTATAATCACTTAATTATATTCCACGGATCCCATAAGATTCGAGGGTCACTTCCTCGTTCAGATAGCCTGTGTGGTATGTCTTTCCGGTATCAAGGTCACTTACCGTGATCTCGGCTGGCGCAAAGATGGCTGTATCGATGTTACAAAAGTCATATCCCGCAGCCTCAAACGTCTTGTAAAACGGCTTGCCATAGTTCTCCGAGACTTTGGAAGGCACCTGTTTGAATATCTCCTCGTCAAAGCCCCTGGTGGTGAGCACCACTGATCCGTAGTATATGATGCTGTCGTTTGTTGAGCCTATTGCACGCATCTCGTCGAGCATTACCGGAGCAATCGGCGCAGTCCCTGCGGCATGTTGGATATTCCTTGTATCAAATCCAAGTTCGTGCAACCTGCGAATCCCGGTCTCGATCACACGCCCTGATACCAGAACCGAGCCGACAAGACAGGTGGTCGGCGCAACCAGTGCGATGACCTCCCCTACATCAACCCTGCACTCGTCTGCGATGAACTGCATGATCTCCTCATCAGGGAGTTTGTTTGATTCGAGTGCGATGACCGCGCACTCGGCGTCGTCGTGATACGCTATCCGGTCAAAGATCTCTTTTGAGTTCTGCGCAAGCGCACGCGCCGGTCCCGAACCCATCGCAACATATTCCCTGACACCGATCTGCCAGCCTGCTGTCTGTGCGCCGAGACACGCGATGCACGAATGATCGGTGGCAACATCGACGAACGCAAGAGGCAGATTACCGATCCGGCGCACACCAAGCGACGCCGTTCCAAGACCGCCCATACAGGCTTCTATGAATCGTAAACCAGCTTCGTAGCTTCCGGAAACTTCGATTCCGCAGTCAACGACCGTTGATCCGTTGTCGAGCGTATGCACCTTGATCTTCAACTCCTCGCTCCAGCAGATCATCTCATCCACAACATCAACCGCAGCCTCATTCACCGATAACATGTCGATCCTCATGCGATATTACACTGTACCCGCATATAATCATATCGCTGATAGCCCCACGCGGATTCGAACCGCGGTCACAGGCTCCAAGGGCCCGCAGGATTGGCCACTACCCTATGGGGCTATGTGCGGATGTACTAATGTACTAACGTACTAATAGGTTGTGCAACATAAGAATAAATAACTATGTCGGACGCAGGGGTTGTTGCGATCAGGAACCTGATCCTGCTATGTGCATGTATGGGGCTTGTGGTTCTCATCGGCTATCTTGGATACCCGCAGGCAAAATGCACGCTTGTCTGCTACGACACAGTGGAACTGACGTTCTACATAGAGGGTGATCTTGATCCCGGAGATCAAATGCTGCATCTGAGCGATTATGATGTTGACACCGGGGTAATCATCAACAACGTGACTTATTACGTAAACAGGTCCGATCAACCGATCGATTCGCTGAACTGTGGCAGAAACCACATAACAGTCAGGTCAAATAACGAAACAACCGTGACTGTGTCTTATGATGTGCAGTACAAGCCGGTCATCGAACGGTTCCATATCGCAGGGCTTGAGGTCGGCGAGAAATCCGACTTCTTCATCTATTCAGAGGATATTACGCGGTCATATATGCGCATAGAGAAGGAAAACCGCGAAATCATCTTTAACCAGACGTTCAACGGATCAAAAATCCCGATCAAGATCGATGAAATCGGAAATTACGCGGTATACATGCGAGTGTACGGCGCAGGCTGGTCTGAGACGTATTACTCGGAATTCACGGCGTTTGCTGGCGTAACACAGATCATCGACAATGTGCCGCGGCTCAGGTCAAAGCCTGATGCGCCTGCATACCAGACAATGTTCCCGGTTACCATCGTCAGGGAGGATTGCGGCGTCCTGCTACTTCTCAAGCGATCTGCCAACGGATATTATCGGATGATACTTGGGCGGCTGCTCCCGTATCTGTCGTACATAAGATGCAGGGGCGGTTCAGCAGTCAGATGAGTGGAGAGGGGGCGAGAGAGGGGGTGTGCTATCGATTCCCTATAATGTTGCGCCGGATCTCCCGCACGGTCTTGTAATGCAGCGCAACGATCATGTTTGCGATCGAACCGAAGATGAACAACTGAAGCCCGGCGATGACGAGTAGCGTTGCCAGAATCGTGAGTGGGACATGTGTAACGTTGCGGAACCACTCGTTCACCACGTAGATGCCGACCCCGATGCCTGAGACCATGGACAGCATTCCAAGCATTCCGAAGTATATCATCGGATTGTGCAGCTTTGCAAGCTTGAATATGGTCATCCCGATCCTTGCCCCGTCCATGACCGGGTTTAGCTTCGTTTCAGCGCCTTTTCGTCTTGGCAGGTATGTGATCGGAACCTCCACGATCCTTAAATCCTTCTTGACGCACTCGACCGTGATCTCGGTCTCGACCTCAAAGCCGGTTGTATCCAGTTCGATCCACTTATATGCGTTCTTATTAAAAGCACGGTATCCGGATAGGATGTCCTTTAGCGACCCGCCATAAATAAGCCCGAACATCCGGTTAATAATTTTATTTCCGATTAAATTGAGTTTTGTAAATGCGCCTGGCGAGAAATTGGCGAGTCGATCTCCGATGACGTGATCTGCCCGCCCGGCAAGCACAGGTTCGAGCACCACATCGATCTCCTCTGGCAGGTATGTGCCATCGCCATCGATCATCACCAGATATTCGTCCTTGATCGTGGCAAATGCCTGCTGGACTGCCTGCCCCTTGCCTTTTCCAGTCTGGACGATTACCTCTGCACCAGCGCTTGCGGCAAGCTTGCGGGTATCATCAGTGCTGTGCCCATCGATCACCAGCACCCGGTAACCTGCTGACACAAAATTTTTCACGAGGTCAGAGATCGTCTCAGCCTCGTTGAGTGTTGGCACAAGCACACAGACATCGCCGCAAACCCCCCCACCATCAGTCATGTTATTTTTATTGGGGTCTTTAACTCCCCTACTCGCGTGAGGGTGACCTCGAGGATGCCGTTGCGGCAGCTTGCGGTAGCGCTTTCAGGGTCAACTCTCGCCGGAAGTTCTACAGTCTCTTTGTATGTTTGGTCTTCGATGTGCACCCGTATCGTAAGTGTGCTTTCGGTCGCATCCAGGGATATCTCTTCCTTTTCGACATCCGCCAGCTCTGCAACCACCTGCACGCAATCATCAGTCTCAAAGACCTCAAGCAGCGGTCTTCGCTCCCGATAATCCGGAGTGTCTGCCGTCATGGGACAACACCCGAACTCAAGAACCTCGGGCGCCTCCCCCGGGCGCCTTGTTATGGAAAAACCATACATCGCCGGGACGGTACTGTCAATATCTCCGATCTGTTCGATCAAATCTTCGATCATCTCATCAAAAATATCGAAATCGATGGGCGCATCGTCAGAACTTCTTTTTCGTCTCATGTGACATCACTCACAGCATCTCTGGTTGCAACCATAAAAAGGTTACCGTTCAATCAGTGTGAATACGCATATCTCTTCAGGATTACGTTTTTCCTTGCAAAGATATGTTGTGTGGTAGATACTTGAAGATAAACCTGCGAGAAAGCCGCGAATAAAGTTACAATTATCCTCATCGGCGTTTAGCTCGAAGACTGCGCGCAGTGTCACCACAAATCCCCCGTCCCTTTCAATCTCCATTTTTGTGAACCAGTCAGAAAACATCATGCTGCTTAGAATATTCTTGAAGATGGCATCCTGATCAAGACCCTCCGGTATGTTCATCCGGCTGTAATATTTTTCCGCAAGCTGTTTGCCAAAATTGTACAGTATCCCCTCACTCCCCTTGCCTATCACGTCAACGAGTGAATTCATCAGCAACACCAGATCATCAGCCCTCGGATAGATTGGGATGTTGACGGTATCATTCCATTTCATGCTATTTGATATCATCCTATAACCTCATAACCTTTTTGACCTGTTCGGCAACATGTTGCAGTTCGATCGTCACCAGCCCAACGTTGGCACCATGATCAAGCATCGCCAGCAGCGAAGCGTCATTCAGATTGAACACAACAATGATGCCTTCGCCGGTATGGATGGTGGCATGATCAAACAGGGGCAAGCCAAGGTTATGAACCGATCTGTTTGCCAGCCCCACAATTGATGCGTTGATCGCATGTGCGACCTGCGTATCGTAAGAGTGATCACGAAACCGGTCCGCGATCTTAAGACCGTCTGCAGATGATACGACAATTCCGCGTATACATTCGACGCGGGAACTGACATCCGCAAGAATTGCGTTCAATTGGTCAATCGTCGTTAGGGACATGGCAGCACCGTTGTTGTATTTCAGGGAACAGGGACCCCCCTGCAAAGCATTAACATGTATAGAAGGAATCTGACTCATATAAACCTGTCGGATTGTTGCCAGATACCGGTGTATTATAACAGAATAACAATATAGCATAGAGACAGTACCGGAGTGTACACCGGCAAGACTCCTGATGCATGAACCAGGAGATTGTGCAACCACTTAGCAAGATAAACGAAGCCATTCGAATGTGTGAACTGGTGATTTACACCTCTGTTTGATCGTCGTATGAGGGAAATATTATTCTGGGATTATGCAACGATGTTCATGACCAAATGTTATATCCGGTAGATATCAGACCGGGCAACATCCGACATACCATATCACACACCAACCCCCAACTCCCCTGCCCACAAGCTCACATCTCTGATTTGCCTCACCGGTCGAAGTTGAAGTTCTCCTTCACGATCTTTAGCGCACAGAAGTCTCCGCACATCGTGCACGCCTCCGTGTCCTCAGGAAGCCTGCTGTTTCTGATCTCTCTTGCACGTTCCTCATCGATTGCAACCTCGTACTGCCTGCCCCAGTCCAGATCACGCCGTGCTCTTGCCATATCGAGATCCCAGCCCCGTGCACGATCGCCGTACTTGATCATGTCGCCGACGTGAGCAGCGATCCGTGAAGCCATCACGCCTTCGTAGACATCCTCAACGTTCGGGAGTGCGAGATGCTCTGCTGGCGTCACATAGCAGAGGAAGTCGGCTCCGCAGGAACTGGAGATTGCGCCGCCGATTGCGGTTACGATGTGGTCGTATCCGGGCGCAATATCGGTAACGAGCGGTCCTAACATGTAGAACGGCTTTTCGCCTGTCAGGCTCTTCATCAGGGTTACGTTCGTATCGATCTCGTTTATGGGGACGTGACCCGGACCCTCGATTATCACCTGGACGCCTGCCTCATGCGCCCGGTCGCCCAGTTCAGCGTGCATGATCAGTTCCTGGATCCCTGCCCGGTCGGTCGCATCGTGCACAGCGCCTGCTCTCATGCCATTTCCCATTGAGAGCGTGACCTCGTGCTCGATCATGATCTCGAGAAGGTAATCGAATTCGCTGTAAAGGGGATTTTCCTTCTCATTGTGCAGCATCCACGCAGTCATGAATGCGCCGCCTCTTGAGCAGAGTCCGCCGTATCGCCCTTGGTTCTTTAGACGCTCGACTGTTAAGAGGTTAATCCCCGTATGAATCGCCATAAAGTTTGTTCCAAGCTTTGCCTGCTCCGCTGTTATCCGGAACAGGTCGTCAGGGTTCATGTTCACGACTGCGCCATCCTTATCGATTGCCTCAATGAACGCCTGATACAGCGGAACGCTCCCCACAGAGAGCGGTGTTGCCGCAATCACCCGTTTTCTGACCTCGACGAGATCGCCGCCTGTTGAGAGTTCCATCAGGCTGTCTGCGCCCGCCTTCTCCGCCATCTTTGCCTTCTCAACCTCGAGATCGATGTCCACGATGTCAGATGACGTGCCCACCGACGCGTTCACCTTGGTGCGCATCCCTTTGCCGACGCCGCACGCCTGGGTCTCTCGATACGGGCTTACCGGAATCACGATTCTTCCGGATGCAACTCCTTTGCGTACGAATTCCGGGTCAACGCCTTCCACAATCGCTACCGTCTTCATCGCTTCTGTTACTGTTCCGTTCTGTGCATCTCTTACAAGACTCATAGTCTTTGGTGACGGTGGACTAATATTTAACTCTTCTTAAAAAATAAAATGGAACTCGACTCAAGTGGATTTGAGTTCGGTCACCAGCAATCATCGGCGCACCATCCTGAACCGGGCAAGC
>JAIWAP010000053.1:0-10987 GCA_048634345.1 Methanobacteriota archaeon | reverse complement strand
CCGGGGAATATTGCAAAAGCAAGCGTGTGCGTGATCCCGCGGTGCCGAACCGTTGGGATGTAGACATCAAAGTCGCTGATCAGGGACCAGAACACAGCCCAGAAGATGGTGATGAGCGGATCTGATTGGTAAAAATGTACTGCCAGCGATGCGAGCAGTATCCCGCAGGCAGCGTGGGTCTGTTGTTTCATGTGCGGCGCAGTCGCATCAGTTTTTCTTCAATATCTGCACCACGCATATATGAGATATCCAAATAACGCTTATTATGTATGCGCTCTTGGAATACAAGAGCACTTAGTGAACAATTGCACAGAATAAAATCTAAAATGTCTTTGTATTCAAAATCTTCGCCCAAAAACAGCCTGAAAATCTCATCGAAAGAACACCGGTCATATATCTTATACAACCCCTCACCATCCTTCTCAAAATTTTCCAGAAGGTATTGATCTAACATCTGATCCTGCACCAAAAATCCTCCTCATACCCCTTGCATCGCCTCAGGGATGCATTCGATGACATCTGTTGCAAGCAGCCCATATCCGAATTTCCGGAATGCGAGATCGCCTGCGGTCCCTGTGATGAACGCGCCGGCTGTTGCCGCAGCCGCGGCGGGTACATTATGCGTTGCGAGCAGCGCGCCGACCACGCCTGCAAGCACGTCTCCGGTGCCGCCGACTGTCATCCCGGCGTTGCCTGTGTGGTTGGTTCTAACATCTTCTCCGTCAGAAATAACATCGATGACTCCTTTGAGCAATGTGACGACGTGGTTTTTTAGAGAGAAATCCCTGACCAGTTCGCAGCGCTCATCGATGCCCGCTGCCACAGTCCCGCCGAGCTGCTTAAATTCACCGGCATGTGGCGTGACAACCGGCATCGCTGCTTGCCCACGATCCGGCATCGGCATCTCGAGCGCATGGAGCGCATCAGCATCGATCACGAACCTCGTGTCAGGATTTGACCTGATGATCTCTAAAACTGTCTCCGCGGTCTCGTTCTCGCGTCCAAGCCCCATCCCGATCACCACGACACCATGTCTCCGGATTAACGCATCGATCGCCCGGGTGTCGTTATGCGCCAGATATCTGCCAGAGAGTGCATGTACGATCAGGTTTGGTGAAAATCCCGCGATCTCATGGGCGACACTTCGCGGCGTTGCGGCTGTTACCCAGTCGGCGCCTGTTCGCAGCGCGGCAAGTGCCGCAAGTGCAGGCGCGCCAGTAAACGCGCCGCCTCCGATCACAAGCACCCTGCCGCTATCTCCCTTATGCGATCCCGCTGACCGAACCTGCGGCAGGTCTCCTGTGCCGGCGATCCGCTCAGCTATCGCAGGAATGCCGATCTCTGCGACCTCGACCTCGCCAGTAACTTCCGGATGTCCGAAAAGCCCGGTCTTTGCCCGGTGGAACGTAACTGTCAGGTCTGCATGTACCGAATACGGGAGATGGTTCGGATCAAAGCCGGACGGAACGTCCACCGCAACAATAAACGCATCTGAAGTGTTGATCCGGCGGATGGCGCTTGCTGTCGGCTCACGAACACGTCCCCGCACACCTGTGCCGAGCATGGCATCAATGATAACGTCTGCGTCAAGCTCTGAGTCTGAGAGTTCGGACGAATCCCTGATCTCGCGGATATTCGCACCAAGGTTCTTTAGAATCTGCCAGTTCTGACGCGCCTCATCGGTTGTGATGTCACGAGCACGCCCCAAAAGCAGTATTTCAGGATCATAGTCCAGAAGATGCCGTGCCGCAACAAACCCGTCGCCGCCGTTGTTGCCGGTACCTGCAAGAATGATAACCGTCCCGCGATCGAACCGCGCACGAACCACGCGGGCAACATAAGCGCCAGCGTTCTCCATCAGTTGAAGCGGGAACAGCCCGAGGTCCACGCAGTTGCGGTCGATCCGGCGCATTTCAGACGGCGTGATCTCAATTTTCATTCGCTTTTCTGTTATCTGTTCTGTTTGATCGGTCCGATCTGTTCAATCTGTTGCAGGTCTTTTTACCGTGATTGGAATCAGATCTGCCTCCAGTTCCCTGATCGCTATGTCAATGGGCTCTCCGGTATCCGGCGTTATCAGCGCCGGCGCACCTAGTGAAATCTGGAGCGCCCGTGCGCCGATGATGCGGGCATATTCATATCGCGTGTATGTATCCAATGTGGTTGCAACCTCCTGTTTTAGTTTATGTGGTATCATGCAGATAAATATCTTCGCATCCGTAGAGTCTTTTGGCGAAATTCGTGGATGCCCCTGCCTGTACCAATATGGCACCGCGGGGATGGTTACAAGATTCCGGTGTTGTCCGGGACATGGCAGAAATCATCGAGCAGATGCTGTAGCTGCGGGTGCTGGCGTCGCCTGACCGCGGACACATGGCTCAATAGTTGCGGCTTCGCTTCACACCGCCCAGAGTTCGCTGCGCAAATTTCATACCCCCATACCTACAAACCCTTATCTAACTTGTAAAACAGATAACGTGAAGGAGGATCGGACTGATGAAAAAATCATGGTTAATTGCGGTCATACCCGGCATTCTGGCACTCATCGCAGGATATATTATAATCGTGCTGCTGCTGGTAAAGCTGCTGTGGGCATGGACGATTCCAGATCTATTCCCGGGAGCCGTCGAACAGGGCTTAATCGTAGGGTCAATATCCTGGGTGACTGCGCTTAAGATAGGCGTCTTTGTTGCCGTGCTGGCTGGGCTGGCAGGCGTGCGGCGGGGCAGTGAGTCGTAGATCGCGTGGGTGGGAGAAACGTACTCACTCAATATTGTGTGGATATCCGCATACTGTTTCAATCCCTGCTGGGTTTTCTGATGCGTTGCGACTCGCTGATATGCAGGCGGTCGAGATCACGCCGGATGGTAGGAACAAGCAAATCACACTTACATTGAGTGGTAAGGTGCTGCTGAAAGTTGGTGGGGCGTGAGACTGTATCCCTCCCAACTTTGCGTCTCTGCGACTTTGCGACCTTGCGTTAGATCAGAGGAACGAGAAAGACGAGGGTAACGCAAGGACACAAAGATTGGAAACCACAGAATCCATCAGAATCAGGAAAATTCCAACACATCTTCGGAGCAAACATTTGAGCGATTGATCGTGGCAGTTTTGAGGGATGGGGTACATAATTAGAATTGCTGTGAACACGAGCAGACAACAACTGCCGGATTGGTACGTGTTTAGTTAACCACAAGATTACACAGATTTCCACGAGAAAGTATGAGGATGTAGGATATAAAATGCAAACATATCACCAATATCTTATATATACCATCATCTTCTTGTGTCAATCTCGTGAAATCTCGTGGTTTTTTCGCCTCAGCTAAACACATACCCGGGATTGAAATGCTCACGACACTGAAAAATACGGACAAGGATTCATCATGCTATCAGCAAGCCCGACCAAACCCGAGATCATCGCGATCACGATCTCCAAATTAAACCTCACCTCTGGCGACGTCTTCTGCGACGTTGGCTGCGGCACAGGCGCGGTCTCGATCGCAGCATCCGCCTTCGCAGACCGGATCTACGCAATCGACATCCGGGATGAAGCCATCGCGGAGGCAGAGCGCAACTTTGATGCCGCAGGAATCCGGGAGCAGGTCACGCTCATCCGGGATGAAGCGTCTCTGGCGATTGCGGACCTGCCCCCACTCAACTGCGCTTTTGTCGGCGGAACCAGGAACATCGAGGATGTGCTACATGCACTCTGCACCAGAGTCCGGGGGCGGGTGGTGGTAAATGCCGCAAGAATCGAGACTACGGCGCGGATCATCGGGTGCATGAAGTCGCTCGGGATCTTTGAGGAGGTGGTTCATGTCCAGGTCTCGAGGGGATATGAGCTTGCAGGCGAGACCGCGTTTAAGCCGGTGAATCCGGTGTATATCGTGGTCGGGAACGTAGGGCGCCGGGACATCTGAAAAGAGAGCGATTCCTCCCGAGTTTTCAGGGCGCCTGCGGTCACGGAATTTGCGATCACAACGATTCTGTGAGCAGGGGGATCTTTTTCTGCTTCACCGCCCCGGTGCCCGCAAGCTCGCTCATCGCGCCCTGTATTGCTCTCTTGTCTTTTCGAAGAATAGATGATCCTCTTCATATCTCTCGACCAGCCAGTCAACAAATTCTTCGCTGTACTGAGCCGACGCAAATTTTGATTTGTAATAGAACTGGGGCTTTGATTCGTCTATCCGGTAAATTCTGCGAACGCACAGGGTATCGTGTGCAGTTATGTGCTTTTTGCCGCTTAACCGTTCGTTTACGTGGTGTACGACCTCCTTCTGTATGTACGGATACGTGCGATCAGGCATCGCTGCCCCATACTCGGATTGGTTGGGCATACGCGCCGCGTCGCTCATGGTTGCCACCGGCTGGGTAACATACTGGGCAGGCGTCTTGACAACTTTTTCGATGCCACTGAACCATGATCGATGGAGCTTTTCCAGTTCTCTTCCGACAACCTTCGTCATATCACGGGAATCTCCAGGCTCGCTCCTTGCACCGTGCCTGAAATACACGGCACCACGTTCAAACACCGTCTGCTGCCCCTTATCGCCCTCATCACCCCCCTCATCGGTATCATACGTACCAGGCTTGATAAAGACCATCGGGATCGAAACGCTCTCAATCAGCAACGCTGCTATCTTGACCCCTTCTTTATCGAGCTCTGCGATCTTAAATCCGGAGAACCGCTCTCCGGTGTATGCTGCAATCATGTCTGCCAGCACAGCCGGGTCGATGTCGAGCACAGGCGTAACATCAGATCCCGACGGCGTACCGTCGTCTCCGGCACCGATTAATATGATTCCTCCGCCGGAATTAGCCATCGCCACACTGTTTTTCACGATCTCACACCAATCTTTCTGGGAATTGATGTCAAATCCATCTCTGAAGTCGATATATGCAGTTTTTGCATCCATTCTATCCAAAACCCCCTTAAATTTCCCCAATATTCACCTGATATCTACCTGATATTTAGCTTACACATCTACCAGCCTCCCTATCAATTCCGCACCATCCTCTGATGCGAAGATTGGTAGATTCCAGTTCTGAACGACCCTTTTCCGGTTCGCGGTCACCTCGACCCCACGCACCGGATCATATCCGCACTTCACATACTCGTCCCTGTGCACCATGACGCCCCGCCTGTGCCATGCAGGCACCTTGTCAAGGTTGATGCCGTGTCGGAACAGCATTTCATGAATATCGCACGAGCGCATACCCTGCATCCTCGATGCCGCATCCCTGCCAGATAATCCGGTCGAACGAAGCGTATAATGCCCGTAGCTGTTGATACAGTTTCGCCACGCCTCCAATTGTCGCCAGATCAGATATTCGGCGATCTGGTGTGGGTGCAGCGGTATTACCCGCCCGTCAAATGCGATCGGGGATATATCTAATGACATGGTGATCGCGCTGGTTATGTGGCTTGCCATGACCGAAACGAGCTTCTCGATTCTGCCATTGAAGGGAAGCACCTGATCTGTGAGAAGGATGTTGATTTCGTCTGAGAATGTGTATGCAATCACCGGATGCAACCCACTTTGATGCGCGAGCGACTCTGCGGCGCCCGCCATGGCAGATGCGAATCGATAGTCAAACGGCTTCTCGAATCCCTGCTTGTACAGTAAATTCTTAAACCCCCTGCCATCAACACGAATCATAACTGGCGGAATTGCCCTCAGATCGGCATATATCTCACAGTTCTCAAAATTACTCCTCTGCATCCTTCTTTGTCAATTTGTTAACCTGCTTCACGATGACGACATCGCCAATCGCAAGCACCCACCGATACGGCAGAATAACCCCCTCACGGTTAACATCAAACATTTCGCGGTTGATTTTGGTGAGCGCAAGCCCGGTCACCTTCCTATCAACCGCCTCAATCACGACATCGTTCACATTCCCTACGTACCGCCCCTTATCGGTATAGACGTTGAGCCCAAACAGCGATGTTAATTCTGCGTACATTCGAAATCCCTCGTGCGTATTGATATGATACAGATTGGACTAAAAAGGATATATACTTTATTGTATGGTGCCAATAAGAAAGTGATATAATCATGAAAACCTCTGTCCAGATCGGGAAGGTTATGGGGATACCGATTAAAATCCACATTTCTTTCCTACTCGTCCTTGTATTGTTCCCAATCATTTTTTCGAGGGAATCCGTCACCGGATTTGCCGATGTGGAATCAGTTCCACTCAGATATGCCCTATCACTGAGCTTGACAGTCATTTTGTTCTTTTGCGTGGCGTTGCATGAGCTCGGACACTCATGGGTCGCAAAAGGATACGGGATCACCATACGAAGCATCACTTTGATTATTTTCGGTGGTATCGCCGCAATGGAGGATATCCCGCGCAACCCCGATGCGGAATTGCGTATATCGTTAGCCGGACCCGGCGTATCGCTTATGATCGGAGTCTTTTGCGCCGTCGCATATCTCACAGTTCATAACATAGCGCAGTCATTGCAGATGTCCCTGCTTTTGGATGTTTCACACCTTTTATGGTCGCTTGCATTCATTAACGTCATGTTGTTTGCTTTTAATCTAATTCCCGCATTCCCACTGGACGGCGGGCGCGTGGTTCGTGCGTGGTATGCCCAGCGCATGCCATATCTTCGTGCGACCAGAAAGGCGGTACACCTCGGAAAGATAATTGCTATCACAATGGGTGTATTCGCAATGGTCGTATTCGGGTTGGTTGGTTCTATCTGGCTGCTATTCATCGCATTCTTCATCTATATCGGTGCATCAGAGGAAGAAGCGTTCACAAAGGCGTCGGTGACACTTGAAGGCGTCAAAGTCAGCGATCTCATGACCCGCGATGTCGCTTTTGTGGGGGATAATATGACAGTTCTGGAACTCCTCCAGGTGATGTTCGGAAAAAAACACCCGGTATACCCGGTAACTGATCCGTTCACAGGGGTGGTTGTTGGAATGGTGGCGTTTGCCGATATCCAGTCAGTTCCGATGGACAAACACAACGTGGTGCTGGTGCGCGATGTGATGGCAACAGATATCATCTCGATCTTCGATGATGCCGATGCCATAGACGCACTCAGGATGATGCCCCGGCACAAAATCGGGCATCTGCTGGTGAAGGGCAGGATCACGGGCAGAGTCGCGGGCATCGTGTCCAGAACAGACCTGCTACGATCTATCGAGGTGCTTGGTTACAATGAACGGTAAAATAGCTGAAATACCTGAAATACCTGAAATACTTGATAAAATGTCTGAAAGAATAGCTGATAAGATATCCGCTGAGGTATCCGGGGTAATGCCCTGTGATGTGATCATTGTCCGTTACGACGAGATTGCCCTAAAAAGCCCACCTGTGCGGGGGCGGTTTGAGAAGACGCTTGTTAACCGCATCAAAACCGCACTCTCGCAGCATGACGTGCCGTATTCCGGGATTACGCGGGAATGGGGCAGGATCTTTGTGCATACGGACAATACGCGTGGTGCGGACGTGATTGCACGTGTTTTTGGCACGGCATCGACGAGTCCCGCGGTCACAACCGGCGCAACGATCGATGCGGTGGCAGAGACCGCCGCGCAGATTGGCAAGGATCTGGTCAGGGATGGTGAATCCTTCGCGATCCGTGCATCGCGGTCAGGCGTTCATGATTTCACATCGATCGATCTTGGAAGGGTCTGCGGAGATGCAGTCTCAAGATGTACCCCGGGTTCAAGAGTTGATCTTACGAACCCTGACCGGGAAATATTCATTGATATGCGGCAGAACCGTGCGTACGTCTATACGAAGCGTGTTGCCGGTGTTGGTGGGCTTCCTTATGGCAGCCAGGGGAAGATGGTTGCGCTGATGTCAGGTGGGATCGATTCGCCGGTTGCTGCATGGATGATGATGAAACGCGGGGCTGAGATTGTGCCGCTGTATTGTGATCTCGAGGAGTTCGGAGACCCTGCATCGGCTGAACTTGCCAGAGAGAACGTAAACCGGCTGAAGAGCTGGTCTTATGCCGGTATGAAAGCATACACGGTTCCTTATGGCTCGTGTCTGCGCGCGATTCGGGAACACTGCGACCTGCGCACGACCTGCGTGGTCTGCAGGCGGATGATGTACCGGATCGGAGCGGCGGTCGCAGAGCGGGAAAACGCGTGCGGGATCATCACCGGATCGTCGCTCGGGCAGGTCGCCTCCCAGACCGCAAGGAACATGTTTGCAGAGATGCACGGGTCTGATATACCGATCTACCATCCGCTGATCGGACTTGATAAGCGAGAAATTATAGAGCGTGCGATCAAAATAGGCACATTTCCACAGGCGAGTCCTGCGGTTGAGTGTATGGCTGTTCCGGATCATCCCGGAACTGCTGTGTCGCGTTCTTTGGTGGAAGCGAGCGAGAAACGGCTCGATGTTGCAGGCATCGTGGCTGATGCGGTAGCGGGTCTGCGTGCTCTGGCGTTACCCGGTGACTGAATTGTTCGGGCACGGGCAGGGCAGAATACGGAGAACGCTTCCTGCGATCAATAATGTTTAATACCGGTGACATCAATAACGTAGTATAATGGGGCTAACAGGGAGGAATTCACATAAAAATAATGGTAGTGGATGACGAGCCTGATGTCGCGGACCTGATCTCGCTGATGCTTGAGTCGCAGGGGTACGAGATTATACCCGCGTACGGTGGCAACGAATGTCTTGAAAAGCTGGAGCACGAGATACCGGATTTGATTCTACTGGACCTTATTATGCCGGATATCGATGGCTGGGGGGTACTGGACCGGATACGTCAAGACGAGCGGTTAAAGTCGGTTTCTGTCATCATTCTTACTGCTAAACAACTGACTGCTGAGGTTGTGCAGAAAAAAGCACGATACATAACCGAGTATCTTGTTAAACCGGTCACTAAGGGAGGATTAATCTCGGCGATAGAGAATATCGCGTCCTATTCAAGGGAACTTAACAAGTTTACCAGCGCTGCAGAGAGATCTGGCGTCGATCAGGCGACGATCGGTAGATATATCGAACTTGATCATCAGGTAGGCACGTACAAGAGATTATGCACCTCGCTGATCCAGACATTCACAAGGAAAAAGCTTGAAGCGGACGGATCTGCGAAAAATACGATGGACAGCATCAACCAGTTGATCAGCCTGCGAGAGCGGGGTCTTGCAGAACTCCATGCAGAGATCGAGGCGCAGATCAATGCGGGTGAGTAGCCGTGCGAGGATTTATATGACGCCGCGCTTGAATGTTAAATTATGGACGAATTGGAAGCAATTCGAAATAGAAAGATGGAGCGATTACAGAAAATGACATCAGGCGAAGTATTGATATTGAATGATGGAAATCTTGACGGGACTGTGCATGAGTACCCGCTCGTTGTGGTCGATTGCTGGGCTGAGTGGTGCGGACCATGCAAGACGATTGCGCCGATCATCGAGGATCTTGCAAAGGAGTATGCAGGCAAGGTGACATTCGGCAAACTGAATATCGATGAGAATATGGGTGTTGCCACAAAATATCAGATCAGCGCGATACCAACGATGCTGGTATTTAAGAATGGCGAGCTATCCGGTCAGATCATCGGCGCTCTTCCAAAGCCGCATATCAAACAACAGCTGGAAGCGTATATGTGAATGTGATCAGTTTCCACCTGATAGGTCCTCTACGATCCGCGTGATTCGTTTGCCCCCATCGGGGAGCTGATCTTTTAATTCCAGGGCTGCTTTAAACTCCTGCAAGGACTCTTCCCGGCGCCCGAGCCGTTGATACAGAAAACCGAGATTGGCGTGTGCCCTGGCAAGATCGGGTTTGCATTTTATCGCCTCACGGTACTCTTTCTCAGCTTCATCGAACTGTTTTGAACGATACAGTAGATTTCCAAGATTGTGGTGCGCCATCGCCATGTCATCCGGAGTATGGATCCCGATCTCCCTGCCTGCCGCCTTCAACTGCTCGATCGCTTCATCAGTTCTTCCGGAGAGCGCGTCCAGCAGCGCAGACTCCATCTGCATAACGGTCTTTGCATCGACATCTTCAGACAAGGGTCCTGACTCCTGCGGTCCGGAGGTCGAAAGATCCTGCGAACCCTGCGCCTGCATCGGCATCAAAACCGGATCCGGAGCTGGCGCCATGGTTGGTGCCGGAGTCTGCACCAGCGCGGGAGTCGTGGTTGGTGTTACTGTTGAGAATTGTGTCGGCGGTGGTGTTGGTGTTGGTGTTGCGGCTGGAACCGTGGCATTGTATGCCGCGGCATCATAAACCTCATCATGCCCCGCCCCGGATGTTGTAATCCCGCCAAGTCGCTCATCGACCTCCCGCCTCCACTGGTCAAATCTGCCCTTCCACTGGGCGATCTTCCATATAATCAGAAGCGCCATGCCAGACGCAACCACAATTCCTATCCATATCACCAGATCGATTCCTAAAAGTTCCATTATAACGCCTCTTTGTCACGCAAGTGTCTCAACGCCCCTTCATAAGCCAGATTATACGACGTTCTCAGATGTTCCCAGACCTTCTCATCCCCAAGAATCTCCCACAGGATCTGCTGCCGCTCCTTCTGGTCAGGAACTCTCTCTTTCAGAAGCTCACGCACCTCACTCTGCAATCTTGCCATCCCGCCATATTCGGGCGTGACCACCTCTTCGATCCGCATCCGACTGTATCGCGACAGTGCAGGGCTGCTGCCAAGCGTCGATATGCCGATCGTGACATCGCCGCGGGCGATCACTGACGGGATGATCACGTCACCAAGATCATCATTTACCTGATTGACCAGCATCCCGTGCAAACCCGCGATCTCTGCGAGATGCTCGTTGTAAGCGATGTCGTCCGTCGCCGGTATCACGATGAACGCGTCCTTTATCAGATCAGCGAACTCTTCATCATCGAGTTTTCGGTCAATGGTTATCCGCTCGATTTCACTCGATTTCAGCAGTTTTTCGGTGAACTCGATGCTCACAACGACTGTTCTGGCATAT
Organism: Methanobacteriota archaeon; assembly: GCA_048634345.1. Taxonomy (GTDB): domain Archaea; phylum Halobacteriota; class Methanosarcinia; order Methanosarcinales; family Methanogasteraceae; genus Methanogaster_D. Next base: position 29 of record JAIWAP010000053.1, on the reverse strand, counting down.
CTGCCAAAGAGTGTTGCTTTGCGTTCGCC
>JAIWAP010000052.1:0-11024 GCA_048634345.1 Methanobacteriota archaeon | reverse complement strand
CAGGAATAACAGCAAAGAGATGCGGCGTTGCAGACAAACTCAAGAGCTGCCGTTTTGTGAAGCCAGATGAATTTTTCAGCAAAGATGTCGATATCGATCACGTCTTCTTCTCGCACGTAATCCACGAGATATTTCTGAAAGATCTGCCAGAGATCCTTTGTCATCTGCTCTCGAAGATGAAGGCAGGATCAAGAATCACAATTCTTGAACAGGTGGTACTGGTGGAACCGGAAAGAGATTTTGTGACGTGGGACGCGGATGATTTTGACATGCTGTTTTCTGGATTTGCAGAAGTCTCTTCGCGTCCATATCAAACAAGAAGCGGTCAGAAATTGATTAGTAGTGATGTGGAAAGACTGGATACGGATGTAGACCTTGAATCGATGCGTAAACGATGTCTGGAAGTCTATAAGTGCAAGAAAGAGCGAGTAGGCAAAGAACGTAAATCATCTGATTTAAGCGATGATGGACGCCAATATTTATCTGAGCTTTATGCAAATATAGTCGAGCAGATGGATGAATATCAGAAATCGATTGAAATGGGTGAATGAGGATGATCGTGCCTCAATGCAGTCGAGCAGGTGGGCGTGGTTGTGGCACGGCTGCGGACGCGGGTGTAAAAACCCGAAAACAGGCTGCTGGAGGCGGTGCTCAAGACCGTGCGCAGCTTCAGGGAGGCTCCACTGGAACCTTGCCAAGACCAGAACCGAAGCGTCACAATACCAGAGCCCAAAGCCGTATACTTTCCAGAATTCGAGAAGCTTCATATCCTTTGCATCCGGCTCAAGCACGCTCACTCATCTTGCCCCGCGCACCATGGTGCTGCGAAAGTAGCTGCAAACCTTTATATCAGGGTGCGGTATACGAAATCTTGATGAACAAAGAGTTGTTAACGCTCCGAGTTATCGAAATCTTGACCAGAGCCGGATTCATGCTCTCGGATCGGTGCAATACCCGCCCGAGGAGCTTTGATCTGGCTGCGCGGAACAATCGTATCCTGCTGTTGCTCCGCACGCTCTCAAACATCGACAGCCTGAATGCTGCCGCAGCGCACGAGATACGATCGTTGTCCGATCATTTGAACGGAAAGCCGCTTATCATCGGAAGCAAGTCACGCAGCCGGATGCTCGAGGACGGCGTGACCTACTTCAGACACGGCATTCCCTCGATTAATCCTGCTACACTGCACGATTGCCTGATCGAAGGCGTCCCACCGCTGGTTTATGCGGCGCCGGGCGGGCTGTGCATCCACATCGATGGCGAACGGCTGCGCAGCATCCGCACCGAAAGAAAGATTTCGCTCGGGGAACTCGCAACCAAACTCGGGATATCACGGAGAACGATCAGCAGATACGAGGGCGGGGGGATGGCTGCATCGATCGATGTGGCGCTCCGTCTCGAAGAGATCCTCGATGTCGAGCTGATCTGTCCTGTCAGGATATTTTCGTCAATGGACGATCAGATCCGGAGAGATGATTCCATGGATGATCAAAGGGATGATCAGAAAGATCACCGGAGGGATGATCGAATGGGTGATATGGACGAGGTTTCGCTGCTGCTCGCGCCGCTTGGATTCATCGTGTTTCCTGCAAAACAGGCGCCGTTTAACGCCATATCAGACGATGACGCGCATAACACGATGCTTACCGGGATTAACACGTACAATCGGACGATGGTGAGAAATGCCCATCTGATGAGCAGTATCTCTTGTGTTGCGGGTACAAGGTCGCTGTACATCGTGAAAGGGAGCTGTCGGCACACGCACATCGACGGCACCGTGCTGATCAAAGAGAGTGAACTTGAGAAGGTCAGCGATCACGATGATGTTATTCAACTCATCCAGGAGAGAAGTATTGACAAAGGAAGCTGAATTATGAAGAGCATACTATTGATAGTGGTATTGGTTGCGGTGATTGCTGCATCCGCATGTATCGTGCCGGATGATTCCAGCACAGAAACACCGACACCGGCAACGCCGACTGCCACAACGACACCTGAAACGCCGCAGAACATAGCAGATATGATTCCAAGAGACGGTCTTCCGGAATCGTTCACTTTGAGAGCCGTACTTGACAAGAACACGGAAACGGTGGACATGATAGAAGAAGCTGCGTCGACGGTCTCCGGAAGCATGGATGTTGGCGAGATCGTAGATGCAGTCCAGGGAATCTATGCTGCGGAAGGTGAGCATACCGACACGACTGTAACCGTCATCGAGTGCACCGATTCGGTGAATGCGGCAAACGCTGTTGAGAACTACAAGAACCAGCCAAAGTTTGAAAACCCGCCCGCACGGACGGTTTCCAGATTTGCGACCGCGAATTTCAACGGACACGAGGCAAACGAGGTCCGCACCGCACCGCCGACAGAGGACGGTGACATCAGGTACGGGTATTTCTGGTCGAATGGCAACTTCGTAGTCATCGTTGAGCCCGGGACATCCGATAAATCGGCAAGCATGGAACTGGCTCGGATGACAGGATATTAAGATATTAAGGAACAGGAGACTACAATGAAAAGAATACTAACAATACTGCTGGTGGTGCTGACGCTCGCCGCTTTTTCCGGGTGTGTTGATGAAACACCGGATGATAATGGAGTTGCACCGGAAACAGAGGTAGAGACCCCCGAAGCTGATCAGATAACGCATCTTCGCATAGGATACCAGCCAAGCACACACCAGATCGCAGAGATGGTCGCGATGGATAAGGGATGGTGGAAAGACGACCTTGCCGAGTTTGGGATCACAGAGGTTACTGAGTATCCGTTCCCGTCAGGTCCGCCCGAGATGCAGTCCATGATGGCAGGTCATCTTGATATCGCTTATGTCGGTGTCGCACCACCGATCACGGCGATCGCGCAGGGGCTTGAGGCGAAGATCGTGGCAGGAGTGCAGGTGCAGGGCTCTGACCTTGTGCTCAGACCGGAGATTGCAGACAATTACACCTCGCCAGCCGATCTGCGCGGGCTTAAGATCGCAACGTTTCCGCCGGGATCGATTCAGGATGGCGTACTCAAGAAATTCCTGATGGATAACAACGTCAGCATCGATGATGTTGAGATCGTGCCGATGGGACCTGGTGATGCAATGACCGCAATTTCAGCAAAAGCAGTGGACGGCGTATTTTTGCCGCATCCGGGACCTGCAATCATCGAACTCGATGGTAACGGCAGGAGCGTTGCCAGTTCGGGTGAGATGTGGCCGGACCATGCATGTTGCTGCCTGCTCGTCAGCGACGAACTGATCGAGAACCATCCGGATATGGTTCGGGAGATCGTACGCATCCATATCAAGGCGACTGAGTATCTGATCGAGAACCAGAACGAATCTGCTGAGATATTTGCAGAAAAAACAGGCTTTGATGCAGATAGAGTCCTGTATTCCTTCGAACAGTGGGATGGTAGATGGATCAGCGATCCGCACATCGAGCTTGACTGCACCATCGGATTTGCAGAGGTTGATTATGAGCTTGGGTACGTCGATAGGCTGCTGACTGCAGAGGATATCTTTGATATGAGTTTCTATGATGCGGTGAAAGGGGAGTAAAGACTCCCTTTATTTTTATTTTTTAATATATCCCTGTGGGTTGTTGTTGTGGGTCGCTTCAAGGTACATGCTCGGGTAACTTGTGGCAGGAACCCCAAGATTACACAGCTTCCCACAAGATTTCTGTGTTAATCTTGTGTAATCTCGTGGTTTTATATGCGGATATCCACACAATACTCGAGTAAGTACGCTTCAGGGAACTCTGATATGTTGCCTATTACCATAACCCCGCAGTTTGACCCGACGGGACCAGTATCTCGGGAGTGTTTTTAATTTTTTTTGGTCGGAAGGAATTGAAAGAATTATGGGCACATTTTCATAACGGTCGGATTCATACCATTCATACCATTCGTATTCCACCGCTATCGATTTTAAACAAAATATATAACACGGATGTCACGAATGTCGGGGTTGCGAATGGATGCTATGATTCGACCACTCTCCAAAAAATAATGAAAAGTCTCTACCCCTGATACGAAAGCTTGAATATCGCTCAAAGACATTTAGATACTGTTCGATGACAATCGCGCACAAATACTTCGGGGTGGACTATATCAGATGAAAATTGTTGCGGGGATACCGGCTTATAACAAACAGTATCCGGTCTGTGGCGTGATACATGCTACAAAGGATTATGTAGATGAAACGCTTGTTGTGGATGATGGGAGTGCTGACAACACCGCAACACTTGCAGAACGCGCCGGCGCGGTCGTGATACGGCATGAGATCAATCAGGGGAAGACTGCTGCGATCCAGACACTGGTAAACGAGGCGCTGAAGCGGGATGCGGATGTGCTTGTCTTACTGGATGCGGACGGACAGCACGATCCTGGCGAGATCCCGACACTCTTGAAACCGGTTCTAAAAGATGGACATGAGTTCGTATTGGGATCAAGAAGGTTGAAAGAGTCAAAAAAGGAGGGCAAGAAGCCATTCATCCGACCATTCGGTCAGTTCGTGCTGAAAACCAGTCTGGGCACGATAACAGAGAATGATTATTCTGATCCGGAATGTGGATTTCGGGCGCTTTCGAGGCGTGCGATGGAAGCGATGAAATTCAAGGGCAAAGGGTTTACGGTGGAAGCTGAGATGATACGTCTGGCAGAGGTGCACGGATTAAAGTCGATAGAAGTGCCGATGACCGAGATTTACATCGAGAACGGATCGACACTGAACCCGTGGATGCACGGATTTGGCAATCTCGGAACGATCTTTTCATGGATATCAGAGGAGCGACCGCTCTTCTTCTTTGGAGCCGCGGGGCTGGTGTTTACCATCACCGGGCTGATGATTGGCGCAAAAGTGCTATACATCGTCAATACCAGCGGAGGTGTTGCGATAGGGACTGCGCTTGTATCGATGCTGTGCATCGTCATCGGCATATTCAGCATGTTTACGGGACTGATATTGCACGAGATTGTCACCCATATAGAGCATCGATTCAAGCCCGATCTATAACATAACACCGGCACCGATCCACATCAGAATAATCAGGAGAAACACCCCGGCAAACGCGGGTTTGCTCCATGCAAACACTTTCCTGCCGTCAAGAACACTCAGCGGGAGCATGTTAAATGTGGCAAGCCAGAGATTAATCTGCACGCCGAGAAATATGACGTACCACCCATATTCTCCAAATCCCTTGAGAAATGCACTTTGCGTGGAGATCAGCAGAAAAATCGTCGCCAGAAGGACGTTTGTGAGTGGACCTGCGGCAGCGATATGCCCGTTCTGCTTGCTGGTGATATATGATCCGGATATGTACACGGCACCGGGCGCCGCAAGCAGCACACCCCACAGATATGCCAGCCCGACCGCGAACATCAGCATGGTGGAACTCATCCGGAACTCAGCCCAGAGGTTGTAGCGCTGCGCAACGACCTTGTGTGCAAGTTCATGCAATATGAATCCAATCCCAACTGTGAAGAGAGATACAAGGAAGTAAAGGATTGCGGTCCCACCGAATGGGTTGGATCGCGCACTGTCTGATAGTACAAACGCAAATGCAAACGCTATCGCAATCCATGCGATGAAGAGATGCTGCAGTTCGGTACTGCTTGTTCGGATGCTGACATTCCGCTTTGGCGGCGGCGTTCCGATGGTGTAGAGTGTTGAATCCATTCTTGCCATATTATTTTATGGTTTGATCTGGCGCTTCAATACCTTTGTGGTTGCGCGGGGAAGTGTTTCATGGCGATTACCGGATCTACATCGCAAAGAAGGCAGAACGATCCGTATATCGGCGCAATTTTAGAGAATTTCGATAGAGAAACGATCAATTATGGACAGATCATCAAGAAAAGGGAGAATGGCAGGACAGTTGGCAAGATCCGATCAGTTGTATTTGGTGAAATGGGTGATACGGGCATCGATACGGTTTATATCGAGAGATATTATCCGGATGTGGACTGAATTGTTGTTTCAGTATGTCCATCAACTATACATTGGACGGTACCGATATTTTGCAATCTCGCACCGCAACGCCAAAACAAATCCTTTTAACCGCTCCTGCTGATGCAACTGTAATGAATAAACCAACCTTCGAAATCGCGACATCGATCGGTTCAGTGCTCCTCCTTGTCCTGATGTGTGTCATGTTTGACCGTGCAGGGGTAATTGCGCTTGGATCCGTGATCTCACTTCTCGTTTTCACCCTTGTACTCAGCGCGGCGGGCTGGAAACTGGCTACTTTCGGAGAGTGAACAATTTGGAAGTCAGCACCCGGTACCTGAATTTCCCGACAAAAGGGGACGTAGATATCATAGACATAACAAAGGAAGTCTCAGGTGCGCTCTTAAAGTCAAAACTCGCCGACGGGGTCGTTACGGTATTTGTACCGGGTGCCACAGGTGCCGTGACAACAATCGAGCACGAATCCGGATTGGTTTCGGATTTTAAGGCTATGCTTGAGCGGATTGCGCCGCAGGGCATTGAATACCTGCACAATTTGAAGTGGGGTGATGGCAACGGACATTCTCACGTACGGGCGTCTCTGCTCGGTCCAAGCTTGTCTGTGCCGTTTGCCGGCGGCACCATGATGCTCGGGACATGGCAGCAGATCATATTCATCGATCTGGACAACCGCCCGAGAAACCGAGAGCTGATCGTGCAGATCGTGGGCGAATAATCGGTGAAACGGGTGAATACCTTACCGGCGGGCGGATCAAACTGTTCCTCAACCATTCCGATGAAACAAGCCCTCAGGTTCCGGTTATCTCAGTTACTCAGCCGTTCAACGACGTCGTCGATGTGTGCCATATAATCCCGCAGATTCTGCTCGATCTGGTCTAGCTCCTTCGTGGACAGGCTCACATCATCGCCAAACTGCTCGAGCGAGATCTCGCCGTTTTTTGCATTGAGTTCGAGCAACTCCCCGAACATCAGGTATTTTTCGAAGGATTCGGGGACCAGTTTATTGAGTTTGAACCCTCCGAGCAGAAGAAGCACGTCAAACGTCTCTATATCCTCTTCAACAAAAGTTACGGTCGAATAACGCAATTTTCCGATGATGTTCTCTTCTATCCACCCCTTGAACGCGTGATCTGCCGCTCGCTGCTCGAACTGCCCGCGATTGAAGTAGCGCTTTGGCACACGCACGATCAGCCAGACCATCGTCGCGGTGCTGATATCCATCGGGAAGAATGCATTCTCTGCGGCGTCGTCGAGCGCGGATTCGAGGCTGATCAAGTCAACGTCGTTTCCCAGGGACATGCATGGCGTGGCATGGTAGACTCCGATATGTGATGGAAAGACGATATAATCGTTGACATCAATCACACGGTTCGTATTCTTCCTTCCGGGCGCCATTATCAGATCGATCGCCTGCGCGATCAGTTTATTGATCTCAAAGTAATAATTGGACTCGCTCTCAACGAGTTCGACCCGCTTTCCAAGGGTCGTGTTATCAACGAGCAGCACCATATCCGCGTTCTGGTGAGCGTCATCGCCGTATTTTAGCAACCTGGACAACCCGCATATTGCATTGAAATGACGATGGTCTGCCTCGATCAAATCAGGCCACACACAGAGCGCAAAATGCTTGTGCCCGGCAGCAGCCCTCCCTGATCCGTGTTTCATCTGGTCGATGATGTACGGGATGCTGCCATTGCCGGTACCTCCGCCGAGCGTCATGATATCGAACATCGCATCGCCGCTGGCAAGCCCGAGACCCTCAACTCTCCGTCGTATGATCTCATCGAAATCGATTCTTGCCTCATTCTCCCCTACCTTCCAGAAATTCCCTGTCCCGGTGCTCTGCCTGCCAAATAGCTGTACGCGCTCTCTCCGGATCGTTTCAAGGATCTTTGATTCTTTGTCCCCAAGATGCTCTGCGATTTCGTCGAGTACTTTCTTCAAATCAGCTCTTGCGCTGTTAAGTAGCAAAATTCTATCTGCGATCGCCTCGTTTTTCATGCTTGCAAAGTACAGGGCTGCGATCCTGCCCGCCCCTTCACCTGACGCGATCAAGCTCCATTTTGTATAATCATCCGAATTTACTGGTGCTGCAGCCATCATGCAATGTTATGATCTGATGATACTTGAATATATGGAACATGGAGTATGGGACAAGGCTATATGGGACACCGGCAACAAGGTTTAAGTAGATTGTCATGATTCATCATTTAATTTCAGGAGGCACCCGATGGCAGACGAATTCCCATTTGAGTTATCCCCCATGTTTGAAGGGGAAAGGATCCGAAAAGACAGCGTGTATATCGAACTTGCAGGACCGAAGAGCAAGGGCTTTGAACTGGTGCGTGTTGCAGAGATGGATGAGATCGAGGACGGCAGCTTCACACTGATCGGACCAGACATCTCTGATACGACAGAGGGCGACCGATATCCGTTCGCAATGATCTACCGGATCGCAGGCAGTGCAGTGGAACCAGACCTTGAGGCGATCGTTGAACGCCGAAATCACGATTTTCAGAACTATGTAAGCGGTCTTATGCATCTGAACCAGCGGTACGATATCTGGCTTCGTATCAGCAAGGATGCGGTCGCCAAGGGACTTGATTCATTCGAATCCATCGCAAAAGCGACCATGATGCTTTTTAAGAACGAATTGCCGTTCATAGAGAAGATGGACGCACTCTATATAACAGATGCAGAAGAGATCGAAAAACGGTTGCCGGAGGTAAAGGCAATATACGAGACAAGGGATGCCAGAACGCGCGATCTGCACGATGAGGATGTGGATACGTTCTATGGGTGTACGCTCTGCCAATCATTCGCCCCGACAAACGTCTGTGTCGTAACACCTGATCGTGTCTCGCTCTGCGGCGCGATCAACTGGTTCGACGGGAGAGCAGCCGCAAAGGTTGATCCCGAGGGTCCGCAGTTCGCAATCGAGAAAGGAGAGTGTCTCGATGAGATGGGCGGCGAATATGCAGGTGTCAACGAGTCTGCCGCCTCGCTCTCGCAGGGCGAGTATTCCCGCATCAAGCTGCACTCGTTCTTCGAGTATCCGCACACATCGTGCGGCTGTTTCGAGGTCGTTGGCTTTTACATCCCCGAACTCGATGTCATCGCATGGGTGGACCGCGATTATGCAAACCCCGCTCCAAACGGGCTTACGTTCGCAAACATGGCTGGGCAGACCGGCGGCGGCAAGCAGATCGTCGGTTTCCTCGGGATCGGGATCAATTATTTCAGGTCTCCGAAGTTCATCGCCGCGGATGGCGGCTGGAACCGGGTCGGGTGGATGCCAAAACACCTCAAGGACCGGGTGCTTGACGACATTCCCGGAGATATCGTGGATGCGATCGCAACTGAGGAGGATGCAACCGATCTTGACTCATTGAAGGCGTTTTTGACCGAGAAGAACCATCCAATCGTTTCCGAATGGAAAGAAAAAGAGGCGGCAAAGAAGGAAGAGAAGAAAAAGGAGAAGGGAACGAAAGAACCCGGCGTTCCTGCCGCGGTAGCGCCAGAGGTGATGCCTGCTGGTGCTGGTATATCTGCTATGCCGCTACCTGCCGGGATGTTTGGATCTGCAGGGTCTTTCGGGTCGGGCGGCGGAGTCCGACTGATCCTGAAGAATGCCAAGATCACTATTGGTCAGGTGATTGTGAAGCAGGATGAGGGTGAAGATTGACCGCGTCGCTTCCCCCCGGTCGTTTGCTTCATATCTGATTCTGATCTCCATAGAGGGCACTTGAACGGCAATGGCTGCACCGACACCCGCATCGCGAAGAATTGTGGTGACGGTGTAGCTTAATCGGTGGTGCCTCCGGCAACCGAACCGTACGTGGAACGTGACCACCAATGGATTGTGAACTGGTGGAGCAGGCAGTCGAATAATATTGCCCCAAAGCCCGAATCATCCGAAACCTTTATATACCGACAATATACAATATTTAGTACTTTCGGTGAGGTGTATAATTGCGACGACTTGGTATTATTCAACATCGATTCGGTGCCATGCTGATTGTGAGAAATAGCAAACAGACTCCACCAATCGGTTCAACTGTGGTAACCAACACAATGAAACGGGTCGGGACTGTGCAGGAGATCTTCGGACCAGTATCTCATCCATATATCGCGGTTAAACTCAATAAAAGCAGTGGAAAGCGCAACGATCCGGAATTGCCTATATCCGAGAACCAGAAATTGTATACACTATGAGGGGTGGACATGACAGAAGTCGAACGAGTAATTGAACGTCCTGAAAGGATAAAAGAGCGCATAAAGCAGCGCAGGGAAAGTGAGCAGGAGCGCGAGGTCTCCGAGTGTCCGGAGTGTCACAGCCGCATGCTTGAACGGGATTATGAGCGTGCCGAACTCGTCTGTGGTTCGTGTGGGCTGGTCATCGAGACGAACATCATCGACCAGGGACCCGAGTGGCGGGCATTTGATAGCGATCAGCGGTTGAAGCGAGCAAGAGTCGGATCGCCGATGACTTACACGATACACGACAAAGGGCTTTCGACCATGATCGACTGGAGGAATCGGGACTCGTATGGCAGAACGATCTCCACAAAGAACCGTGCCCAGCTGTATCGACTCCGGAAATGGCAGCGCAGGATTCGTGTCAGCAATGCGACCGAGCGGAACCTTGCATTTGCACTATCCGAGCTTGACCGGATGGCGTCTGCACTCGGGCTGCACCAGAACGTCAGAGAAACGGCTGCCATGGTCTACCGCAAGGCAGTTGAGAAGAACCTGATTCGTGGACGGAGCATCGAGGGTGTGGCTGCATCAGCGCTGTACGCCTCGTGTCGCCAGTGTTCTGTGCCAAGAACGCTTGACGAGATAGGAGAGGTATCGAGAGTGACCCGCAAGGAGATCGGGCGTACATACCGTTTCGTTGCACGGGAACTCGGACTGAAACTGAAGCCGACGTCGCCGATCGATTACATTCCAAGGTTCTGTTCGGGTCTCGGGCTTGGTGGTGACGTGCAGGCACGCGGCATCTCGATCCTTCGAGCTGCGACAGAACGGGAACTGACCAGCGGGCGCGGACCCACCGGGGTTG
>JAIWAP010000051.1:0-11241 GCA_048634345.1 Methanobacteriota archaeon | reverse complement strand
CACTACATTGGAATGCCCGGCATCACGAGTCCGGAGACGGTCTCTCCTGACGGTGATAACCTGGTGTTGTCGTCGGTCTTTTCCAATACTGTTCAGGTCTGGAATCCGGAGACCCGTGAGGTACTGGAGGAGTACACGGACTTTGCGGTGCCAATAAACGCGATCCGATTCCAGGGCGATCTTATTGTTGTCGAACTCGGATTCGAAGCCGGGGCATGTCGTGTCACCCGGGCGAGCGATGAGGGGCGTGTCATTCTCGCGGATTCTGCCGATGGACTCGTTCTGCCGGTGGGACTGGCTGCGACCGACGATGACCTGTGGGTCAGCGATTGGGCTACAGGTATATGCATCAGAATCGTGGCAGATGGTGCGCCGCTCGCAGAACCGATTCCAGTGGCAACAAACCTATCCGCCCCGGAAGGACTCGCGGTAGCGCCGGACGGAAGCCTGCTGGTCGTTGAAACCGGAGCCGGGCGTCTCTCGTCCATTGACCTTGAGACGGGCGAGGTCAGCACCGTGGCAGCCGGGCTTGAGCTGGGTGCAGAGGGTGCAGAAGGTTATCCGCCTACGTGGATATTCAACGGCGTGGCGGTGGGTCCATCGGGCGCGATATACATAACAGGCGATGTCGCAAACGTCCTATATCGCATTGAACCCAAAACCTGATCACGTCCGGGAGGGTGTGAAGACTATAGCACAATTAGGTTAATGGTTGTTGCCACATCGCCTAACACGGGGTTGCCGACTGCGATTGTTTCGCTTGAAAGAGAACCGGTAACCCCCTCCGCAATCTTCTCGGCGAGATCCTTTGATTCTCGTAGTAGATGCGCCCGAGCATACGCTTGGATACGGTTTGTAAATTTGGCATACGGTTTCCAGCCATCACACACGATTATTCCCTTGAAACTCCTCGGTGACCTTCGATTCCACGTTATAAGGATCACCAAGCTTTGGTTCCGCAGTCGGGACATCGATCTTTCGTGATGTCCACCTGCCTATCCGGCTTTGCAGGAGGTCTCGTCACACCCTTATGTCCTTTCTTCTACCCCGGCTTCTTCCCACCGCATTTGTTCTGATCCTTTTTGCGCTTGCCGCCACGCTTCAGGCGAGGTTGCGTATGTGCGTCATCATACATAACCAGTTTGGCTTCGAACTCCTTTATGCATGCCTTAAGCGACTCGTTCTCACGTTTAAGTTGCCTGATGATCTCGTCTTTATCCATCATCCTCTTGAGAGAGAAATGCAGTCATGATATAGAAGTTTTGTGGTCGAGAATTGGTTTTAGATCGATCCGGAAGAACAGTGGGAGGGGTGGTTATGTGGGTGCTAAACACATAATACGACCCATTCCAAAAAAATACAGATTGACAAGGGCAATATTCTTCGGCTCAACCGGAGAAAGAACAGGTAAACCTAAAATCCCACTATCTGCTCATAAACTGACCACCTCCTGCCCCGGATCACCATGCCATCTACCCACAGACCCGAACTCCTCGCCCCTGCAGGCGACAGAGAATCCCTTGTAGCTGCTGTCGAGAACGGCTGCGACGCAGTATACCTCGGAGCGCAGATTCTGAGCGCAAGAGCGTCTGCCGCCAACTTTACGTTCGATGAACTCGCTGACGCCATCGATTATGCGCATCTTCGGGGCGTAAAAGCGTACGTCACGGTAAACACCCTTGTAAAGGACAGCGAGACTAAGGATGCGGCAGATCTCCTTTACCATCTGGATAAATCAGGTGCGGACAGCGTAATCGTGCAGGATATGGGGCTTATAGCACTGGCGCGGTCGATTGTGCCCGGACTCCCGGTCCACGCAAGCACCCAGATGACTGTGCATAACAGCGAAGGGGCACGGTTCGTGCAGGCGACGGGGGTCAAGCGGGTGGTGCTTGCAAGAGAGATGACGCTCGATGAGATCAGGCAGGTGCGGCAGAAGACCGAGATCGAGATCGAGACATTCGTGCACGGTGCGCTCTGCATCTCGTATTCGGGTCAGTGCCTCACAAGCAGCATGATCGGCGGCAGGAGCGGGAACCGGGGAGCATGCGCCCAGCCGTGCCGGAAACGGTACGAGTTGCGAACAGCAGGGTGCAGGGTGGAAACGGATGGTGAGTACATCTTGAGTCCAAAAGATCTGAACGCAAGCCGCATACTGCCGGAACTCATCGATGCTGGCGTTGATTCCCTCAAGATCGAGGGACGTCTGAAGCGACCTGAATACGTTGCTTGTGCGGTTCGGATATACCGCCGCTTAATCGACAGATACATGGAATGCCAATCCGGATACTTCGTGTCAGATGACGAGTCGCTGCGCCTTGCACAACTCTTTAACCGTGGTTTCACGGAAGCATACCTCGGGAAAAACCCGCATGGCACGCTGATGAGCCGCACAAGCCCGCACAATCGCGGGATACACGTAGGCACAGTCAACGGATACGATCAGAGAGCAGGGCGCATCTCTGTAAAGCTTTCAGGCAAGCTTAATATAGGGGATGGAATCGGCATCGATGAGGCGGTCAAAACTGTTAGGAATGCAGGGACTGCCAGGGCGGGCATGATCGTGCGCCAGATGTATGAGGGCGGCAGGCGGACAGATCAGGCAGGTGCTGGCATGGTTGTCGAGATTCCGTCCGGAGTGCCGGCACCTGCCGGAAGTGCCGTGTACAGAACACTGGACCGACAACTTATGGACTCACTCAGACGAACGTTCACATCGCCCGTACCCATCCGGAAGGTTCCTGTTACGATCAGGGCAAAAGCTGCCGTTGGTTTGCCGTTTGAATTGCAAATCAAGGACATGGATTCTACCTGGGTGTGCGTACACGCAGGATACGTAATCGAGCGTGCGATCAGGAATCCGACGACCAAAGAGCAGATAGTGCGGCAGCTTACGAAACTCGGGAAGACCGTTTTCGAGGTATCTGATATCAGCATCAAAATCGAGGGCGATGTGTTCATTCCGGTCAGCCAGTTAAATCTTGTCAGAAACGATGCGGTGTCAAGACTCGAATCAGCCCGGATGAGGCGAGTGCGGCGTGGGCATGCCATCCCAATCCATGCCCTTTCCCCTGCCCCTGTCGCCAGTCCTGCCAACACCACAGAGCCACCTGCGCCCATGCACAAAGCCGGAGGTCCGGTGAACACGTTGCTTGCAGTCAGCACAAATACGCTTGCAGGTGTAAAAAGTGCGATCATGGGAGGTGCTGACGCAATCTATCTTGGCGGCGAGAGGTACCGCGAAGAAGCCCGGGCAGGTGGCGGAGCGCCCGATTTTGAGGCTGCGGTTAAGTATGCGCACCGGGAAGGGCGCAGAATCTATATAAACACGCCGCGGATAGTAAAAGACAGCGGAATGGGCACCGTGGCAGAGGTACTCTCACGAGCGAAAACACTTGGCTTTGATGGTGCGCTGGCGTCCAACCACGGCGTATTCAGGCTCGCAAGGGAGATCGGGCTTGAAGTGATCGCAGACATGCCGCTTAACACATTCAACCTGAGGTCGCTTGGATTCTGGGAAGAACACGGCGCCAAAATGGCGGTGCTATCATCAGAACTCACGCTTGCAGAGATACAGGGAATCGCGCCGCACGGGGCGGTTGAGTGCATCGTGCACGGGCGGCTCACGCTCATGGAGTCCGAGCACTGCGTGGTGGGCGGGATCTTACGTTGCACGGGCGAGAGGGGTGAGGGTGGTAAGTGTACTGCGCCGTGTGAGGCTGGCAGCTTCGAACTGGTAGACGAGAAGGGGTATGTGTTCCCGCTAAGGATGGATACGGACTGCAGGACGCATCTCTTGAATTCAAAAGAACTGTGCATGATTGATCATGTCTCTGGAATCGTTGAAGCCGGTGTTTCGAGCATCAGAATCGATGCAACGGAGATTGAGAGCGACCGCGTCCGAGAGATCACGCGGTTATACCGAAGCGCGGTTGACGGGTGCTTTGCCGGGGGCGGAAAGGTTCAAAAGAGGTGCAGGGATATAACCGATGGATACACGACCGGGCACTACAAAAGAGGCGTTTTATGAGTTCTATAAGTTCTGCAAGCTCTATAAGTTCCATGAAGATATTTTTAGCAGGATCAATACGCGGCGGGCGGCAGATGCAACCGGTCTACAGGCACATCTACGATTTCCTGAGAAGCAGAGGCTACGACGTCCTGAGCTGGCACGTCGTTGACCCGGGTTCGGACGAAAAAGAGGCGAAGATGAGTGAGCAGGAGATTTACCGGCGTGACATCAGCCTGCTTAAAGAGAGCGGCTGTCTGATTGCGGAAGTCACGGTTCCATCGATCGGTGTGGGATACGAGATCTGCAGGGCGCTTGAGGCGGGACTACGGGTCTTATGCGTGCATGGCACGGATGCAAACGTCTCGGCGATGCTGCTTGGGAATCCGAATCGGGAGATGCGGGTTCAAGAGTACTGCGACATGGACGGTCTCGAAAGGATTCTCTACGAGTTTGTTGAGACGCCTGATGAGGGTAAGGATTAACTACGGTCAGGTTTGATATAAATCTGGTAATTATGACTGGAATCCTCGAACTATCTGTTCTTGTGCTGGCGATAATCGTAGCGATAATCCTGTACAAGGTGCTGAAGACTGTTAAGCGCATGTTGGTAAACACCGTTGTCGGTATCATCCTCCTTGTCATGGCAAATCTTGCGCTCGGACTCGATATCGCGTATAGCTGGGTCGTGATCCTGATATGCGCCATCGGGGGCGCGGTTGGTGCGGTTCTTGTGATCGTGCTCCACTGTGGGGGAATCGCGTTTTGATTTTTAATGGTATATCGCCAGCCTCGCCCGACGGGCATTTCTTACTCGCAAACTTTTCACCAAACTTTTCACAAAAGTTTGATCAAAAACTGGTCTCCGACCCGGAGGGCAGTTTTTACTCGATTTTTTGTGAAAAAATCGTTTTGATGATACCACGCAAATCTGCGAGGTGTCCTGCAATGACACACCCCGGAAGGATGCCGGAATCAGGAAAATCGAACGAAAAGGTTATCGATCATTGTGACTGCTAAATACTATAATGCTTAAAATATCCGGCATTTCAAGGGTGTTTGAGTCGGAGGCTGGTGTGGTCGAAGCACTCCGGAACATCAACCTTGAGGTCCCTGACAAGGAATTTCTCTGTTTCATCGGTCCTTCCGGCTGCGGCAAAACAACGCTGCTGCGGATCATTGCAGGGCTGGACCAGCCCACGTCAGGAGAAGTGCTGCTCGATGGCAGGGTCATACGAGCCCCGGATCCAAGACAGGGCATGGTATTTCAGGAGTATTCACTCTTCCCGTGGAGGACGATAATCAACAACGTCGCCTTCGGACTGGAGATCAAGGAGGTTCCAAAGGATGAACGGTACGAAATCGCACGAAAGTACCTTAAACTGGTTGGATTGCACGAATTCGAGCGGAGCTATCCGTACGAACTTTCAGGAGGGATGCGGCAGCGGGTCGCGATTGCAAGGGCGCTTGCAAACGATCCTGAGGTATTGTTGATGGATGAACCGTTCG
The DNA here is from genome assembly GCA_048634345.1 of Methanobacteriota archaeon. Lineage (GTDB taxonomy): Archaea > Halobacteriota > Methanosarcinia > Methanosarcinales > Methanogasteraceae > Methanogaster_D. The sequence goes on along the minus strand of JAIWAP010000051.1, from coordinate 5,723 downwards.
GTTCGGTCGATGCGCAGACGAGAAACATTCTGCAGGGCGAACTGCTCAGGATATGGGGTGAAACCCGCAAAACGGTTCTGTTCATCACGCACAGCATCGATGAGGCGGTATATCTTGCTGATCGGGTGGTGGTGTTATCTGCAAGACCCGGGCAGATCAGGGAGATCCTCCGGATCGATCTAAAGAGACCCAGGGTCAGGACGAGTGTCGAGGCAAATGTGCTGCGTGAGCGCCTGCTCGGGCTGCTTGGACATGAGCGGACGCGAGGATGCGGCGAAACCGTGTGCTGGACTGGAATTGCGGCGGGGTCTGACTGACAGATGCGTGACGGGCGATGGTAAATCCCCCCTGCCTTTGATTGCAAACGGTGCAATCTTGGGTTGGCTTGCAGATGTCCGTTCTTTTCTGCTTAATTGGTCATTTTTATGGTTTTTTGCCCTAACTGAGCGTATCACCACTGATGATGTGGCAGGAGCTATTGGGTTTTCTGACCCCATGTCATGCGTGCTGCTAAAGAGGCGGGTCGAGGACGGATGCGGAAAAAATGGCGTGAAAGGACTCCGTGGAGCATTGCCCGAGGCATCGGAGTGAACAATCACACAGTTTCTGTCACGCGGATGGGTTTCGCCAGCCGGATACTGCGAAGTCACCGCCGTCGCACCAGATATGCGACAGCGACGAGGCATGAGATCGCGAAGAGTGCGCCGAAGCCGGGGGTCTTCTTCGCCATCGGATGTGCCTCGCACGTTTCTGCGGGTTCATCTCTTGCTTCACTCTCTCTGGGAGCGTGGGGTGCGGTTGCTTCAGGTGTTGGTGCGGGTATCGGTGCCTCCGCCGCACCCGCCTCTTCGGTTGCTACGACTTGGGTGGCTACCGCTTCGGGCTCTGCCAGCGTGCCGGATTCGGTGGTCGCTTCGCTGATCTTATCGATCAATGGCACCTCCACAAATAGCGAGGTATAGGGAGTTACGAACCCGAACTCCAGTGAGAGGTCTGTGATCTCTGACACAAGCACATCAGTCTCGCCTTCAACGACCATTCTGTCCATCAGTTCTCGTATCTTCGTGTGCGCCCAGAGTTTCGGAACAAAGCTGTTCTCAGATCTAAAAACGACTGGAAATCTCTCATCGAAGCTGCGGCTGCCTGTGCGTGTGACTGCATCGATGCTTGAGTCGATGCTACCTGTACCCGCGTGGTATCTGGCGAGCACGATTGCGTCCGATCCTGCAAAGAGCGTGTTGTAGCCCGTGTTCACGATATCGGATGAACTGGAGTATGCGAAGTCCATGTCAGTTATCACAGGTGTTGATATAGTCTCGTAGAATGTGTTCATCCCGGCTTCAGCGTCTTTTTCCGGGTAGAACCGCTCAGCCACCCCGCAGTTTTCAAGGGAGAGCGCCCTTAAGAAGTCGTAGTTCTCCTCATCATCGATCCCGAACGCGATTGTGAATATGGACACTTCCGCCCCATTTGCAGCCTTTACGTTATCCCTGATCACGTAAGGAGATGTCACACCTTCGGTGGGCTCTCCATCGGTCAGGAAGACGATGATCGGGACACGCTCCGAATCCGGATTAAACATGCCAAGTGCAGTCAGTAGTGCCTCGTTGATGTTTGTGCCGCCGTTCGCACTGAGCGCGGCAACAAAGTTTGCTGCATCTGCCTTTGTCTCTGTATTTGCCTCCATGAGCGTTTCGCTGAGTATTATGCTCTTCCGGTCAAAGAAGATCACATTGAAGTGATCATCAGGCGGAAGGTCTGCGATGATGCCTGTAAAGACCCGCTTCACCTGCGCGATCTTATCACCCCTCATCGAGCCTGATTTGTCGATCACGAAGATGATCTCCTTGTCAAGAGCCACGGTCCCGAGGTCTTCGACCGATGGCGAGAAGATATGCATCAGGTAACCCTGCCCGCCGGTTTCGTAGAATAGCATCTCTCCGTTCAAAGCCGTGCTGTCGGTTGTGAAGACGATTCTGAGGTCTGTGTCGGGAAGCGTCTTCGCACTGTATGTGACCCGTGCTTCTGTGGACGAGACATATTTTGTGCGTGTCCCATCGAATCCCGGGATTTCCAGAGAGATAATCCGGTTCACTGATGCGACTGTTATATTTACAGACAAATCAGGCACGCTGTGTGCCACATCGGTCTCTCGCAGCGACAGTACGTACTCATACTCGCCAAGCGTCTTTTTCACGGGCTGCTCGTAAGCCAGACGAACGATGATGCTCTGGTGGGGCTCAAAACTCAAGGAATAAGAGAATATGTTCTCCTTCTTCGTCTTTAAGATGCCCGCGGTCCTTCCTTCCGAGACCGCCGCCTCAAACCGCTCATCTGCCTCTTTCTTAGGGAGCACATCCGCTTCGTACTCGATTCCGTCGATAAAGAGGCTGAAGCCCGAGATGAATGCACCATCAGGGATCAGGAACCTGAACTCGTCGTCTGTTGCAGCATCGTGCGGGTTTGTGAGCTTCTCTTCAATGCTTGTTGTCGCATAGCCGTTGTTCACGTCCGCGGTGATGTGTAGGTAGTCGATTTTGGCGGGCGATACAGTGTGAGATGCGGTTGGTTCAACATTCGATGATCCGTCTGAATACAGATGGAAATCCATGAGTTGAACCATGTTGGCGTCAGTCCCTCTGAATAGTCCCCGTACCTTCGCTTTAAAGATTATATATTCGATCCCATCAATATCCGGTTCATAGCTGTAGGTATCACCCTGACCTAACACATCCGAATCGACTTCCTTACCATCTTTTAGCATACTCAGCCAGATTTTTGGTGCCTCTAGATCTATCTGATTCACGGTAAGCACATAGCCTTCATATCCTAGATCCCATGATTCGCCCTGAGCAAGTGTCTGATATTCATCAGTTCCGCTTTCCATCAGAAGATCTCCCGCGGCTGCGCCTGATATCTGCGTGCATGCGCAAAGTACTGCCAGTGCGATCAGGCAGATGCACGTCCCTCTGAGTCCTCCAAACGCTTTCGATGTCGCTGTTTCCAGTATCTTAATTCCAGATTGCATTTATATCGCCTCATCTGTATTGTATTCGTTTTACCTAATCGTTCTTTCGTAACAGAATCGCCACAATCAACACTCCGATCAGCGCAACGACCGCACCAAATCCGGGCACCCCTAATACCCCACCATTATTGCCGGGTATGGGTGTTGTTGCCGGCGGCGGATGCGCACCAGCGGACCGCACCCTGATCGGCAGCTCGAGCGTGTAATCCTCTGCCCCTGCCATATCGTCTCCGAAGTAGTAGATCACCCTGCCCTCCACAGTGAAGTCGCCGACCTGGTTTGCAACGATCGCAACCTCGATATTCCTGCCCACACCCGGCTCAATCTCGTAATCCGATGTGAACTGCCCTGCCCCTGACATGGCAAACCCGGAAGAGGCAACACTCATGCCGGACGGCGGGATTATGATCACCTGAACATGCATCACCGGCTTTGTTATCAGGTTCACAGCCGAGAGCTTGAGCAGGATGTTATCTCCGATCACAACGTCAGTCCTCTCGCCGTGAAGCTTCACGCTTGCGTTCTGTGGCGCTGTGGGCAGCAGTCCAGCCGATGCGACGACTGTGAGCGTTCTCGCATCCGATCTCGCGGTGTGCTGCTCTCCGAGATCGTCAGAATACGACACCTCCACAGGATCCAGGTTAAACGTGCCGCTCGCGGGTGGCTTTATTACATACTGAAGCGTCCGTGACTCGTCTGGCTTGAGCAGCGGATACTCTGCATGTACAGAACCGCTCATCAACTTGAAACCTGAAGGAACGAAATCAGTCACCCTAATATCCCGGATCTCGCCAGTTCCAGTAGCTCCTGCGTTTCTCACAGTCACGGTCACCGTTGTCGTATCCCCTTCTTCGATCGTATGCGGCGAGGGTACTTTTGTCACAGAGAGCGCTGTTGCAGGGTATATCTCAACCCGAAGCGCTCCCGCGTTGTCGTCGTACCCGCCACGCTCACCTGTCGTGAGGCAGTCAAAGATGCTGAACCTGATCTTCGCCCCGTCGCCTGTGCGGTAGTATGTGTACGTGTGATTCTCAATATTGCTTGCTGCTGCCTCTACTGGTTCACCATTAAACTCGATTGAGTTGAACGGTTGGGTGTACGCATTTCCCCCGCCCATGCGAAACTTAGCGTCTGCCCAGCCCCAGTCCACATCTCTCCTGAACTGGAAGACGCCAGAGACCACGATTCTGTATTCACGGTCTTTCTCGAGGATTATCGATGATTCGACCGACGATCCGGTGTCCTTTGGTCCGAGGGCGTGGACATGGATCGTGTCGAGTGGGGGGTCGGTGGATGCGGATACTTGTGTCGCTAATATGATCAGCAGTAGTGTGATGCTGCTGAGAGCTACTCCCGGTATTCGATATCTTCTATGCACTTTTCATAACCTCTCTTATTGCAAGGAGATTCAGACGTGATTGCGGTCTCAGCTCCTTATTCGCGGAATCTGCAAAAATAATGTTTTTTCCGACCAAAAATTTGATCTCATCGCTTATATATTTGTATCCAACTTTCTCCATCCCGATAAATTCTGAAAGCACCCTCATTACCGCGTCAAACATCTCCTTATCTCTCGCTTCCAGCGAATACACGATCTCTTCTACCTGCCCCTTTCTTATCTTGAGCATCTCCTCTGCCTTTCCTCTTCGATCGTCCTGTGCATTCACAAGCTCAACCAGACATATCGGCTTTCCGCCACAGTACTCCCACGCAACAGCCTTCTCATCATCGCTAAATCCACACTCCTCCAGAAACGCGGCTGTCGTCCCCTCGTCGAAATCATCCACCAGCAGATACCTGCACCGCCCCTCGAGCATCGCCTCACTATAAACCTGCTCGATGAAGAGTGAATCAGACGTTGCCGCAAAGACATGGCAGAGATGTAACTCTTTTGTTAATCGGATAAAAAAGTTGAATAATTTGTACATCAAAATTCCATCGATTTTTATATCTCCGACCACCTGCAATTCATCGATGATCAAGATCGGCGTACGCTTCTTTGAGATTTCTACGAAGAACTGTTCCATATATTTAAACATATCTTTGCTTTTATCTTTTTTTTCAAATATCTGCTCAAACAAGTTTATCGGTATCGGAATTCCACTAACAGTTCCCAGATCCTTCAATATCGATTTTGCATACTCGGTGACATTATCAACACCACCCGCTTCGTCGATCTCGAATAAGACGTTTAAGAAGTCTTCGTAATCCGTAATGAACCTCCCACGCAAGTTAACGTAGAAAGGGGCATAATCCTCTGGCAGTTCTTCGATCAGATGGCTGATCATTGTGGTCTTCCCGCTGTTGATCGGTCCGTAGATGAAGGTGATCAGTGACGGCTCTGCGTCCAGTATCTTCATGATCTCGTCGGTTTCTCTTTCGCGGTCGTGAAATGGGGTTCTCTTCATGCTCCTTTCCTCCATATATCTGCTGCAACCAGCCCATCATCATCCCCTTGCGCCTGCACACCCGCGGGCAGCCCCACAAGTACGATCACAAGCGACACCCAGACAGCGATCCCGATTCTACGCATCAGCGAATCACCTCGCGTATCGCAAGCAACTCCAACCTCGACTGCGGCTTTATCAGCTTCCTGAGCGGGTCAACGAAGAGTATGTTCTTCTTGACCAGAAATTCCTTGGATATCTCATCCACTTCGTTCATATCGATCGTTTCACGATCAACAAACTTCTTC
>JAIWAP010000050.1:0-11291 GCA_048634345.1 Methanobacteriota archaeon | reverse complement strand
TTCGTACATGCTCTCCCACGCAGCATCCATCGGCAGTGTTGCAAACGCGCCTGCATCGAGGACGTATACAGCGTGAACATCCGCCTCTGCGATGCGGGCAAGTTCAATGCCGTAGTCAACCGCCTTTCTGGTGTTCTCTGAGCCGTCGGTCGCGATCAGGATCTTTTTGTATAATTCACTCACCATAGAATCATCTCATTTACCGGTATTGCCGCAAAACGAGATAAGGTTTTGTGTTGGGGGCGGGGGAGCATTTAATGATCCGAGAGCTGGAGAAGTTGGGCTACAAGCGTTTAAGGAGTTACGGGACGTAGTTGAGCGCGGATATTTCCGGAGCAAATATGGATTATGATGTCGTTGTGGTCGGTGCCGGAGGATCCTCCACGCCACAATAAAAGGCGAGCCGGACAGGATCGAGCTGATGGGGTCAATAATACCATAGTAGACTGCCGGCGATCAACACCGCCATCAGAAGAAGTGCCGCACCTCCAAATCCGGGCGCTGCTGCACTTTCCTGTGTATTCCGAGGGATCGGCGCTACTGATACTGGATTTATCACAGAAACAACAGGCTTTTTTGAAATGATTGTTTTTTCACATCCTTGCGGATCTGTAAAATTTACTGTGGCGGGAGATAAAACGATATCACCAGCAGAATTCATCTTCAGGATGTGCGTATGGTTTCAGTCCTACTTTCCTGTAAAATCATGCTCTTGATAGTGGTCTCATTGATCAGATCAACATTTGCTGGCAGACCGTCAGCTACATGCACCTCTACCCAGGAATCAGAATGACTTTGTATATCGATAATAACCGTCACACAATCCCCTATAACAACAATTGCGGTGTTACAGACTTTGTTATACTGATTATTTGAATATTTTGGACGCTGTCTGAAAATATAGTGATACATTACTCGGGTTTCAGACAGTGCCCCTTCCAGCTAAAGAACTGATCGATTTTCCAGAACCCGACCGGATCATTGGGGCGATCAGAATCGATAATCACCATCAGCTAAAGGTCTATTCATTGAGAAAGTGTTTGTATTGTCAAATACTTTCGAGACTTTTAGTATCTTCTGGAATGGGCTCGGAAAACCACAGAGAGCACAGAGGACACAGAGAAAACAGCAACTCTCTGTGCCCTCCGTGGCCTCTGTGGTTAATCTTCTTCGCCATAATCCGAATTCACCCGGAAAAAATTAAAAAGTCTCAGACTTTACCCCATTGCTTACGATCCTGTTCTGCATACCAATTTTCCCATTCTTTTTTGGGTCTTTGGCATCTCGCGTTGCGGTGACCAAAACCCCGGAGACTTTTGATATTTTCGAAATAAAGTTTCGGAAAACCACAGAGGACACAGAGTGACACAGAGGGGGCGAAAGATGAAAATAACAACTCTCTGTGATCCTCTGTGCTCTCTGTGGTTTAATCTTCCTTACCATAACCGGATCCTCTGGAAGAGTGAAAAAGTGCATGCACTCGCGAATTACCAGAGAGCCGTGCGACAAGAAGCTACATCACAAATTGCCATTGCGGCTACTCCTTCCATTCGGGGCAATCCTACTGCGGTATGCGCGGATGGTAACGCCCGCGCATTAAGCCCGCAGGACAACGTGGAACAATCTGAAAGTCCAGTTCAGATCGACTGCCAGGATAGAATGCTAAGAAGAGCGTAAGTCGAACCATTGTAAGAGTCGTCAGCATAGATAAGCGAAATTGGACTGATGCGCTTAGACCAAAAGGTATGGAATCAGACTATAATGGCTGCCTCCACATTATAGGGAATGGACAGATGGTTCTCGGCTTATTGATGGCTTCTAAGGCATTCATAATTATTTGTGGTATGGAACTTGGTAAACCCTACGCGCTCCCAAACATTTGGGTAGGGACCCCGTAAGGGGAAACGATGGTGCAGAGGGTAGAGGAATCGGTAAAAAGCGAATGTCGACCTGTAATGGATTGAATAGAGGTTCAAAATTTGCCTTAACCCGAAAGGGTGCAGACTTACCAGAGGTGTTTCGCTGTGTGAATGGTAACGAACCTGTGAATGTAAGTAGTTCAATTACGCCAATATTAGGCGAGAGACTTGCAGACATCAGAACCAATCTCCAATGGAATGATGTCGATTGGAAAATGGCTGAAAAATATGTTAACACCCTCGCAAACCCGAATTACAAAAGCAGTTAAACAAGGAAAATGGTATCTGGTCAAGAGGTTACAGTATCTGCTAACTCATTCGTTTTATGCGAAATTGTTGGCAGTAAGAACAGTAACACAGAATAAGGGAAGGAAAACAGCGGGAATCGATGGCAAGAAGTGGATAACGCCCAACGCCAAAATGAACGCTGCTCCAAAGTTATCTGATAAGAAGTATAAAGCAAAACCATCGAGAAGTGTCTACATCCCGAAACATGGAACGACAAAGAAGCGCCCCCTGAGTATCCTGACCATACACGATAGGGCGATGCAGGCGCTGTACGCCTTTGCATTAAGCCCAATTGCGGAAGCAACCGCAGATATCTGTTCATTTGGCTTCAGAAAGTATAGAAGCGCGCATGATGCGTGTGCACAGGCTTTCACTTGCTTAAGCAAGAAGAATTCTGCGGAATGTGTTCTGGAAGGTGATATCAAAGGTTGTTTCGATAACATCAACCATGAGTGGCTTCTGGATAATATTCCGACGGATAAGTCGGTATTAAAGCAGTTTCTAGAAGGCTGGGATTCGTGTATAACCGTAATCTGAATCCTACAAAAGCAGGAACACCACAAGGAGGTATTATATCTCCGATACTGGCGAATATGACTTTAGATGGGATGGAAAACGTAATTTCATCTGAATATCATGCCAGTAAAAGTGGAATAATCAATAAAAGGCGTTATAATACTCACAAAGTGAATTTTGTGAGGTATGCGGACGATTTTATTGTTACTGCAGATTCAGAAGAAACCGCTAATGAGATTGCTGAACTGATTAAATTGTTCCTAAAGGAACGAGATCTGGAATTGTCGGAGGAAAAGACTCTGATCACTCATATCGATGATGGTTTTGACTTTTTGGGCTGGAACTTCCGGAAATATAAGGGAAAACTCCTGATAAAGCCATCTAAGAAGTCGATTGCGAAGGTCACTCGTAAAATCGGTGACGTGATAAAAGACGGAAAAGCATGGAAACAGGAGAATCTCATCGGTGCTTTGAATCCCATCATCACCGGATGGTCGAATTATCACCGATCAGTCGTATCCAGTGACACATTCAGAAAGTTGGATAATATAATCTGGAATATGCTCTGGAGACGGGCGAAGCGGAGACATCCAAACAAATCCAGAACATGGATTGCTAATAAATATTGGCATCGAGAAGGATCTCGGAAATGGGTGTTCTCTACGGGAGAGATTCGGCTAAAACGCTTCTCAGATACGAAGATTGTCAGACATATCAGTCTGAAGCTCGATAAAAACCCTTATCTTGACCAAGAATACTTTAACTTGCGGAAACTCAGAGGGAGGGTCCAAAAACTGCTGCCCTGGAACTGAAAGGGTTACAAAATGCTTGAGCCGTATGCGGTGAAAGTCGCGCGTACGGTTCTTAGGCGAGGAGGCGTGAGTAATCGCGTCTTCTTAGTCTACCCCGGATCTCAACCCTACTCAAGCGTCGAGACATCGCCAATCGGAAGCCCGAGTTCCTTTGCCCGAAGCATCCTCCGCACAATCTTGCCGCTCCGGGTCTTTGGAAGCTGCTCCACAATCTCAAACTCCCGCGGATACGCATGACCCGCAAGCCGCGCCTTCACAAACCTCCGCACATCGGACTCAAGATCCTCAGACGGCTCATAACCGTCGCCAAGTACGACGAACGCCTTGATGATCTCGCCACGCAGCGGGTCCGGTTTTCCGATCACGCCAGCCTCCATGATCGCCGGATGCTCGATCAGCACTGATTCGACCTCAAACGGTCCCACACGCTCACCGGATGTGTTGATCACGTCATCAGACCTTCCGATGAAGAGGAAGTAACCGTCCTCGTGCTGCACAGCCCTATCGCCCGTGAGATACCAGCCACTCATGAAATACTCCTCGTATTTCGAGGGATTCTTCCATATATCGAGCATGAGCGACGGAAAATCGGGCTTCAGCGCGAGATTTCCCTCAACGCCGCGCCGGACCTCGGTTCCGTCATCGTCGATGATTGCAGCCTTGATTCCCGGTGTCGGCTTTCCCATCCAGCCGGGTTTTATCGGCATCGACGGATAATTGGCGACCATGATGCCGCCGGTCTCGGTCTGCCAGAAGTTGTCATGAATCGGCAGCCCGAACGTCCGCATCCCCCAGTGCACGATCTCAGCGTTAAGCGGCTCGCCGACGCTGCAGATGTGCCTGAGGCTGCTGAGATCGTGGTTCTTGTGCGCGCCGCGTGCTTGCGCAAGCATCCTGAATGCGGTGGGTGCGCTGTACCAGACCGTCACACGGTACTGCTCGATCACCGAGTACCAGACATCAGGATCGAACCTGCCGTCGTGGACCACGACCGATGCGCCGCACGAGAACGGACCGAGTATGCCATAAGCGATCCCTGTGATCCAGCCAGGGTCTGCGGTGCACCAGTAGATGTCGTCGTGGTGGAGGTCCAGCACCCATTCGGTGGTCAGGTGCTGCTGCACGATCGCAAGATGCCTGTGAACCACGCCTTTCGGCTTTCCTGTGGTTCCGGATGTGTACAGCATGAATGCGGGATCGTCGGGTGACATCATCGCAACATCGAACGTATCGGACGCTTTCTTCATCGCTTCCGGGTAACTGATCTCTCCCTCCGCGACATCGGTTTCGTCCACCACGATAATCCACTCAAGATCCGGGAGGTCGTCTTTTATCGCATATACCCGCTCCTTGAGACTCGAATTGGTGATCAGGTACCGTGCGCCGCTGTCATGCAGGCGGTCATACAGTCCTTCCGGTCCGAATGCAGAGAACATGGTGCCGGCGATCGCTCCGGTTTTTAAGATGCCGAGAAAACTTACGTAGAGTTCCGGGATTCGTGGCAGGAATATGAATACGCGATCGCGCTTCTCGATTCCAGCTGACGTTAAGACGTTTGCAAACCTGTTTGAGAGATTGGAGAGTTCGAGGAACGTGTATTTCTCATTTCTGTCCGCCCCCTGCCAGTACAGGGCGACCTTGTGCTTCAGCGATGATTCAGCATGTCGGTCCACTGCGCTCTCTGCCGCATTCAGCCTGCCGCAGTCGTCCCATGCAACCCGATCGTATGCATTCTTCCACCCAAACGTCCTGTAAGTCTCATCATAGTCCTGCAGATTCGGGCACGGGACGATCGTTTTCGGTTTTTCGATTATATTTGCCATCGTCATTCGCTCCGTGTTTTTCTAAGTATATTATCCAATATTCATTGAGGTGATTGCCTGAATGCGATGTTGGTTGCCACGTTATTATAGTGTTTCCTGGGTGACATACTCCCGCATGCCCGCAAATTCCCGATACTGCCTACCGCCGCCGCATCGCCACCCACGCAGCAATAAAAGGATAGCCACCGCTAATCCTGATTGCCATGAAAGAATAGTAACTTCTCAGGTACCTAAAACAGTATCACGCGACCTCGCTATACCAGCACTGCTTGACCCGGAACACAACATGAGCCAAACGGGAATTTAACCGCTGAAGAGCGCTGAGGGGCGCGGAGGATGATGCAGCTCTTGCGTTCCTCCGCGCCCATCAGCGGTTATTTTTCTTGCCAGAAAGTATAGAATCACAATCGGGAGACCAATCAACATGCCTAAAGTAGTTACGACTACACAACGATCGTTGCTGCAGACGCTATCTTCGGGAACCGCTCTGCCACCTCTCTTGCGACCGGTCCTTTGATCTCGGTACCCTTTGGGATGCCATCGTCGTCAGTGATCACCACTGCATTGTCCTCAAACGACACGCGCATACCATTCGGGCGTTTATATTCCTTCTTCTGCCGGATCACCACAGCCCGCAGGATTTGCCTGCGCATCTCAGGAGTGCCTTTCTTCACAGACACTACAAGCATATCTCCGATGCCTGCCTTCGGATACCGGTTCTTTACACCGCGATAGCCAATAACCGAGATGACTCCTACGACCCTTGCGCCGGTATTGTCCACGCAGTTTAACTTTGCTCCCGCGTTAAGCGGGCGTGTCATTGATGCCCGAATGCCCTTCATGTTATCGACACCACCACAAAAGATTTGGTCTTACTTAGCGGGCGGCACTCAGCAATCCTTACGGTGTCGCCTTCTTTTGCATTCAAACACGGGGGGTTGTGAGCATGAATCCTGGAACTGCGCTTTTCGTATCGCTCGTATTTGAATATTTTTCTCTCGTGAGTGCGCTCGATCACCACAGTTCTGTCCATCTTGGAACCTATAACGACTCCGTCCAGCACCTGCCCTCGAACCGGCAGTTTGCCATGGAACGGGCAGTTCGGATCATCACACTGGTCAGACGGTATGGGTACGTTCGCCAATCCAATATTTCTTGCCATCGATTATTCCTCTTGATTAGTATCTATTCTGCGATTCTGTTGTTCGTTGTCCGGTTGTTGTTATGTATGCGTCCGGGCTTCTTATGTTTCTTTGCAATTCGGTCTTCGGGACGTGCCACGAGCAAGCCTCCGTTGACCCTGACCCTGTCACTTCCAGGCAGTCCGAAGATGAAGGTGGTATGTGACTTCGGGACGATCCTGTCGTCCTTTCCTGTCAGGGAAGGACTGATGACCAGCGTGTTCATCGTCTCGTCGATCACCACGCCTGCGATCCCGACCATATCAGGGTTCGCGCTGCCTGAAACCACAGCTTCAAGACCGATCAGCGTGTGATATACCAGATTTTCAGGGGTGATATTGTATCCTTCAGCCATAGCCATTTTGCCACAAAATTGGTCATGAATCAGTCATAAATCAGCCGTAAATTGATCGCAAGCCGGTTACAGACCTCGCTCTTTCTGGATAGTCCTGATTCGTGCGATAGACCGTCGTAGTTCCCCGATAAGTCCGGGGTTCTCTGGCGCCCCGCCGGCAGATGCAAGCGCGCGCTCCCCGATCAACTCTGCTCGCAGTGATTCAAGCTCATCGAGCATTTCCTGCGGACTCATGTTCCTGATCTCCTCTGATCGAAGTTTTGCCATCTACTCTATGCCTCCTTATGCACTCGCGATTTCGGATGCCAGTAACTGAACCTTCCGTGTTTGTGCTCGGTTACGCCGCCAACCACCCGAACCTCTTCCTCGGGTTCGCCGGTCTCCTCTGGCTTATGCACAACCGCCATCACATGCCAGTCGAGATCGTCGTGCCTGTGCTCCCAAAAGCCGTCCACATTGCGGGTTTCTGCCTTTTTCCCAGCCACTTGCGGGGTTTTTGTTTCGGTGGGTTCTTCAGTGCGCAACCCCTTTGTTTCAACTGGAGCGGGCATGATCCCTGTGGAATCTTTTGCTTCAGTGAAACCTTCTGCCCCAACCTCCCCCGGGGTCTCTGTGACGCCGGCAGGCATCCCGGATGGTACCTTCACCCCGGCATCGGTGGGTTTGATCGCGGGTTCCGGTACCACGGGTTCAGGTGCCTCGACCTTCACCAGATTGAAGACATCAGGCAGCACGCTATCTGGCAGCACGATCTGGATCTTGCAGCCAATCGTGCCCAGTTTCCGGACCGCAGTTGCAAAGCCGGTATGCACAATCTCCTCAGCTGGCTTGCCTGCGTGTACAATATAGCCCTCAACGATCTTCTCGATCCGCGACCTTGGACCGGTGAGCTTTCCGGAAAGCACAATTCTGCAACCAAGCGCACCGGCGCCCATGATCCTGCGAAGCGTCGAATGCGCCGCTTTTCTGAAATACCAGCCACGTTCGAGTGCGCTTGCGATACGCGACGCCATTAACTGTGCGTTCAATTCAGGCACGCCCACACCCTGCACATCGATTTGAGGATTGTCGAGATCGTAAAAATTATTTAGATCGCTTGTCAGATTGCGAACAGATTTTCCGCCCTTTCCAATGACCATTCCTGGTTTTTCTGCAAAAATTGTAATCTGAGTTCCCATCGGGGTTCTGTTAATCTGCATTCCAGCATAACCGGCACGTTCGAGCTGTTTTGAGAAGTATTCATTCATCCTTGCTCTGTTCAAACCCTGATGCACAAATTTTCGCTCAACTGCCATTTTATATTTCCTCCAGAATGATTTCAACTGTCACGGTTTCAGTGTTTTTTGCAGTTGCACGACCCATCGCACGCGGCATGGTTCCACGAATTGTCCTGCCCATCTTGGTCGCTGTATGTGAAAGCCTCATGCGATCGGGCTCAAGACCTTTGTCCTCAGCACCCTGCTCGGCATTGGTGAGCACCTTAAGAATCTCGGTTGCCGCGCGCACAGGATACCTGCCAGCAGCCATTCTGCCACGCCGATGCCCGACATTTCCGTTGTAACGCTTGAACGGAACCGCCTGCTTGAGCGCTATCACACCCTCGAGGAATTGCTTTGCCTTCGGTGTCTCCATCTTCCTGATTGTGGAGCAGATCTCTCTCGAATGCTTTGGTGAGATGTGTAACTCATAACCCATCGCTCTTGATGATGTACGTGGGTCTGATTCACATGAATAATTGATCCTCGCCATTGTATCTCCTTTAAATTACGATTTAGTGAATCCGGATTTACTATTTCATCACTTAAGCGGCACGAACTTGCTGGACCTGGTCGCACCAACGCCCGCGCTGCCATGCCTCACCATCTGTCTGGTAAGTGCATATTCGCCAAAGTAATGTCCAATCATCTCGGGCTGCACCGACACCCTGTTAAACGTTTTACCATTATGGATCTCAAGATCGATACCCACCATATCCGGCAGGATTATCATATCACGAAGATGTGTTTTTATCTCGGTATCGCCATTCTTAACGCGCTGGATCAGTGTCTTGTGATTCTCATTAAATCCTCTTCTGATCTTCCTGCGCTGGGATGCCGGCAGCAGTTCTGTGAACTCCTGAAGCGACATTCCTCGCAATTCTTTAATGGAGCGTCCACGATACAGGAATTCTCCCTTTTTTCGTGGTATCTTCTTCTTTGTTTTCTTAGCCATTCTCTCACCTGTGATTTTAACGCTTTATGGTATGTACTTCTACCGGACCATGTGAATAGATATATGGATTGGTAATGCGCGCAACTTCAATACCAATGTTCCACTGTCCTTCTATTCTCATCAGTAGTTCCACAGTCCTACCGCTTTCCAGTCCGTCTCGATGCGATGCTTCCTACTTTCCTACCTGGTGGTGTGTGTCTGCTCACACTCTTCGGTCGTCCTGGATGCTGCTTGTTACCACCACCGAACGGATGGTCAACCACGTTCATGGCAACGCCGCTCACACGTGGATATTTCGCCGCGCGTGATTTCAATTTATGATATTTCTTGCCCGCCTTCATGAATGGCTTGTCGGTGCGCCCGCCACCAGCAACCACACCAATCGTTGCCCTGCAACGCGGGTGCAGCCATTTCATCAGACCGGATGGCATCTGCACCAATGTCTTGCCAACATCATGAGTGATCAGAAGTGCATGAACGCCGGATGACCTTGCAAAATGTCCACCATCGCCCGGATGAGCCTCAATATTACACACCGGCGTACCTTCAGGGATCTCAGATAATGGCAGCGTGTTCCCGACCTTGATCTCAGCTCCTATGCCACATTCAATCTCCTGCCCAACAAATGTTCCCTCAGACACAAGCAACAGCCGGTTTTCGTTATTCTCAAAGGCGACCCGCGCAATCGGCGCCGATCTGGCAGGGTCGTGCAGGATCTCAACAACCTTTGCTCTGACAACGGTGTCGCTTATGCTCGGATGCGTCAGTTTTGCTTTGTATTTATGGGAAGGCGCTCTGTACGTTGGTCCGCCCCGCCCTCTGTTTTGCGATATGATTCGTTTTCCCATTATATATTCACCTTAACTAAAACAATCCGATCCTGGTTGCAATTTCGCTTGCCGCATCACCATCTGTAAACGCCACAATTGCCTTTTTCTTTCCCGTTGGGGTGATCATTGTCCTGACCATAGCAACCTCAAACCCATAGATCTCCTCGAGCTCCTTCCTGATGTGGTTCTTGGTTGCGTTGATATCCACGATTAACTGGAGTTTGTTCTCTTCTTCCAGTTGTATCGTTGCTTTTTCTGTGATGAATGGGTATTTGATTGCCATGGTATCACTTTTCTGTTTCCATACATAATGACTGTCAGGTACTTTAATATTTGTGATGGAGCAGTGCATACGAGCCGGCAGGGAATCCATACTATCCGGATTTGTGTGATTCGTACAAATGTGTGTATTTGTGTTAAAATCATGAATTCTGTAATGGCAATCCGACCATGAACACAAGAGCGACCGATGCTCATAAAACATGATCATCAACCGGAGGATTTTTGTTTTGCGTTCTCTTTCCAATTTAACGAGAATCGGCGAGAGAGACGCGATGAGTATGACTCATGTCTCCACGTCTTTCGTGCTGTTGTACATCCGACTAACCACACAGATTTCGCTGGAAATACGAAATGTTCCTGCGTACGATAAAACTTATGTGTGCGGAAATCCCATATCAAACCGGAGGCATTACCATGTCTGGTACGGAAAAGTTGCAGGTGCAATCATTACAGGATGAACTCGAGGACTGTAAGGCACATAACAGAGCGTTGACGATACTTGCGGGCGAGGTTTCGACGATACTCGATAAGATAGCAAAGACAGACGAAGCAAAGAGTATCTGCAGGATTATGGGTGAGGATGCCGGAAGACGTCTTGGCAAGGGCACAAAAGAGCGGTTTGGCGCGATCGCGAAGGTGGAAGAAGCTCTGGATCTTCTTGTGTATCGCACTGAATTGTTGCGCGGATATGGTATTGAGATCGATCACATCGAGGATGGTACGATCTATATCAACGTACTCAATTGTTTTGTGCGAGACATTCTCAAGGATCGAAAACTCACAACCGCGTCCCCGCTTTGTGGCATCACATGCGGCTACATCAAAGGAGCGTTGAATGAGCTTACCGGGAAGGATGTGGACGTAGAGGTTGTGTATGGCGATGTTAACGGCGTATGCCGGGAAAAGATCGTTATCAAGTGAACGCTGGAGATACGCCTGCCGTATTGACTCGAGACAGTCTCTATTCCAGAGGTGAATAGAGTGAATTTACTCGTGTCAATTATGTAATTCGTTCGAACGTGTCCGTTCACGAGTACGAAGAGTGGCGCTTGAGGTGAGGGTGTTGACTGTGTT
>JAIWAP010000049.1:0-11381 GCA_048634345.1 Methanobacteriota archaeon | reverse complement strand
GAGATCACAGACGCCGATTCCGGAGGGATAAACTTTGGTGGCAGCAATCCTGAGTATTTCACCATACGCGTGGAGGCGAATACTTCAGAAGGCATCATCGATGGAACGAAGACGTTCAGGGTCGGGAGATGGGGGTGCGACCGGTGTCACATAGAGCAGAGTCTTGCCGAGTCTGTGTATACGTGGTGCGAACCTTCTGGCGACAACATGGGACCTCATACTTGGACAAATATCCTTGGTGGCAAGGGGATGGAGGATACCACGTTCGATATCTCGTATCTCACGAATTCGGAACTGACCCACACCCCGGAAGATCATCTTAACAATTATCCGTGGCATGAAGAAACGAAACAAAAACATAAGACGAGCGGTGGTGGCGGTGGGACCGGAGATCCAGAATGTTCCCCATGCCACCAGGGTTCCGGGACAGTTCGTGAGGATGACAGTACAGTGGTCGAATGCACCTTCTGCCACGGCATCGACGGTGGCTATAACGCAAATTGGACCGATAGTGCCGGATACGCGTATGGAGAACACGCAAAGGTCGATCCACCGCATGACGGTCTCGCAGATCAATCCTGCTCGAACGCAAGCTGCCACGGTCACATCAGTGATACAGGTGCCGGAGAGATTGATAACGCGTACCCGGCGTGCGCGGACTGTCATCCGATCTCCTTTGGCTCAGAAGTTCCGCAGTGGCTGGATACCGGGGCAGGCGAGCCAAAGGACGTCGGCGGACACCCGAGCGGCGATAGCCCGGTAGTTAACTGCTCGTTCTGCCACAACGCGTTTCACGCGACCGCAGATGAGAACGCCATACTCACATGTGATGACTGCCACCCACAATCAGAGAATTACCCAATCCATCCTTATGAAGGCTATCAGGGCGAAAACACGGCAACATGCGCGAACTGTCACTGCGGTGGCGTGGACAACATGAACATCCACAACATATCGATCCCGCGATGCAGTGACTGCCACGATTCCGTCTACGATGATATCAGTGATGGCTACGACAACTATGCGATGAATAACGACTCAGAGAACCTCGCGCCAAATGGCTCGAATATGACGCATAAGAGGGATACCAGAGTTGCATTGCAATGGGGCAGCGATCCGCAGGGACTCAGTGCTGATGGTAGCGGTGGTACTTTCTATTCGAGACACGCGTACCCAGACTCAACTGGAGGATGGCCTGACGCAATAGGAGATCCAAGAAACGGCGATCAGGTATGCATAAACTGCCACTCGGATATCGTGCGAACCGTTGGAGCAGAGCATGAAGGGGACTGGAACAGTTGCTACAGCAAGGCGTGCCACAATCTCTGGATCGATGACGAGTATGGCACCCCGAACGTCCATTATCTCTCTGTTCCGTACTGTACCGACTGCCATACCCAGGCGCTGTCATACTCAGGGCATGTGATGTGTGATGTGATGGAACCGCCCAAAGACTACGGACGCGCACCTTACATCGGACTCATGCTCGATCAGAGTATACACAAGCGTCTGATCCTGAACACCACCACAGATAAGCCGTCGAATTACCTTGGATGCCTGATCTGCCACACGGGCGCAAGTTTCAGCATCGACTACGGAGAGTTCGAGATCACGATCGACGATTACGACGGCGTGCACACATGGAACTCGCTACCATCATGCACGAAGTGCCATTCCCTGAGCGATGAAATCTCACGCCCGGGACCGCCTGCGTATGCGCACGACCTCCTGGAAGGAATCGAGTGGGGCAACAACACCCAGTGTCTGGAGTGTCATAACATCTACAACCAGACCGCCGGGCGGTATCACGGGCATGATGCGAGTACCGAGTCATGCACCGGCTGCCATTACAACTACACCGCGATGGACGACTACGGCACCCCGGATGTATATGTGAACGAGACCATGTACCAGGCAAGCGTGCATGGGACCGACCCCGGCGACGATTGTGCGAAGTGTCACACCGACTACCACCCACCTCCCGAATACACATGGAAGTGGTGCGACTGCTGCCACGTTGTGCAGTCAGACCCTGTGAACGATGTTGATCGCCACAACGTCACTGCAAGCCCGACGACTCTCGATGTGACCGACTGTACCGAGTGTCACAACGAGACATCATACAACAATTCAGTAGAACGATACGGCGGCGCATCTGCCGAGTACAACTGCAGATGGTGCCACACGTACCCGGATCAGGAGTACGAATAATATGCGGATGCCACCAAAAAGACTGAAGATGCCGGTCGTGCTCATGGTAGCGCTGCTTGTGATCGCTGCAACATCGCTGGTAGCTTACGGCATATTTGCAGGCGGGCACAGCACGTACATGAACCAGCCCGATCCGGATGACTTCTGCGACCGATGTCACCCTGGGATTGCAACCGCGCTGATGGCGGGTGAGCACGGTCCTGCAAACTGCATCTGCCACGGCTACAATCCAAACTCGAGTACGGGGATGGCTGGCACTGATTTTGACATCAACATGAAGCACAATCTCTCAAAGACGATCTACTGCACGAGCTGCCATTCTGAGTACGACGATGTTACCGGTGAGCTTGATATCGGGGGCGGTGCAAGCGGGATCAACCAGTCGGCACACTACATCATCAGCACATCAAAGAAGGCGATGCTGTACAATCACTCTGCACAGCAGTTCAAGTAATTCAAGTAGCCCACTTCGTCTCCATCCACCGCGGGATCTGTCCCGAATCAGGAGGTCCGACCAGCACCTCAAGTCCGGTGGTATCCTCAACATCTCCTTGCAGCCGCGCAGCAAGCCCGGGAAGGATAACGATGCCGTGATCAGTCTTCTCTCGCACATCAAAGTTAGCAGAATTGAACATATCCTTGATCTTGCCGGCATTCATCTGCCCGCCTGCCACCGCAGCCTCCACACCGATGCCGTCGGTATCCACCACGCCAAGGTAGCAATCGATGCTGTTGGACGCCAGATCGCTCTCCACGGTGTAGTATGTCAGCGCAAAGTTCGTCGTCACAAAGACCGGCGATTTGCGATCCGGTGAGCCGATCTCAAAGACGCCTGCATCGACCATCACCGGTTTTCGGGGGTCTGTGTAAACCGTGTCCCTGACATGCAGTTCAGGCAGCAGCGAGTATGGCTCAATGCTGTGCAGGATCAGGATATCTGCGTACCTGACCGTGAATATGGATGCAAGCACGCTCTCCCAGTATGCAGCACTGACGCCGTCCATCTCGCTCCACGCGGTCATGGGCACTGCCATCAGCGGGTACGCAATATCGGTCTGTTCGGCAATTCCTGCACGCCGCAGCTTCAGAAAGTTCTCAAACGAGTCACGAAGCCCCGGTCCGGTCGGGACGGTTCCCGGATCGAGCACCAGATCAGTGATGCCCATCGACTCGAATGTCGCTGCAAGCGATTTTAGTATATCAGGATCATTTGGCGCAGAAAGCACCACAGGAACATGGTATCTGAGTACAAGTTCTGCAACCTCGCGCCAGTTGTCGGTCGTGGCTGCATAGATCAGTGGTCGTCGATCCGCGGCAACAGCGAGCCCTGCTGCAATGACCTCCGCATCGAGCGAACAGAGCAGGAGTGGCAGTTTGGTCGTTTCAGTTACCGTTTTCACGGTTTTTGCGAATTGACTTGCGTCTCCTGATACGCATCTGACCGCGATCGCATCAAGCGTCAGGAAATCCCCGATATAGAATTTTTTGAAATTTTGGATGTTATTGACACGATCGATCAGTTCTTTCTCGTCCATCGTGTCCTGCACGTCATACGCAAACGCTGTTTTATTGAAAAAAGTCAGTTTGTGGCGGTACAGCACATCATCGCCGCCGATCATAACCTCCTGTTCGCCAGTCCCGATAGAGACCTCGCGTATCTCGGGGGCAAGGAGTTCTATGAGTGTGGTGTAATCTTCCTTATGTTCGGCATCGAGCAGCGGCGGGCAGTCCTTTGGCTTTCTTGCCCGATCGATCAGGTGCGAGGCAAATGCCATGCACGTCGGCTCATCGCACTCGCCGCAATTGGTTTTCGGCAGGTACTCATACGCCTGCAGCGGACTGTTGATCTTCATCCTTAGGGGTCGGTGTGCTTATATGCGATTATCTTCCGCCGATCCGCGATCGATCGATCTTGATGCCGGTTGGGGTCGTGATCACAAGGTCATCGTCGAGTCCTGCGATGTCACCATCCACATCGCTCACCACCTCATGCAGGTCGCGAAGTGCGCGTTCGAGCATCATCTGGTCCCGCTTGATTGCTGAAATGTCAACAACCACGACGTTCCCCTCGTAAATCTCCTTCTTCAAGGCAGGGATTCCGTCCAGATTGCTCAACTCGGCAACACGTATGTAGGTCTCGGCTGGCTCCGGTTCCATAACCTCTTCGTATTGTGAAAGATCCAGTTCGGCATATTCGCTCTCAGTCTGCTTTGGTATCGGACCAAACAGCAGTTCTTTGATCTTCATAGATACTTATGCGCAATCTCTGCATATTAATCTATTCGGTCGAGACTTTTTATTTTATTCTGGCGGTTTGAAAAATATAATAACCCGCCGATTAACGCGGTCTCGGCATCAGGGTTGAGTCTGATGATTGCGTCTGGTGATGGCATCTGATGATGTGTGTGCAGGTCTTAAACACGGATACATGCGTCCGGACAAAGCCCTTCCCGAATCCGGGTGCACATGGAATATGGAATATGGAAAATGGAAAATCATAAATGCAATCGGTCCCGAGAACGATCATAATGATTCGCGTCCACAATCTCACAAAGAACTTTGGCAGACGGACCGTGTTTGCCGGTATCGACTTTTCTGTCAAGAAAGGCGATTTTCTGACGATTGTCGGACCGAACGGGGCAGGGAAAACGACCCTTCTCAAGATTATGGCAACCCTTCTCAAAGCAACGGATGGTGACGTTGAGATCGGCGGTTTCGATGTAAAAAACTCGCCGGAAAAGGTGAGAATGCTCATAGGAGTGATCTCACATAACACATACCTCTACAATGAACTGACCGCTTATGAAAACCTCAAATTCTTCGGGAAGATGTATAAAATCCCCAAAATCGATGCAAGAATTGGTGATGTCCTCGAACAAACCGATCTTTCATCTGAAAAGCACAGCCGTGTCGGCACGTTTTCAAGGGGGATGAAACAGCGGCTCTCGATTGCGCGTGCGATCCTTCATCATCCATCCGTGCTGCTGCTCGATGAGCCGTACACCGGTCTTGACCAACATGCGTCAGCCAGTCTCGAGGGTGTGCTAAGCTCGCTGACCGGATCAGGGATCACCACAGTCATGGTGTCGCATGACCTCAGTCGTGGTCTCCTGCTCTGCGACCATCTGCTGATCATGGCAGCCGGCGGTGTCGCGTATCATGCGCCGGCATCGGAGATTGCGGATGCGGACGAGCTTCAGGCGTTGTACAACAGGTGTATTGATGCCCGTGCAAAATCAGGCGATCCACGGTGATCAGACGCCTGCCCAACGCATTCGCGCAAAGTATTAATACTATACAGGTTGAAAAACGGTAACGTGAACGCTTTAAACGCCACACTTGTTATTTTGATGGTATATTGGCTCATCATCGCTATTTTAAATAAGCAAGGCGTTTTGGAGCGTTATAACATCACTGCGTTTGGACCCATCTTGATGATACGCACCAGACGCGGTCAAAGTCTGCTATCGGTGCTGGCACGCCCGCGCAGGTTCTGGAAGCTCCTCGCAAACATTGGCATACCGGTTATGCTGATCGGGATGTTTATCATGTTCGTGCTGGTGATCATGACGGATTATGTGATGTTGCAGTCGATATTTGACCGCACGATGCTACCCCCGGGAAAATACAATGCTCCACAGAACATTTTCTTAATTCCAGGGGTGAACGAGTACATCCCTCTTGTATGGGGTGCAATCGGGCTTGCAGTCACTCTCGTGGTGCATGAACTTGCACATGCGGTTCTGTGCAGGGTTGAGGGCATCGATGTCAAATCCATGGGTCTGCTCACCCTGATCGTCCCGATCGGTGGATTTGCAGAGCCTGACGAAGAGCAACTGTTCGGAAAGAAGAAATCGGATCGTTCCGATGTTGGATCTGCCGAAATAGGGTCTGGCTACGATCGAGCCGTTTGCGATGTGCCGAAAGAAAGCCCTGTCAGGGAGGGTGGGGCGCCAAGACCTGCACGGATGAGAATACTTGCAGCAGGCGTTATGGTGAACTTTGTTGTTGCGGCAATCCTGTTTTTGCTTCTTTTTGGTCCGGTGCTTGGCGCTATAGCCCCGCTCAGTGATGTTACGATTGCATCAGTCAACGAAGACTCAGTCGCTGCGCAGGCTGGCATAAAAGAGGAAATGGTGATCACGCAGGTTGATAATACTACGATCCGGAGTGCACACGACTTCTATGTGTATATGACTACCAGATCGCATGGCATTCCGCTGACCTTGCACGTACAGGAGCAGCAGACGCGCGAAATCTTCGTGCTTGCGGCTGACGATGCGGTTATGCAGAGCGGGGTCACGATCTGGGAGGTTGTCGATGCTTCTGCCGCATCAAGAGCGAATCTTACCGCAGATATGACCATCACACAGATCGACGAGACCCCTATTCATAATAGCACCGATTTTATTGCGTTTCTGAATACAACTGTTCCCAACCAGACCGTTGAGATGTTCTTTGCAGATAGTAATGCCACTTTTGTGGCGCTTGGTTCCTCGCCGGACCGCAGTTGCGGATATCTCGGCGTGGTCGCCACTACAAGCCTTGAATTCGCAGGCATGACGATCGGCGCATATCCTGCCGCAGCAACGCTTCATATCCTGCAGAATATCCCGGGCATGATGGGTGGGATCGAGGGCTGGCTCATAATCTTCGCATTGCCATTCATAGGGTTTGATGGCACCGGATTTGCCGGATTTAGCAGTACCATGCAGTTCTATGAGCCTATTGGGTGGGCGGCAGGGTACGGAGTTCTCGTCTTCTGGATCGCAAACGCGCTGATCTGGACGTTCTGGATCAACTTCTTTGCGGGGCTGTTCAACTGCCTGCCCGCGGTCCCGCTGGACGGGGGACATATATTCCGGGATACGATCCACATGCTGACCGAGCGGATGATCGGCGATCGCGATGCAGAGCGGTTATCGCATGTCATGGCGGCGGTGTTTGCCCTACTGATCTTTGCTTCATTTGCATTCATGATCTTTGGTCCGTACATCGTAGATCGGTTCTAAACGATTTTTTCACAACGATTTTTTCACAAAAAATCGAGTAAAAACTGCCCTTCGGGTGGGGAAACGCGGTATATTTTCCCCGATTCTGATGGTTTCACAAAAAAATCGAATGGGAAATGCCCTCCCGGGGGGTGTTTTTTGGTTGAACGTTTGCTAATGAAAACTGGCATCTAACCCGGAG
The DNA here is from genome assembly GCA_048634345.1 of Methanobacteriota archaeon. Classification (GTDB taxonomy): domain Archaea; phylum Halobacteriota; class Methanosarcinia; order Methanosarcinales; family Methanogasteraceae; genus Methanogaster_D. Next base: position 3,977 of record JAIWAP010000049.1, on the reverse strand, counting down.
GGCAGTTTTTGATCAAACTTTTGTGAAAAGTTTGTGCATCTAACCCGGAGGGCAGTTTTTGATCAAACTTTTGTGAAAAGTTTGGTGAAAAGTTTGTGAGTAAGAAATGCCCTCTCGGGTGGGGCTGGCGATATACTTTTTCGTAAATGAAGATTGTGTGTAGATAACTGGACGTTGTAGTCAGCGAAGAACCCGTCCAATCCGACCAAAAGTATGATCACCCGGGGGAACTAACAAAAACCCTGATGCCATCCATCGATACCCCCAGAGTGCTCCTCGCCGCAGACCGCTCTTCTGCGGGAAAGACCACCATCTGCACCGGGATTATGTCTGCGCTCGGAAGAAATCTGGATATCCAGCCATTCAAGGTCGGTCTCGACTACATCGATCCGAGCTACCACACGCTCGTGTGCGGGAACATAAGCAGGAACCTTGACGGCTACCTGATGACCGAAGACGCCGTGCTCGAGACGTTTTCACACGCGCTCGGCGGAGAAAAAAAGGATTTAGCCATAATTGAGGGAGTGCGTGGGCTGTACGAAGGGTTCGAGGGATTGAGCGACATCGGAAGCACGGCGCAGATCGCAAAAATCCTGAGATGCCCCGTAATTCTGATCGTCGATGCAAGAAGCATCACGCGAAGCACAGCAGCCGTTACCATGGGATATGTGGCATTCGATCGGGATATTGACATCAGAGGCGTGATCTTAAACAAGATCGGAAGCAAACGACATGCCGAAAAGGCGATATCTGCAATCGAGCATTATACCGGGCTTCCAGTGATCGGAACAGTCCCCAGAAACGAGGGGATGGGACTCACAATGCGGCATCTGGGTCTGGTTCCTGTGCACGAGGATCGGCAGTCCCCTGAGTTTCAGGAACGCATAGCGAATATAACGCGGATTGTTTCAGAAAATATCGATCTCAAACGGCTGGTTGAGATCGCAGAGACCGCGGAGCCGATAAATGTCCCGGAACCCTCGATCTTTGCCGGTGTCGCTGGAAAGGCTGCTCGTGATCCAGTCAAAATAGGTGTGGCACTTGATGAAGCATTCAATTTCTATTACCGGGATAATATCGATCTGCTTGAACTACACGGGGCGGAGATAGTCTATTTCAGCCCGCTACATGATGATGCGCTGCCCATGGTGGACGGCGTCTACATCGGCGGAGGCTATCCCGAACTCTTTGCAGGAGAACTCGGGGCAAACGAGAGTATGCGGCGCAGCATCCGGCGAGCGTCAGCAGATGGCATGCCGATATACGGCGAGTGCGGCGGGCTGATGTACCTTGCAGAGCGCATCGTGACAAAGAGCGGCATGCACGGGATGACTGGAGAGACTTTCGAGATGGTAGGCGCAATTCCGATCACCGTCGAGATGCGGGGCAAGGTCGTGAGCTACAACGTCGGCAGCTTCACGATGGATACTCCGATTGGCGGGGTTGGCGACACCTTCAGGGGGCACGAGTTCCATCATTCGACGATCACAGACATACCAGGCGACACCGTCTTCACGATCAAACTGGAGCGCGGGACCGGGATTAAGGATGGCTGGGACGGGATCATGGTAGAGAATACGCTTGCAGGCTATGCGCACTTACATGCATGTTCGTATCTGCGGTTTGCAGAGGCGTTTGTCGAGGCGTGCCGGAAATCGGCGTGATGATGGTGGGGGCGCGGTCTGTAAATCCGGGGATGATGTCGATCACCTAACCGACATGGAATTTCCTGATTCTGGCGGATTTTGTGGTTCTCAAAAGATGCGAGGATTCTTCGGTCAGTAACCACAGAATCCATCAGAACAGGGAAAATTCGGGCAGTGCCATGTTATGCATGTCAACACACGCTTATCCCCTTCACACCATCACATTTCAGCAACTTGCCGACCAGATCATCAGGTATCCGCCGGTCGGTTATGATGGTTAGTGTCGGGCGATCAGAAAGCCGCGGATCATCGGCAATCGCCTGCATGATGCTGATTCCGTGTTCTGCCACAGAGGCTGCCACCGATGCAAGAATGCCCGCCTCTGTGGCATCCACCGGTGTCACGATGATCACTCCGAGCTTGAGAGCGGGCGCAACCTCACGCAGCGACGAGATCGGGCGGATGTTCTTGAAGATCGTGCTCAACAGGTCGTCCTGCGCGATCATGGCGGCGGTCGCATCGACTGCCCGGCGATCAACGCCGATTTCATTTGCGATCTGGGTGTGCGGGAGTTTTATGCTGCCCGAGACTACCTTGCCGTCCGGAGTGACCTGAAAACCGCGTTTCAGCAGCAGACGCACGACCTTCTCCTGCGCCGGATATTTCTTGAATTTGTTTAATATGATGTCCCACATGATTATTCTGTTATTCTGTTATTCAGTGCTGGCAATTCATCTGGTGCTTTGGTTCTGGCTCGTCTGTTTTCGGATATTCGAAGCTTGGGGTGGACGGAAACGAGATCCGGATAGTAGCCCTCTCCCCAAATGAAGTTGGGGGCATCCGTGGGGCTCGGAAGTCGTATGCTTGTGGTGAGCGTGGACAGAGGTGGAGGATGGGGGCGCACGATGAAAAGAATATTTTGCAAATTATTTGTTAATGCTATGTTTTGATAATCCAAAGATGAATTTATTTTTAATTTTAATCTTTTCTAAATACCCCAACTCAGTCAAATGCAAGAGGTCATTACGTGCGCTATCATAAGCTACGTTATAGGTTATCATTATTTCCTTGATGACAAAATTTTTCTCTGGATTCCTCATGAATTCCTTGAGTATTTCTGCTTGACGTAAATTTATATCTTTAATACTTTTAATTAGGTTAAGAGCTTCTGAATATTCTTTTTGTTTTTTATTAATATAAGCTTCCATATCATAAAGTGCTTCCTCAATCGCATTCAAATTGTAATTAATAAAATATGTAAGATCATTTTCATCAGTCTCAGTATGAAGATATGCCAGCCCATATTTCGTTTTCGATCGCAAAATAATCCTGGAAATCGACATATACTCAAATAACCAGTATCCTCTTGAGAGCATATACCAGTAAAAGATTGTTCTCGCAGTTCTTCCGTTGCCGTCGTTGAATGGATGAATATAACCAATAAGAAAATGAAGAATAATTCCCTTGATCACTGGATGAATAAACTCCCCGTCATCATTACTTGCAAATCCACAAAACTCTTCCATCAAACCATTTATTTTTTTATAATCAGGGGGTCTATAGTAAATCTTCCGGTATTCCAGAGGGTCGCCAACAACAATTTCATTATTATCTCTGAAGCGACCTTCATCATTTTTATCTTTGAGGGTGTCTTTTGTAATATTTTTATGCAATTTAAGGATTATTTCGGGTGTCAGGGTTCTATCTTTCATTTTTGTTATTTTTTGTATGGTTTCATATCCATTGACGATCATCTGCTCGGAATAGTTTCTAGGCTTTTTCTTTTGGCGCAATATCTCTTTTGCAATTTTTCTGGTCGTAGCAGCCCCCTCCAATTGACTTGAAGCAATAGCTTCCTCCATCAATGAACTGATGATATAACGATTTCTCCCTTCAGTGTTTACAGATCCCAAACCGGTTTCTAAGTGACCTGCCGCGCCTTTATCCATAAGATGTAGTTTTCTCTGGGCATCATTCAAAAGAAGATATTTAAATGTCCAATCATTAAATTTAATTGGTTTAAACTGCTGTGAGCGAAATATCTTCATAAGAGCCCATATATATTCTGGATTTATTTTATTAGGTATTTCTTTATAGCGGAGTTTATCCCAATGAATATAGTCTTGATTACACTTTATGACAAAGTTGTAGACCGTTTCATCGTTTAATAGCTTAAAAACCTGCCAGCTATTTTTCTCAAGAATGTCATGTAAGTTCTTTGGTTTCTCAGGAACTTTCATAGTCAGATAAAGAACTTACTAATCTATAAACTTTCCTACCAATTTGGTAGTTTTTGGTAATTTTTGGTAGTTTAAACAATATTCAAGTTAC
>JAIWAP010000048.1:0-11486 GCA_048634345.1 Methanobacteriota archaeon | reverse complement strand
AATACTACGACCGCCTCGCGTCAGACTATGACGCGAGATTTTCGAATCCGCAACTGGATTACATGCGAACAGTCGAGAACTCGGTCCTGCGGGAGAATCTGGCGGATTTTAAGGGGATCATTCTTGATGTCGGCTGCGGAACCGGGGAACAGACACTTGCTCTGGCAAAAGACGGTTTTAGCGTGATAGGGCTTGATATCTCAGCAGAGATGATCCGCATCGCAAAGAAGAAGTCAGAAGAAGCAGGTCTTTCGATACCGTTCATCATCGCAAGCGCAGATGCACTCCCGTTCAAGGAAAACTGCATCTCGATGCTGACCTCGATGTTCGGAGCGTATAGCCACATTCCTGAGTTCGACTGCGCGTTTTCCGAGATGCATCGGGTGCTCGCAGACGGGGGCAAGGCGCTATTTACGATCGTCAACCGGTGGAATCTTAACTGGTGGCTCATGCACACATTCACCGGAAACCGTGATTGGGTGAGACACGCTCTTAAAAACAGGGATTTCGTGAGTGACGGGCTATGGACATATTATTTTTCGAGAAGGGAACTTGTGAAGAAGATGCGGGGCGCAGGGTTTCAAAGAGCGCGTGTTGGCAGCATCATGATCTTTTTATACCCGCATCTATGCCGCATCGAAAAGAAAGCCTCGCTGTACCAGCAGGTCTCTGGCAAGATCGAGAACCTTGTGCGCTGGGACTTCCCGTTCAACAGCATCGGCTATTATCTACTTGCTGTTTGCACGAAATAGCCCTGCCCGTTTAGCCTGTTTTTCGCCGGTAACCGGTGGTTTATTGGTTTACACGGGCTTTCAGACTACCCACAGGATACGCAACAGCGGATAGACCGGGACTCCCTCAATCGTATCTTGCCCGAGTTTATCGACAAGCACGGTGATCGCAGTCGGTTTCGCACCCGCGTTGGTAAGTTGCCGGGTTGTCTCGACAAGCGTTTGTCCGGTAGTGATTACGTCGTCAATGAGCACACAGTTCGCACCCTTGACATCTGCGAATGACTGGCTGAAGATGCCGACTGCATCGGTGTTTTCAGTACCAAACAGTTGCTTATTCGGGTGGAATATCGCAAGTCTGGCATCCAGTTCGTTTGCCACGATGCTCGCGAGCGGTATGCCGCTGACCGCTATGCCAACCACCACATCAGTACCCTCAAAACTGCCGATGTTGTCGAGGACCAAGTCCACCATCGCATCCGAGACGCACCGCATCCGGTACGAACTCTCGCCAATGTTCCCCCAGTCGATAGACAGATCCTTTGGTGCGCGAACCCCCTCCCTCTTGCTGGCGCGTGTCAGAAGCCAGACAATTGTCTCCCGCGAGATATTGAGTTCATCAGCGATCTGCCCGTCAAGCATACCGTTCGCTTTCATTTCAGTTGCTCGTTTGGTCAGGATGTCGATATCTTTCATGTTTACCACCTTTATGCATATACGGGCTCGCCGCGATTCGAACACGAGTCATTGGGTCCGAAGCCCAATAGGATATCCGCTACCCTACGAGCCCATGCATATAATTGATCATGTCGTAGGGCACTGTAAAACTATCGGCTACATTCGTTCGTGGCGATCAACATTCTTAAGTCAGGTGGCGAGAAGAAATTGCCATAAACAACTGCATAAACAATTGATTAGAGGGATTCACATAACAGACACCACCAGCACCGTTAGATTTCTGGACACGACACTGCGCGATGGCGAACAAACGCCTGGCGTGTCGCTAACGCCAGAGGAGAAGGTATGGATTGCACGAAAACTCGATTCTTTAGGGGTAGACGTGATCGAGGCTGGCAGTGCGATCATGGCGGGTGGCGAGCAGGAAGGCATCCGGGCGGTTGTGCGCGAGAATCTGGATGCAGAGATATGCAGCTACTGCCGGATCCGCGAGATCGATGTTAAGAAGGCTCTCGAATGCGGTGTGGATTCGATTCATTTAGTTGTCCCGGTTTCTGACCTTCATATCGAAAAAAAACTGAAGAAAGACCGTGAAACAGTGCGAAACGAGGCGATCAGTGTCTGTGAGTTTGCAAAGGATCATGGTCTCATCGTTGAACTGAGTGGAGAGGATGCATCACGTGCGGATATCGGTTTTCTAAAGTCCCTGTATGCTGACGGCATCGAGGCTGGCGCGGATCGGCTATGCTTCTGCGACACCGTTGGGATACTGACTCCGGAGCACACCACCGAGATATTTAAGGAACTGGCCGATCTTGATGCACCGTTAAGCATTCACTGTCACGACGACTTCGGGCTTGCGACATCGAACACGGTGGCAGCGATCCTTGCGGGTGCTGCACAGGCGCACGTGACCATAAACGGGGTCGGCGAACGGGCAGGAAACGCGCCTCTTGAGGAGGTGGCGATGGTGCTTGAGTCGCTGCACCACATACCGACAAAGATCAACTACAAGGAGTTGTACACGACCTCCCGCCTCGTAAGCAGGCTCACAGGCGTCGCTGTTGCTCCGAACAAGTCGATCATCGGGGGGAACGCGTTTACGCACGAAGCAGGTATCCATGTGCACGGAATCCTTGCAGACCCGTTCACATACCAGCCGATCTCGCCGGAGGTCGTTGGCAGGGAGCAGAAGATCGTTCTCGGAAAGCACACAGGCAGGGCGTCGATCGATGCCGCGCTGCGTGAGCTTGGACTCACTGCAACAGACGAGCAATTAGGCGATATCTTCGTGCGCGTGAAGGAACTCGGAGACAAGGGAATGCGGGTGACCGATGCCGATCTGCAGGCGATTGCCGAGACTGTGCTTGAGATCTATAAGGAAGCGAAGGTAAAACTCGACGAACTGACTGTTGTGTCAGGAAACCGGGTCACGCCAACCGCATCCATCAAACTGCTCGTGGACGGGCAGGAGGTTGTCGAGGCTGGCATCGGAACCGGACCGGTTGATGCAGCGATCAATGCGCTCAAGAAGGCGATTGCGAATATGCATGACATAGAGCTTGAGGAGTACCATGTCGATTCGATCGTGGGCGGCACCGATGCGCTTGTTGAGGTGCTTGTTACGATGCGGTCTGACAAAAAGGTGGTCACGGCAAGGGGCGCGAGAACCGATATCATCATGGCGTCTGTTGAGGCAGTGCTCGAGGGGATCAACCGGCTGATGGAGTGATACTCGTTTGTTCTCTCTGGTGCACCATCTATACCCTTTACCAAGATGAATCGATCGGCAGACATCGAAAAACACTCAGGATACAGACTCTGCCGAAATCTTTAATACGATGAGCACGTGAAAGTGCAGTGCTCTGACTATCCGGAGGTGGTAGATTGAGAACGATAATTTATATGTTAGCATGTATGGTTATTCTGGCTACCTGTTGCATGGTTAGCACGGCGGATGACACATCTTCATTCACCGACCCCGCGAGTGACCTGACCTACATCTACACCGGAGTTCCGGTACCTCCTGAGAATTATCTCGGCTATGTGGACGTTGTCATGGGTGAGGCGGACAGAACAGTGGATTCATTGAATTTCCGTATCACAGCAAACGGCGGCATCCCGCCACTGGAAAATACCGTCTTCTGGACGATTTTAATGGATGAAAACAATGATCTGGAGGATAACTGCCATTATTACCCTGTTGCAGATGTGGACACGATGTATTCCGTTATTTACGACTCAGCAACGATGAAATGGAAGATGGAAAGAGCGACTTACGAGTCATGGGGCTGGGACGTAAAACCCACGGATGCAACATGGGGCATGACTTCCACGCTCATCGTTCATATCTCAATACCACTGACCGAGCTTGGGGAACTGGATGATGTCGTACCATGGAAGATACTGACAGAGACGTTCAATGGCGCAACTATTGGCGATTTAGCTCCTGATGGGAGGCTTGCTTACCTGGGCGACCCATCTCCGGAACCAAAAATTTACAATCCTGGCAATGGGTCCTGGATCTCTGGCGCCACCGGTATCGGGGCAGTAGAGGCGCGGAATGCAGATGACATAGCATCCACCTGCTTCGAATATTCTAGAGATGGTGAGACGTGGCATTACATATCAAGGGACTACGACGGTCGTGTGAATACGTATCCTCGTGAAAGTTATGGCGCAGGCTTGGATGGCTGGGGCACGGTCTGGGACACCACCGGTCTGGCTGAAGGCTGGTATCACATCAGGGCAACGATGACCGATCAGTTGAGCCAGACCGGGCAGAGCCAGATCATGGTTTATTTAGATCCTACGCCACCTTCCCCAACGATTCTTAAGCCCGTATTCGACCAGGCGGTCGATGGCATTCTCATGATCAGTGCTACTACCGGGGATGAGGATGTTAGCGGCATGATATTTTCCATCTTCAGAGTAGATGAGTCATTAGGGGTGGAGAAAGACGTCCCGCACACCCCACAGGGGTATGGCTGTGGACCGGCATCAGCCGCTGCTTCTCTTCTGTGGTTGAACAACTACACAAACGAAACCGGCAAAAAGCCCTTCGACGATCTCGTCCCCGGAGAACTGGAAGACCCGGAAAAGTTGACGGGAAAGATGAACAGGATGTTTAAGACCGAGAACATAGACCCTCCCGGCACGATAGGAAGACACCTCACAAAGGACACCGAGATGGTTGCAGGGTTAAAGGACTATGCAAAAGAGAGAAAAACTGCGAATATGAAAGAAGATTTCGTGGTCAAGGCTTTTGGTAGGGAAAAGACGGCTACTTATGAAACGCTGCCCGAAAACATAGATTGGGTAAAATTCTACAAGACTATGCTCCCACACGAAGATATTCTCCTTCTTCTTGCAGGAAAGAAACAGAATGGCGATGATTGGGGGCACGCAGTCACAGCAAACAGTTTCATGCCGACTCTTGAGATATGGTGGACACCGGATGGATGTATATGGGCGCAACTGCCCCCGTACAATATAGATTTCATGGATCATAACAACGATACCGGTTACACGGAGGTGGAGATGGATGAAACTGGGAAGATAACCGGACTTGAAAAATATTACCCTGAACTTTCGAAAGATGGTCAGAAGATCGATGGGATGATCGTGTTTTCTCCAAAAACAGCCTACGAAGAATTATGGAAGGCACTGAAAGAAAACCGGACCACCCCTTGCGACTGGAGACCGATTGGCTATTGTGGACCGTCCCTTGAAATCCCAGTCTTCTCTTTCGACTGGGATACAGCGAGCATAGAGGACGGAAGCTACCTTCTGATGGCAACGGCAATGGATGAAGCAGGCAATGAAGCCTCGGACATAATCTGGATAACGGTGGATAACGAAGCCCCCTCCACGACCAAGGCAATAGGTGTGCCTGAATATAAAGAAGGGTATTATCTGACCTCAGATACTGAAATCGAGCTGAGCGCAGATGATGGAGCTGGCATAGGCGTTGATTCGATCTATTACCGGATATGGAATAACGGGACATGGAACACCTGGACGAGGGAATATTGTGGACCGGGAGTGGTTGAGGTCATGTCCTGTAACTCAGGGGGCTGCGCTGTAAATTTCACGCTTCCCGGGAATTGCACGCATCATATCGAGTATTATGCTGTTGATATCCTCAATAACACGGAACCCATGCATAATCAGACGCATGTGGTCGACAACGAAGCTCCGGCTACGAGCAAAACGGTTGGGGAGTCAGGTTATGTTGTGAATACCACCGTCTTTGGGGAGGAGCGGTTAGTTACGCTCGTTACAAACGAAACGCCCATCACTTTAAACGGCTCTGATGATTGCTGCAGGATAAAACACATTATTCTGAGAAACAACAACACCGAGAAGAGATATCATGTCAAGATGAAATATAAGGAAGGAAATACCATAGGAAGTTCCATACACACCATCAGCCCTGATAAATCCATAAGGTTCGGTTTTGGTCCTCTCCGGTATCCCAAGAAGGTGAGTGTGACTATATCTGAATACAAAGATGGAAAACGCATACCTGTTGAGAAGTTCGACCTCTCCTGCAGGGATCTTAAATTCATCGCTGCATTTGGAAATTATGATTACGATGAAAAGAGTAAGTGTTGCAGGTATAACAAAAGTACAGGTCCTTTCCCCTTCCGAATCGATGATCTGCTTATAGAGGAATTTTGTTTGAAGGAGTGCTCGAACGATAGCGAAGTAACGTGCTGGTCGGGTGTGGCTTCCACGACATATCTGGACTACTACGAGGGCACGGGATCATGGACACCAAACGAATATGCGGAACCATTTACATTGGAAGGCGATGGTATCCATATTCTTGGATACTATAGTGTGGATAACCTCGGTAATACAGAGGAAGTGAACACTACAGAGGGTATAAACAGCGAGATATTCTTCGTTACAGAGCAATCGCTCGAGCCGTTCTTTGTGACACCCTCCAGCAACTCTCTCGTCTATGACAACACCACGATCTGGGCAGGGGAGGCGAGCGGGAGGGATGTAAGTTATGCCAGATTCTCGTATTCTGTCGATGGTGTGAACTGGACGTATATAGGTGTTGATGATGACGGGAGCGAGCCAACAGTCGGAGGAGAACTTGCCCGGGCATCGGACTGGGGAGATGGGTGGAGTGTCTACTGGGACACCCCATGTATGGAAGAGGGGTTGTATTACATCAGAGTGGAGATGTATGGTCTGGAGGGGATAGGAACTGCGCAGATATCTGTTTATCTGGAGCCCACGCCGCCTATACCAGAAATACGCACGCCTCTCTGTGAGGATGTGGTCTGTGGTTCCGTACAACTCAGTACATACTCTGCGGACGAGGATGTCAGCCGGGTTCTGTGGGAGTATTCAAACAAGACAGAGTACTATGAGAAAGATATCGAGGAGAAGATCCAGTTCCATTACTGCCGGAACATAAGCGGTAAGAACCTCTCCAGGGTGTGCTGTGGACCAACCGCGGCAGCAAGCTGCCTCAAATACTGGGATGTACACGGGTATTCGAATATCACAGGAAATGGAACTGTTAACCAATCTGAACTGGTTGAGCGACTGGCAAGATTGATGGGAACCGATGCGAACGGCACCAAAGATTCCAATTTCAAAAAGGGGATCGAGGACTATCTGAAAGAGTGTGGATACGGGTGCGATAATCCGCATGGTCTCAAGGTTGGTATCGAGACAAACAAAAGTAGATTGACCTTTGCGAGGTACAGAGATGAGCTGGAGGCGAATAGAGAGGATGTGCTATGGGGCTACGAGTGGGACAATAACACCCGTGGTCACTGGGTTACTGGTAGATCGGTCAACAATACCAGAAGAGCGGATGGGAGTCATGAGGTGGATATCATGTGCCCGACGTACGGGAATGTGAGTAATGTGAGTATGTACGAGAATGGCAGTCTCTACCGCCCCGATGTCAATGGCTGGAGAAACGCTTCGGTGATGGTGACGGTATCAGAGAAAGGGTCCTTTGAGAGTCCCGGATGGGTTGAGATAACCAATGTGACGAGTCCTGCGGGAGGATGGGCTGCAACATGGGATACTACAGAGGTAGCGGATGGATATTACTTCATCCGGGCAACGATGGTCGATGAGGCAGGTAACGAGGGTGGAGACATAATAGTTATCAGAGTGGACAATGCTCCACCAGCGAGGGGTGACCTCAACCACGACGGCAAGATCACCACCGCAGACGCTGTAATCGCACTCCGGATCGCAGCAGAAAGCCGCAAGTACGATGCCGCCGATGTGAACAGCGACGGAGAGGTAACCTCCCTTGACGCGCTCATGATTCTCCAGGCGGCAGTCGGGAGGATTACGTTGTGATGATCGTTCGTACCGATTCACAACGAATATGGTTGTATCTGTAATAGTCAGTTGGATGCAACACCGCGAAGAACACAAAGACGTTGTTTATGCGCTTCGTGGCGATTATGTTGCATAGGCATTGGTCTCTCTTGTGTTCACGGTCAGATTGATCGTTACAAATTTTCGGATGTGGTTTTTACAATTTGTTACCTGAGATGACTATAGCCACCACAGACCTCTGAAAACACCAGAGAACGCCGTTTCACCGCATCATCCGCATGATGCCCTCCCTTGCTTCCGGCAATCCCGCGGAGGAGCGACAGCACAACCGCACCATCGCCGACACGCTTCAACAAACGCCTCTGCGAACCGCAGATACGAACATGTATGAGAGAGATGCGCGAGAACCGATATCATCATGACGTCTGTCGAGGCAGTGCCCCGGGGGGATCAACCGGCTGATGGAGTGATAATAGTCATTCCATCCCCTCTGGCGTGATACCTGCCACCGGCATCAGAACCAGAACCCGTGCCCTACCATGCACAGCGCCACGATGTTTGCGATCATCGAGACAAAGATCACAGCCCGGTACGATGACGCCTGCAAAAACAATCGCCCGCCCCGCTCTGGCACCGGGTTTCGCACAAAATCGGCTGCCTGCAACAGCATCCAGCACCCGCCAAAGCCCGCGCCCGCGAAATATATCAGCCCGAGGTGTGCGGTGTACCCGATGGCAAGCGAAAGCGCAACACCGCAGATCCAGCATACCATCACAAATTTCGATGTTACCGGCACGCCAAAAGTCACAGGGAATGTGGGTGCGCCCCGGAGTCTGTCGCCCTCGACGTCCCTTGCCACGCCTGATAGCGTAAACCCCCAGTCAGTGATGCAGATCATGGCGCCAAAGAGGATTGCCGGGAGCGGCAGCAGCACGCCGGCTGGATCGCTTGCATACGTATGCACGGCGCCAATATTCAGCACACCCGCAGGATCGAACGCGAGCCATACCCCGATCGGAACAAGCCCGTACGCAAACCCAACCGGCAGAAAACTTAAGAATGTGGCGCGTTTTGCGATTGCTGAGTATGCGCTGATCGCAATTGTCGCAGCAAGCAGCACCACGAGTGATTCAAAATTTAAGTAGAGTGCAACGGCTGCTGCGATCAAAAAGAGAAGAAATGCATATAGAAGTGCATGTTTCTTTGTGACATCGCTTGCAACAAGCGGGCGGTCAGGCAGGTTGATCGTGTCGATATCGATGTCGCAGCAATCATTGAAGACGTACGTACTGGCGATCGCGCAGTATCCGCCAATAACAGCCAGCACGAATGGAAAAAGCGGCGGGAAAGTACCTGCCAGCAGATAAGTGGCGAGAAGCGCGCTTGACGCGGGAAGCGCAATGTCCATCGCAGCGATCTCAGGTCGAAGCAGTTTGATATATGGTTTTGGTTGTTCGATGATACATCTGCGATACATCTGAAGATATCTGAAGATTTTTGAAGTATATGCCTCTTTTTCAATATACAACGGACGCTTTTTTTCCATATTATGATATAAATCCAATAATCTATTATATATGTCCCTGTGCCGGAGATTGATAAGATCCGGGACACGGAAAAATATAACTCATGTAATTATTATTAAATGTCCTCCACTGATTCCAGACTGTTGAATTAATTGGATAACGACGTTAATGACTTCCGGGTATACTAATTGTATCGGTCAGGTTAAATCAGAGAAGTTTGAAATATATACTGACGTCCATTTAAATCTTCAATCCCCCTGCAATCGGCAGCATCAAGTGCAGATTTGAGTGTTCTCATAACATCTTCCGGCTTTGGATTTCTCCCTATAAATACATTTCGCCAGGGGACCCGGGGAGGTGCCCCGTAATGATCCGCTTCCCGGTATATCGTTATCTGCAAGCGCCCCGGCGACATAAGAAGATGCGTGCACAGTGGAATGTCTATAAATATAATGAAATCGATTATCACATAACGAATGGCAGCGAAAACAATATCCGAAATCAACGAGCGGATCAGTGACGGCAGCGCCCTCGTCCTCACAGCAGAGGAGATGACAGAATACGTGCGAGAGAACGGGGCAGGGAAAGCGGCGCAGGAGGTCGATGTGGTCACAACCGGCACATTCGGGGCGATGTGTTCATCAGGCGTATTCTTAAATTTCGGGCACTCTGATCCGCCGATCCGGATGCAGCGCGTGTATCTAAACGATGTCGAGGCTTACTCAGGGATTGCCGCGGTCGATGCATATCTCGGCGTAACACAGCCATCCGCATCGGATGAATCGTACGGCGGAGGGCATGTGATCGAGGATCTGATCGCCGGAAAGAGCATCGATGTACATGCCGAATCATCCGGAACTGACTGTTATCCACGCAAGATGCTGGATACCACGATCACAATCGATGATCTGAACCAGACTATGATGGTAAACCCGAGAAACGCGTACCAGCGGTATGCTGCCGCAACAAACTCGACAAAACGCGCCCTGTACACGTATATGGGCACGCTCCTGCCAAGATTCGGCAATGTCGCTTATTCGGGGGCTGGCGTGCTATCGCCGATCTCAAACGACCCCGAATTCAGGACGATCGGCACAGGCACCCGGATATTTCTCGGGGGCGCGAAAGGGTATGTGATCGGCAGCGGGACACAGCACGACCCTGACAACCGTTTCGGAACGCTGATGACCTGCGGCGATCTTCGGGGTATGGATACGAAATACATTCGCGGGGCTGCCTTCCACAGATATGGCATCAGCATGTATGTCGGCGTCGGCGTCCCGATCCCGATCCTTGATGAGGATATCGCAGCCGCGGCAGGGGTCAGCGACGCCGAGCTTGTGACGAGCGTTTATGATTACGGGATTCCACGGCGAAGCCGCCCTGTGCTCAGGGACGTCACGTACAAGGAACTGAAGTCGGGGATCATCGATCTCGACGGCAAAGAGGTGCGGACTTCCCCGCTTTCGAGTTTTCATACCGCACGGATGATTGCTGACGAACTGAAAGAGTGGATCATGGATGGTGAGTTCTTTGTGAGCAGCCCAGCCGGGCAGATCAGGGCACACGGCACGGCAAAACCGATGCGGGAGATCCATGAGCAGCCGCTCGTGCGGGACGTGATGTCGGGACGGGTCCACACCATCGGAACAGACATGGATATCAAACACATAGCCGAACTGATCACAGAAGGCAACTTCAACCATCTGCCCGTGGTCTCGGAGGACGGCGCCCTGATCGGGATCGTCACCTCGTGGGACATCTCAAAAGCGGTAGCCCACGGCGAGACCGGGGATGTCAGGAGTTCCATGACAACAAGTGTGATCACGAGCACGCCTGATGAGCCTGTCGAGATTGCGGTGCGAAAGATGGAACGACACAAGATTTCGGCGCTTCCTGTGATCGATGATGACCGAAAAGTCATCGGGATGGTCACGAGCGGCGATCTGAGCAAATTGTTGGTGCGGAGATGAGGGGGCAATGATGGCGATGGTGATAGCATGAAGATGGTCATTCACATTTCATCAGCGGTTCACGATCCTGTGATCGCAAAAGTGATCCTCGACACAGGCGTCGCGATCAATGTGGATCGCGCAGACATCGATGCAACGAGCGGCGAGATCGTGCTCGAGGTGCCGGCAGATTCTTGCGCCCGCGTTGCAAGCGCATTTGAGCGAGAGGGCGCGTCCGTCTCGGTGCTTGAGCATCCGATCATCCGGGATGA
>JAIWAP010000047.1:0-11541 GCA_048634345.1 Methanobacteriota archaeon | reverse complement strand
CTCTGATGAGGCGATACTCGTTGTATTCACGCTCGCCGACGGACTATACGGCGTCAGGGTCGATCAGGTGCGTGAGATTACGAGTATGCGAGATACCACGCCGGTGCCAAACGCACCGTACTTTGTGAATGGTGTCACCAACCTAAGGGGTCAGGTAACAACTGTTACCGACCTCCGGAGAAGGTTCGGACTGGAAGAGGCGGAGCGGAATGACAACACACGGATCATCATCGTCGAGCCCGATGGCGTCCCGATCGGCATGGTCGTGGACTCGGTGAGCGAGGTGCTGCGGATGTCGGCAAAGGATATCGAGCCGGTGCCCGACCTCGTGACTGAGTCCGGTGGTAGCGGCATCGATGCCGAGTACATCAAAGGCGTCGGCAAGCTGGGTGATGGGAAACTGCTGATCCTGCTGGATCTCGAGAAAGTGCTTACAGCGGTGTAAGGACCTGGGTTGAAGGGTTAAAGCCGCGGATCCGGGGCAGGGGTCCGCGGGGTTTTATTTTATTAAAATTATGTGCTGCTGCTGTTTTGCCGAAGGGGCACTCCTCATTCACGAAAACTTTATTGCGACCAACCGCCGAGTGAACCTTATGAAACGGATCGCCGCGATCATGTCAGGAAAGGTTCAGAACGTGGGTTACAGGGCAAGAGTTGTTGAAATCGCGAAAAAATCCGGAATAACAGGCACTGTTCAGAACCTCGCGGATGGCAGGGTTAAAATAATCGCAGATGGTGAAGAAAGGGACTTAGAGAGTTTTCTTGATGCAATATCAATTAAAAATGCTCTGATTAATGTCGAGAATGTTGAAGTCGAGCATCCTGATGCTACCAGTGAGTATAACGATTTTTACAAACTCGTTGGGGAGGGTGAGACCGATGAGAGACTGGACAAGGCATCTGAGTATCTCAAAGAACTGATTGTTGTTGTGAAGGGTGGGTTTGGAGATATGAAAGAAGAGATGGGTGGTATGAGAGCGGAGATGAGAACCGGATTTGGAGAGATGAAAGAAGAGATGGGTGGCATGAGAGAGGAGATGAGCGGTATGAGAGGGGAGATGAGCGGTATGAGAGGGGAGATGGGTGGTATGAGAGGGGAGATGAGAGGTATGAAAGAAGAGATGGGTGGCATGAGAGCGGAGATGAGAACCGGATTTGAAACGCTCAGTTCCAAGCAGGATCAGACCATAGAAGAGATCAAACTTATGAGAGGGGACCTGAAGAGTTACATGGACTGGAAGTTGGAGAGAATCAAGAGCGAACTCGAAGAAAAATTCGCTCCTGAATTTGATGAGATAAAGAGTGTGCTCAGGGCGCACGGGATGATTGACGTGTCGAATTGAGTAAAAACTCATCAACTGCGCGAGGTTGCACGTATATCCGAAGAGAGTGCATCCCCCGTCGAGCAGGATTCCTTTGCGGCGCAGCAGCAGGCAGCTATAGTACAGGAGTTAACATCCGAGATCTATGAGCGTGTTGATGTAACACAGGAACCGGTGGACGAACTCAGCCGGGCTCACGGTGCAAGGGACTGGTATGGTATTGGAGTCCGGAATCATGGATGAAACATCCTCTGATGAAACGATACGCGTTGTCTTCACGCTTGCCGACAGGCTCTATGAGTCCGGGTCGATCAGGTGCGTGAGATCACGGGTATGCGAGGTGCTTGCCCTGATGCCTGCAAATGATATCGAGCCGGTGCCGGACTTCGTGACTGAGTCCGGTGGCAGTGGCATCGATGCCGAGTACATACAAGGACGCCTGCAAGCTTGGGTGATGGGAAATTGCTAATCCTGCCAGATCTCGAGAAGGTGCTTACAGCGGCAGCGTCGTAGAGATGGGTTGAGGGTTGAAGCCGCGGATCCGGGAAGTCACCCGCGGCTGTTGACTTTGATTATGACCGATCACTTCTTGTGATACACATAACTACCGTCTCCCGCGTCAGTAAATCCCATCTTGACCCAGAATCCGATGGCTGTGTATCGCACCCTGTCTGCGATGATCGTGTCAAAGGATTCCTTGAACATCTCGATCGTCTTTTTACCATAGCCATGCCCTTCAAACTCAGGAAATATGTTGATCGAATGAATTGTAAGTGTCCTGCCATCGGTTAGACCCCGGACCTTGCCCACCCGTGTAGTACCGTAATCGATGTTCAACCAGTCGTAGTCAGAGCGCTGGTCACGGGGCAGTAACTTAAAGGTCAGTCTCTCTGGCATCTATCTCCCCCCGGTTATTCGAATCCCTGGCAGAACGCAAGCACGTTCTTCCCGAGATCCGGCAGGTAATATCCACCCTCCAGTACGGCAAAACGCCGTCCATGCCCCATTCGTTTCGTGAACTTCTTCATGAGCCTGCCGATCAGGTAGAAGTCGAAGGTCGTCAGTTTTTTCCCCATGTCCTCTTTATAGGAGTCAAATCCAGCCGATACTCCAACGATGTCAACATATCCGATATCGTGAATGCAATTCTCGATCTCCTTGAGGTAGTCCTTGTTGTTGCCAGCCATGGGATTTAAGATCCTGACATCCTTCCAGTCTGAAAGCACATCGATCGTTCCATCTCCTGTGTGTGCATCAAAATCCAGTACGAATGCGCTCTCGATGAGCCCCGCCTCTCTCAACTTCAGGAGTGCGATACCCATATTACAGAATGCACAGTATCCCCAGCTCGAATTTCGTGATGCATGATGACCGGGTGGTCTGATACAGGCAAATGCCGGCTCTTTCGTAAAAGCGATCTCTGATGTTAGTATTGCGCCACCGGCAGATAACGATGCCATCTCAAACAATTTCGGATCCTCTGCGATGCCTGCGATATGAGCCTCTGAATGTGCCAGCGACAGATCCCATGATGACGCCTGCTCAGGTGAAACGACATCATATCCGCCCTCTTCGACCAGCGCCTCAATGATACGCTCCATCCTGCCCGGTACCGATGCACCGTCCGCTGCATAATCGGTGCGTTTAAAATCTTCGTGGAAGATTATCTTCATCTGCGTGCCTCCCTGACGATCTTTAGCGAGTCGTGTACCCGTGCATTACAGTTGTTGAGTAAAGGGTCTCCGTGCCCGAAATAGATCGACTGGACGTCCCTGCGACAGATCTTTTCCAGTGCGTGGACGAAGCCCTTCTCATAGGTGCCGCCAGCCGACTGGATTATAACTGCGCTGTCACCTGCAAACAACACACGTTCCTCTTCACAATAGAGACAGATCGAATCGCTGCTGTGACCCGGCGTGTAGATGACCTCGAAGATCCGATCGCCCAATTTCAACGTATCACCATCCTTCAGCAGATGATCCACGCCTTTCAGGGAGTGTGAGTATGCATACACCTCCGGATTGAACGTTTCCTTGATCTGCGGCAGAAGGCTTGCGTGATCGTAATGGCTATGGGTCAGGACGACCTGCTCCACTCTATGTTTGCCCACGCCTGTCGAAGCATTATTTATCTTTTCGATCACGGATGGGTCCCTGCCCACGTCTACCAGCGTATTGAGATCGTTAATAGCGTTCCACGTTCCTGTGATGAGATGGACGTTGGATGTGTACATCTTGCTCTCACGGGTAAGGTTCAGAATCTTCATGAGACGATTTTTCCCCTATTTGGTTGCGATCAGCCACCGGAATGGCAACTGTTCGCATATCTGTCTGTTTTCTACCTTAAATCCCACCTGTCTGAGTTTTTTTTCATGTTTTTCGCATCTCAGAGAGTAAGAGGTCAGGGTATCGCCGTCCATAAAGGATGGGATCACTGCAAGATTGTGACCTTCGATTGTGCACCAATTCCTTATGTTATACTCCACTTCCAGGATGTTCTTTTTGTAGCTTGCAGGTTTCTCTGCGATCAAGAGCTCGCCTTTCTGCAATTTTGGTCGATCCTCGAAGACATCACGACACTGAAACTCCAGGGCGCATCCCAATCCCAGACGATCGCTCATATCTTCGGCGTAAGAGAGGACTTTTGGGTCTATGTCAACAGCCCTTCCCCCGGTATGACCCAGTTTTGCAAGCGTTAGCGATGGAATCGCCAACCCGCAGCCGATCTCGACAAATCCGTCCGGATGCAATCGTGATAGCCGCTCTCCGAATCTCACACCAACTTCAAGCAACGTGAGCAGAAGTTTTTCAGTGGCGGCTCGAGCTCCTGTGGAGTGTACGAAGTTCTTGTAAATAGTTAGAATATACTGCCAGTCGTCAGGGAATATCGCTTCCAATCTTAAGACCATGAGCCTTTATCCCACCTTCCTGAACAACTGTACATTCGATACCACGGGTTCAAAGATGCCCTCAAGTTCCGCAGGCATCTTCTGTGTCTGTTCGGTCACAAAAAATCCGCCTTCAGCGAGCGTGTCGTGAAACATCCTGATAACATTGATCCTTTCCGCCTCATTGAAGTGTAGAAGCACGTTCTTACAGACGATTAGCCCAAAACCATTGCGTACGGGATCAAGGGTGAGTAAATTATGTCTCTTAAACGAGATACATCTTCTGATCTCCTCGGCAATTCTGAAATGGTCAGGCTTGTCGGCTGGCGCAAAGTACCTATCGAAGATGTCCTTTGGGATCCGCTCGACCTGCTCCCTTGGATACACGCCATCCTCGATGATCTTTTCGAATAGATTGCTCTCATCGATGTCTGTTGCATGTATTTGGACGTTTCTGAAGATCATACCCCCCATATTCTCCCGAAAGATGATGGCAATAGAGTATGGCTCCGGTCCCATTGCGCACCCTGCGTCCCATATATGGATGTACCTGCGTGTACGCAATGCAGGAACCACATAGTCACGAATCATCTCGAGCGTCTGCATGTCTCTGAAAAAGTAGGTGAATGCCATTTATTGATCCTCCCCCATCGGTCTCATCTGACCGCTGTTATAAATATTTTGTCTTATCGGAGTATATAGATTTCGCTCCGGTTCGGGCGCCAGGGGCTGATGAACGAACCGGAGATGTTCACGATGAAAGGAGGCTTTAAGCTGCGGCACAGGAGGATTTTTGTTCTTTGCACCATTCCGCGTCTTTCTCGTTCTCTTTCCAATTTAACAAGAATCGGCGAGAGAGACCCGAAGAGTATTGCTGCCACACATCCGACTGCCATTACAAAAAAGTTGATTTTCCAGAGAAACGCCAAAAGCACGCAGCCTCACGTTTCAGGCATCCATGCCAGCTACGTCGGGCGGTGCTCCAGCTCACGAAGAAAAACGCCTGCGGTCATGGTGTCGCCCATACCGACCGTGGTTACCGGGCTTTCGCAATGGAGTGATGGCGCAACGCAGACTGTGTAGCCGTTCAATTGCAGATATACGCCACCATCGATCCGTTCCCCTTGAAAATGCTCCTGCACGCCTGAGCATTCGCGAACTCCGGCGTCGCTTGGTTGCAGATCCATGGTTGCAGCGTGCGATGATGTGATATTGGCGTGTCCGGCTATGGCAAGCGCGCCAGACGCCGACGCGCCGAAGTTCAGTGCGCCAATCTCGGATCGTGCATCCATGTATGCAGGATCAAAGACGCTCACGGTAAAATCTCTTGTGTGGATGCATAATCTTGATATTCCAAGCTCGTCGATCGATTGAACCGACTTTTCGATGATGTTTCTCGCTGAAGTGTCTGCATCATCCCCCAGAAACTCCTCTTCGTTCATACCGATGCTGTCCACGATATCAGAGAGGCGAGAGATTATAAAATCGGTGATGTCGCCGTCCAAAAAGTCGCCGGATTCAAAATGTATCCGCAAATCCGGATTCACTGATTTCCAACGTTTCAAATGATCAAGAATCGGCTGCAAACAGTCGATATATGTGGATCCATCCGGATATGTATTGCGAAGCAGATGGAAGCCTGAGATCAATGCCCCGTCTATTTCTTTGATATGCGCAAGGGAATAATCCCGAAACGCGTCATCCATGTACAGAGAGATGTTTTTCGGATCGTAAGTCGCTATGATGCGGTTGTTGTTCGGCACGCTGATCGTTCTGTCGCAGAGTGTGACCTTATCTCCTTTCTTGAAGTCGAAGACGTAGTGCAAGGCATCCTCCTCGCAGCTAACAGTGTCACCCGGCTTTAACAGGGAAATATCCCCGTCTTTGTAAACCGGGATCCGTATTACCTCTCCTGAGAATAGATCAACCTGTCTTCTCGACGGGCATGCAACATTCGGGATCACCAGCGATGCTCCGAGATTGGACAGGACGTCCGCGGCGATCCCGGCGTTTCCGCCCAGACGCAGCACCGGTTTGCCTGTTATCAGGGACCGAATCGCAGACTCAGGGATGGCATCAGGCATCTCGACCAGAAACTCCCCCCCGGTTCCTTTCTCCATGCATCTCAGGAGAAGAGCAAGAAGCTCGCTGATGTTGTTGATCCGGTTCGGCGGGTTTTCGATCAGATGCTTAATTTCAGTACCAAGATTATTTTTCTCGATATACTCGGTGATCTTAGCTCCGTTGACGGCGCATACCGAGTCGATATTGACGTTGCAGCAGCAAATCACATTCATAGAGATGCCCCGGTATCGCCATCATCATCGCCATCGAGGTCCATCGTGCAGCCTGCGCCCTGCCCGATCCCTTCGTCGATGCGCACCTCCAGTCTGCTGATATGGTGCTCACTGGTCTTGATCATGCGGGCAAGTTCGCCTGCAACATACACGCACAAGCTCTCGGCACTCGTTGAATCGATAGGAATAAAGACAATATCCTCGATCGGGAGCTGGTAGGTCTTCTCGCCGATATTGATGACCACACTGTCGTTATTCTTCGTGATGTGGAGGCGAGGATCGTTTTCTGCTATCATGATGTGGTGATCGAACCGGCTGCATATCTGTGCAATCATCTCCTTCAACAGTTCAAAATCGATGATAAACTCTCCGGTGCGTCTCCCGTGTGCTCGCACGTTCACTGCATACGTATGTCCGTGCAGCCTCCCGCACTTCGGATGATCGGGTATCAGGTGACATGCAGAGAACCTGAGTTTTGCCATCCAGCCGTCAAGTTCAATCCACAAAACATCGCCTCCACGCTATGTATGCCATTTTAACGCCTGCGTCAAGCCAGAATCTTCTTAATCTTTTCGGCGGCTTTATCAAGTTCCACAAGAACAAGTCCGAGACCGGCATCGGGGGGCGTGAGCGCCACGACCAGCGCCTTTGATCCGGCTCCGACCGCAACCAGCTTTCCATCGTTCGATTCAACGATCAGCCGATCCGGCACCCCCTTTTCCAGCTCGGTGGATGCAGTTTCCGCAGCACCAAGCATCGTTGCTGACATAGCGGCAAATACCTCCTCGTCGCCGTGTGACATGCGCGCTGCTATGAGCAGCCCGTCCCGGCTCGCAATCACACTCGATTCAATCTCTCCGGTGTTTATAAGATCTGATAAAACCTTGTCAAGCATCTCAGGTATAGTCATGGTCGCGCCCCCGTTAAATCAAAGCGTATACTACATTCCCCGGTTTTTTCGTAATTGTCTGCATCCTTGTGTCCGCCTGTGACGTTCTGATTGAGTATGTTCTGTATCAGGCAGGTTGCAAGAATGCCGACCGGACAGACCCTTGTTGAGGGGATGCCAGTCTTCTCACGCACATTCTTTCCAAGATGGTGCTTGCAGTTTAGCGTTGTTAATATCAATTTATCATCTTCAATTGTCACCTGCACATCATCGGCACTAACGCCGCGTTCGAATAACAACTGCAACTTCTCGATATCGGTCAGAGTGCTCAGGTCAGTACCGGATGCAAGATATTCGATGATACTTTTTCCGTATCTGTGTGATAAGTTCCGGATGATTGCCTTATAGCCATCACCGAACATCGCCTGAGCAGATACCATAAACCCCCTCGAGATAATCATCTCCGACTCGATGAATCGATCAGTAGATTTTTTTATCTCGTCAGTCGATTCCACTACCATACATGTTATTCTGGTATTTAATAATACATAATGGTTTCGCAGGGTCTTTGGGCTCCGGAAAACTATCAGACTCGCTGCCAATTAGCGTTCACCTACCAATGCTCAATTATTTCTGGTGCATAGTCGAATTGTAGCGTCCATTCGCAGATTCGGCATTCATGGGATTCGCAGATTCGTGTTAAAATCACGAATGACCCAGATCTAATCATCCCGAAAATACACTCACGATTGTTTTTCGATTGTTCCCGACCAGAAGAATTTGAAAGGAATTTAAAAAGTTTCGTGTATTATTGTTCAGAAATGTGTGCCAGATACCCAAACGACCGCGTTAACCGCGAGGTTGAGTGATTCGTCGCACATCCACTCCTGCCCCGCGTTCAAATGCAAGCAGTTCGGATGCGCACAGCTTTGCCTGCCCTGTCGCAAGGAGCGTGTCGTCTTTATCAACCACAAGCACCTCGTCGCCGCTCCTTATCGCAGGGTCGGCGTCGGTGATATGCCGTGTAAACGCGGTCTTCCCATCGCTGACAAAGGGTACGGCATCATCGGTGACCACAACCCGCATGGCAGGACCGGGGAGTGATGTATGTAACCGGGACGCCCCGAGTCTTCCGAGTGTGAATCGGTTGTCGCTTGCCCTGAGTGTTGCAACGTGCTCGTTACCCTGCATGACCTGCCGGATCCTGCCGGTCGATGATAACTTAAATGCCACATCGTCAGGAAAGAGCGCCCTGCCCGCGCCGCTGCCAAACTGGTAGTCAGCGATGATACGTACTTTCTTAAGTCGGGGATCCATGATCGAATCTGGGGCGTGGGAGGTTATAATGGTTGACAGTTGGTGGGGGGGGTATAAACATCACTTCACCGGCAGTTGAGACGTAACAAAACAGCCCGCCTGCGCCGTCACCGCCTTCGGATGCAAATATAATGGTTGAGGTCGAATTCGGGAAGACAGAAGATGAACGCAGATTTAATCACTTGAATCGAAGTCTTCCAGCCGAAGCTGCCTTCGTGCACACTGTTCACCCGGTATCTCAACCGGATACACGCCTGTGAGGCAGCCAAGACATAGGTCACTCGCAGGAATCCCTATCGCCTCGACCAGCCCGTCGATACTCAAGTATCCGAGCGTTTCTGCGTGAATCGCTGTTTCTATCTCTGATACGCTCTTTTGCGACGCGATCAACTCTTCTCTCGTGGGCATATCGATGCCAAGATAGCACGGGGTTTTGATCGGCGGGCTTCCGATCCTGACATGCACCTCTGATGCACCTGCTTTGCGCACCTTATCAACGATCCTTTGCGAGGTGTTCCCTCGCACGATGCTGTCATCGAGCAGCACCACTCGCCGGTCAGCGACGTTCGGCTTGATCACGTTTAATTTCAGTTGAACCGCTTTCTTCCGCACAGCGTCAGATGGCATGATGAATGTGCGCCCGACATAACGGTTCTTCATCAGAGCCTCGATGTATTCGATGCCCGATTTCTTGGAGTATCCGATCGCGGAGGTGATGCCTGAGTCGGGTACCGGCGATATCATGTCCGCATCCACGGGGTGTTCACTTGCCAGCCGCTCTCCGATCTTTAATCTAACATCGTAGACGAGTTTGCCATCGATTATGGAGTCCGGGCGTGCAAAATAGACATATTCGAAGACGCAGTGCGCAACATTCTTCTGATGGTATATCTGGTGGCTCACGATCTGGTCACCGGTGATTATCAGCGCTTCACCCGGGCGCACATCCCGCATAAACTCGCCATCATGTACATCGATCGCCACGCTCTCGCTTGCCACGATGTAACCGGATCCATCTTCAGATTCAACCTTTCCGATGCAGAGTGGCTTGAAGCCGAGTGGATCCCTCACAGCGATCAGGATGTCGTTTAGCAGCATCACAAAGGAGTAGGAGCCAACAAGCCGCCGCATCAGCCGGCGTACCGCCTCTACGACGTTGTTTCGCATCAGGTCCTTCACAAGCAGGTGTGCGATGACCTCGGTATCCGAATCAGAGAGGAAGATGTGCCCCTGCCGCGTCAGTTCGAGGCGCAACGCTTCCGAATTGACAAGGTTCCCATTGTGTGCAATCGCGATTGTCCCGCCCCTGAAATTGATCGTCAGAGGTTGTACGTTCTCAGGTTCTGATCCGCCGGTGGTGGAGTACCTGACATGCCCGATCCCAACGCTGCCAGGAATCGAGAGCAGATCGGTCTTCTTAAAGACCCACGGCACGATGCCCATGCCCTTGATCGACCGCGTGTTGCCTTCATGTGCGATCGAGATGCCAGCCGACTCCTGCCCCCTGTGCTGGAGTGAGTACAGTGAGTAATAGATCGGAAGCGCGGCTTTCTGCCCGGTAAATGAGCCACCAACCACACCACATGCTTCATTCAAACGAAATCACCAAATCAATTGACTTCTGGCAGTTTATATTACTTTGATGACGTAACTCTATGAAACGGCAATCCACCCCGGTTGAACCACGGCTCTACTACCCGGATCGTCCTTTCTCTTTCCACCGGTAATCGCGCATCTTTTTTGATTTACCGAACCCGCATGAGACACAGACCTTCTTTCTCTTGTGATACGAGACGCTGCCGCATCGTCTGCACCGTATATGCGTCTTTTTCTGACGTTTGCCCATCGAGGGCGTTCCTTTCGACATTTTTTATCACCGTTAATTTCAGGGAGAAACATATACCACATTGTCGCCGCGAACAATAACTGTTCCGATGCGGCGCACCACCTCACCATCGGCGAGTTCCTCGGCATCGGTGAGCGTGAGGTTCATGTGGATGTCGTATCCCTGCAGCGTCCCGCGAAATTCACGTGCGCCCTTCAATCGGACTAATACTGACGTATCCAGCACATCATTCAGCGTATCGAGCGGTCGATTTCCCATTTAGTAAATCTCCTTTGGACAAGTATTACGATATGCTTGACCGATGGATATACTTAAAGGTATCCTGTGTATGGGCTTTGGGACAATAGACTTGTTGCGAAACACCCCCTTACACAAGAATCATGCACTCCACCTCCCGTACCGCACCCTCAATTCAGCAGAACAACAGAAGGATAATTCCACAACCCACATGATATCAACATAACTTTGTCATCAAACCCATCTTTTCTGTTGCGAAACTTATCAGAAACTATCCCGAATCGCTTAACGCCACCGATGGCGTGCTCCACGAGGACTCTGAAACCACTGACAATCCGGTTCCACGCCTTCGCATCAGCGGTTAATTCTTTCCCTTTCGGCTTTTTCTTCGGCATTATGACGAGTGTATCGGGATAATCCTTTTCAAATCCGGTAAATCCCAAATCCACCCACAATGCCATACCCCTTCTGAAATACTACAGACGGTGGCGGAAATTCCTCCTTGAACATCCCATAATCATGCCTTTTTCCATTCATAGTTGGGCTTACATAACCAATTCGTTTCTTCTTGTCGGAGATGATTATATTCTTCCGAGTATGCATCTTCTTCAAGCCGCGGGTAGTTTTCTTTCTGTTTCTCGTCGTCTTTTGGTCTCTGGATCGGTCTCTCAGTGCCATCGATTAATAGATCCCTAACATCTGGGAATGCCTCTAACAACTCTTCCAAAGTGTTGATTTTCCGCTTT
>JAIWAP010000046.1:0-11570 GCA_048634345.1 Methanobacteriota archaeon | reverse complement strand
GATCGAGAGCTTCATAGCTGAAGTGCGGTCGGATGGCTACGAGATGTTTCGAAGTCTTTCAAAAGAGCCGGCATCTTTTCCGGGCTTGAAACACCATCTTCCAGACATCGAGATCGTCACGCTGCGGATTTTCGAACGAGCGCCCGCGGTTGGAAAGACACTGGATCAGATCGGGCTTCGGAGGAAGTATGGTGTCACAGTGCTTGCGGTACGCCGGAACTCGCGGATGCTCTCCAATCCGGACGGGGGCGTGCACCTCTGTGCCAGCGATCTGCTTGTTGTCATTGGACTGCCGGACAAGATTGCAGGAGCTATGGGTTTATTTCAAAACCCGGAAGGATGATGGATTTATGATCGCATATATAAATGGAATCCGGGATACAAAATCCCCGGACATCGGGGCAGGTAGGCGTGAGCTGGTTGTCTACCAGGGAAAGTGTATGTGTTTAGCTGAGGCGAAAAAACCACGAGATTTCACGAGATTTCTGACAGTACAACGAGTATCGACACCAGCTGGATCCCGTACGGAGTGTAATTGAGTCCCAAGACAATCAGCGGCACAACCGCGATTGCTCGAGCCTGAAACTGAGTGCGATCCGTCCGGGTCCCGTCCGGATCATCCCTTCCCGGAAACAATGCAGCGATCAGCGAGTATCCGGACAGGAAGAGCGCGAGCAAAAGACCAAGCAGCACCCGCATCGGCGTCTCGTTAAGTCACGGATGCAAGCACGAAGATGATGCATGCAATCGTCAGTGGTTACTGGAGCGAGGTCGGATAGGATGCGTTTTTTTGTGTTGTGTGGCATGTTCATCTTCTTCCATCATCATCAGCGTAGGGGTTGGCGGTGCATACTGGTTCATCGCTTTAATCTGGGATCTTGCCCCGCGCCCACACCAAAGCCGACAACTCCAAGATACTCTGAGAACGAAGTGTAAGCGGCAGCCCAAAATAGTCCGGGTCGGTGATGCACACGGTTTTGTGATTCAATTCAATTCATCCGAAAACCACCTGATCCTCAATCCCCAAACTCAATTTCAATTTTTTATCGATTTTCTTCATTGTTTTATCAGGTAAATGCCCCAACCTTCTTGCAACAATCCCCCGTGGCACGGTCATGATATAGTCGCACCGCACTACCGATGTTTGTATTAACCCCGAATACTTAAAATCTTCCGTTCCACTAACAATCCTATATTCCAGCTCTTTCAGATTTTTTACGGTTCGAGAGGTTATTCCCACCATAATCAGATCCCCAAAACGCCTATCAATCGAATGATCAGAGATAATCAGCGCCGGTCGTGCCTTCTGCGATGCCCCTTCTGAAGTTACAAATGGAAATGGAACAATGACGACGTCACCACGATTATAGTTCGTAGACATCTTCCTCTTTACTATCCCAAATATTTTTTAGTGCCTGTTGTTGTAGCAACAAAGAGCCCTCGTCGACTTGAGTCTCTTCTTCATGCACAAGCCTTAAAACCAGAACATCTTCTTCGTCAGCCAACAATTTGAACCGCATACCCGTCTTCAACCGCATCTTCTTGATGCTTTGCCTCGGAATTGGTAAATATCCTTCTTCCGTGATTTCTGCATATAGTGCCATCTTTTATCCCTCTGCCTATAAGTTCAGTTTATAGCTCCTTATTTTTAAACTTTGCATAATGTTCCGCCCCACACCAGACCCGCTCACGCCAGCCCACCATCCCTGCTGCCTTCGCCACCGCTATCACCTCTGCCCACACCCCAGCCCCGCCCTTGACCACGAACCGCTCCACCTCAGAAACCCCCGCCCGCCGCATACACGCTACCAGCGCAAGCAATATTGTGAACACAGACCGCACAACAATTATCGGCACCAGCCGGATCCCAAACGGCATGTAGTTCAGTGCCATCCCCGAGAGTG
Organism: Methanobacteriota archaeon; assembly: GCA_048634345.1. Taxonomy (GTDB): domain Archaea; phylum Halobacteriota; class Methanosarcinia; order Methanosarcinales; family Methanogasteraceae; genus Methanogaster_D. Next base: position 9,666 of record JAIWAP010000046.1, on the reverse strand, counting down.
ACACGACAGCGATACTGAGCCCGAAGCTTAGTGCGATCCGCTCGATTCCGCCATTTTCCGGAAACCGTGCCGCGATAAGTGAGTATCCCGGCAGGAAGAGAACCAGCAGAAGACCGAGAATGATTCTCACAGGCGTCTCGTTCAGTGGCGGGACGAAGGGTGAATGGGATGCGGAAAGACACTGGATCAGATCGGGCTTCGGAAGAAGTATGGTGTCACAGTGCTTGCAGTGCGCCGGAACCAAAACTCGCAGACGCTCTCCAATCCCAACGGAGACCTGGCAACCTCTGTGCCGGCGATCTGCTTGTTGTAATTGGACTGCCGGACAAGATTGCGGGGGCTATGGATTTATTCAATGACCCGGAAGGATGAGGGATTTGGGATTGTATATATAAATAGAATCAGGGGATATATAATCATGGGGTCTCGGGGTCATTAGGCGTAAGATGTTTGTCCATCATGGAAAGTTATTCCCTAAAGACGGAAAGTTTGGGTCTAAAAATCAAATTGTCATGACAGTAGTGATCCGTTCACCTCTGCCGGGTTACGCCCACCTTCTCGCAATAATCACTGATCAGACACTCACTGCACCGCGGGCTGACCGGCGTACAGACGTTCTGCCCGTGAACCACGAGCAGATCGTTAAAATCCCGCCAGTAGGCAACCGGCAATACTCTTCGCAGCTCAAACTCGGTCTTATCCGGCGTTTTTGTCGCAACGAGCCCGAGCCGATTTGATATCCTGTGTACGTGCGTGTCCACCGCGATGCCGGGCTTGCCAAACCCGTGCGTGACCACGATGTTCGCAGTCTTTCTGCCAACGCCCTTAAACTTCAAAAGTTCATCGATCTCGTCAGGAACCTCTGAATCATACGTCTCTATCAAACATTTTGAGATTTCCCGAATCTGCACGGATTTTCTCCGGTAGAACCCGACCGGATAGATCGCACCCTCGATATCAGACGTACTCAACCCGAGCATCCCCTCAGGCGTTTTAGCCAGAGAGAACAGCCGTTCTGATGCGGCAGCGGTTACGTTGTCCTTCGTTCTGAGGCTCAAGAGGCACGAGATCAGGACTAGGAACGGGTCGCGTTCGTGAGAGATCTTCGCAATTGCAGTGGGTCCGAATTTTTCACTCGAGACTTTCAGGAGCCGGATGATGTCATCAATCCTGGTGTTTGCGGACATGATCGGTACCCCCGTCGTCTGACAGGTGCCTTGCGACCGTCTTTTGAAACACTGACTGCATGTCGCCCCCGGGTTCAAGCGCCATCAACTCGGTTAGCACCTCCTGCGCGACATCGGGTTCGTGGATGATCGTGCAGTCCACGCAACTCCAGACCATGCCGCCGGTCGAACTCTCGACATACCTGCCACCTGTGCGCTCATCATTGCACGGATACAACGGGCAGAAACAGAACGTACAGTCCTGTCCCTCGAAATGACACGGATAATATTCGCAATCTCTTCTGCCCACACATATTCCTCCTTTTAGCACATCTTCAATGTTTCTTCTGGCAAGATCCCGCCCCCACGCCTTGATCGAACTTGCAATCACATCGATCAACTTCCGGTCAAGTGCGTCCGCATCGATCCGGATGCAATCATCTCCGCACTCATGCACCCTGACACCGCGCTGCAAAAGGCGGGCTATCAGTTCTGATGCGTCCATTCCAAAATCCCGGATATCCACCAGAACATGCTGAGGCTCGCTCGCAATGACCCTAAATCCGCGTATGTTTCCCAGTTCTTCAATCAAAGTGTCAGTCGAATCACCCGGCATCAAAACCTCACATCAAACCGGAGTAACGCTTCGTGCTCGATCTCCTCGACCTTCAGATCAGTGACATCAGATGCAGCCGGACCGGTTCGCAGCAGATCGATCAGCGTTCCGACATCCTCGTCAGGACCTTGCACCACCGCTTCGACCCGCCCGTCCGGCAGGTTCCTCACCCAGCCGCCAAGACCGAGGTTCTGAGCCCGTCCCACAGTGAAGTAACGGAATCCTACGCCCTGCACAATGCCGGTCACGACGATATGAATGGTCTTCATACTGATCATCTCGTTTAGCACGTCTTTTTACCACCCCATCAGACAAAAACGTATCTGGAATGTGTGGTTCGGAAAGATAAAATCCAACCAAAATAATGTTTAGCCCGCATCTTAAAAATCATCCAGATCGGAAACAAAAAACCCTTTTTCCATAAGTTCGTGTTTTCCTTCGATCTTCTTTGCAACAAGCCCGAAATATTCCTTTCGCGCCCCATTATTCCAGTGTACAAACCTCGATTTTTCTTTTAATCGTTCCAGAATTTGGGTTGCCTCTCTTTCGCTTAAATTCCTCCATTTGCATTCTACAAAAAGAATCTCGCTTGTGTCTTCATTTAAGCAGACTGCATCTATCTCAAGTTCCTTTCTCTTTCCGTCCGCCCTATGAAATCCCCACCATCTGCCTGTTTTCGTTGCTACAAAAGGATACAAACGCCTCAACATCTCAGTCCTTACCAATTTTTCGAACTTTCCACCCACGTAAGCGTTAAAATTCTTTTCCAAGCTATCTTCAACGTTTTTGGTCTCGCCTATCTCTATATCTGATCTGTTTGGCTCGAAAAACAAGGAATAAAAATCAAAAAAGTTGTCATCTACTGTATAAAGTGTTTTTTTACTTTTTTTATCGGTTACAGGGGTATCTTTTCTTATTATGCCAAGCCTTATCAGCGATTTCAGGTAGCGGTCCATATCAGATGCCTTGATTCCTGATTTATCCGATATCTCTGCAACTCTCGTGCTTCCTGATGATATGGCAGATAAGATATTCTTATAAATGTCCGGTTCTCTGAACTCTTCTTTCAGGAGGAAATCAACCTCCTCGTAGAGCATTCCTCTCTTTGATAAAATCTGCTCCTGTGCATTCTTAAGTGCAGATTTTTCCGCATCAAACTTCTCGAGATAAAACGGAACACCCCCCAATATAGAATACGTTTTTATAATCTCTTCCAATGTGTTTTTGGGGAAGAACTCTTTGAAATGCTCGAATTTGAAATGATTAATTTTTATATGTCCGGTTTTCCTGCCATAAAGGGGATTTTTGTATCCAAGCAGTTCTTCCATCATGCTTATAGACGATCCACAGATTATAAGCATGATATTTTCATTCTTCAAAACTTCGTCAATTGCCTGCTGGAACAACGATGGTACGGCATCATCCTTTTCGACAAGATATGGAAACTCATCAAGAACGATCACAAGTTTTCCTGTTGCTCTTGAGGTTATGTAAGAAAATATCTCCTCAAGGTCTTCCGAAGCAATCATCGGTTCTGAGAAGAACCTTGCAACCTGCTTTTTGAACCTTGAAATGTTCGTGGCGGTTCCTGCTTTGTTGCATAGAAAGTACATATACGGCTTGTCTTTTATAAAATTCTTCAAGAGTTCGGTCTTTCCAATCCGCCTCCTGCCATAGATAACAATGAAATCAAAGCCTTCTTTGCCGTATCGCTCCTGCAAAAATCCAAGTTCTTCTTCTCTGTCAATAAACAGGAACATAAACCTAATGTTTGTGTTCCTAAAGTATAAATCTTTCGGGCATCAGGCAAATTGGTTCATAATTGGTTCACGCAACAACCATTAAATGCCGCACAGCACAACCAACACCATGCACCTGAACCTTGCATGGGCGATCACAGGCGCGGGTCACCACCTGTTAGAGAGTTATGATGCGTTTAAGAAATTGAAGAAAGATAATCCGCAGATCAGAATCACTATCTTCGCATCGCAGTCCGCAGAAGAGGTTTTGCGGATGTACGGACTCTTCGATGAGCTAAAAGCTGTCGCAAGTGGGGAATATCTCGAAGAGATATTTCTGGAGAGCGAGCAGGGGCGGAGTTCCCCCAAGGTCGGCAGGTTTCTTCTGAATAAGTATGACGCCCTTTTTGTGATGCCAGCAACCTCAAACACCGTTGCAAAGATCGTGCATGGCATAGCAGACTCCCTGCCGACAAACGCGGTCTCGCAGGCAGTGAAAGGTGATATCCCGGTGTACATAGTGCCGGTGGACATCAAGGGCACGATCCTGTCGAGGATGCCGTACACCATCGACCGCGAGATATGTGCCCAGCACAACTGTCCCACCTGTATGCCGGCAAACCAGTGCCCAGAGCACGCAATCGAGACCCAGATCGACCTGCTGCGATGCACCGGTTGCGGCGAATGTGTCGCAGCGTGTCCGCACGGCGCAATCCGGGGTGGTTATGCCGAAATCAAGGTGAGAGCTGTGGATATGAGAAATACCGTACAACTCGGTGAGATGGACGGGATCACAGTGCTCAGGCACCCACGCGATGCGATTTCTTCGGTATCTGACTTGATGTCTGCATGACGTTTGAAAACGATGCTACTCAGGTTTCTCGGTGAGCGTGATCTTAAGAGCGCGCTCAAGCTTCCCGCGAACCTTGTCTTCGGGCACGATGGCTTCCCGTTCTATTTTTTTAAGCAGTGATGATTTTTCTTTTATTTCCAGTGCCAGATCTTCGTGGGTCATGCCGCTCGCCTCACGGGCGCGCCGGATCGTCATACCATAATCGTCGACCAGTTCATCGGTCATCTGGTCAAACATATCATGGCGCCTCCGCGATGGCGCGCGAAACGTGATGCCGGGCGCCGGACCCCTCATACCGGCACTTTGCATGCGAGGGATTGGGGTAGGGGTGGTGCGAGGTACCTGCTTGACCTCGTGCCCGTACTGTGCGCAACCATTGCAGACGCTCAGTTCAGTGCCCTCGATGATTACCTTGCGCGGTTCTCCACGAATATCAGTGCCGCATAGTTCACATTGCATACGCAATTAGCCTCCGTATAGTCCGTTGGTTTGCTCTCGTAAATCAAGTTATAACATGAAGCCCCATAAAGATTTATGTGCTATCAGAATGTTTAATGACTTAACCATGGCAGATACGGAAATTGATATCGACGCGGACCGGGATTCAACAGAGTTCTCAAAGTACGTGGTAGACCGTATGCAACAGCTCGAAGTGAAGAACGATCTGCTTAGAACACAGTACCAGAGAATTGAGGGCGAGAAGCAGCAAGCTGACGATCAGCGGATCAAATACGAGCGCGAGGTCAGAAAACTGGAAAGCGAGGTGGCTACGCTGAAAACCACGCCGCAGTTGCTTGGCACACTCGTAGAGATTCTCGAGGATGGCAGATCGATTGTACGGTCGAGCACGGGTCCGGAATTCATTGTTGGTATCTCCCATTTCATCAGGGACGGTGAACTCAAACCCGGCGTGCAGGTAGCGCTCAACAAGGAGCACCTCTCTATCGTTTCTGTCATCCCGATGGTTCGCGATCCGGCAGTGCGTGGCATGGAGGTCATCGAATCTCCGGATATTGGCTATGACCGGATTGGCGGGCTGCATACGCAGATAGAGTCACTGAAGGAAGCTGTGGAACTCCCGCTTACCAAACCGGAAATATTCGAGCGTATCGGTATCGAACCGCCGAAAGGCGTGCTGTTATTCGGACCTCCCGGGACTGGAAAGACTCTTCTTGCAAAAGCAGTTGCCACACAGACTGATGCCACATTCATCCGCGTGGTAGGGTCTGAATTTGTGCAGAAATACATCGGGGAGGGCGCCCGCGTAGTGCGGGATGTCTTTGAGATGGCGCGAAAGAAGTCGCCTTCGATCATATTCATCGATGAACTGGACGCAATCGGGGCAAAACGGTTCACAGATGCCGGTTCAGGCGACAGAGAGGTTCAGCGCACGCTTATGCAATTGCTCGCAGAAATGGACGGCTTCGATCCGAGAGGTGGTGTGCGGCTTCTTGCAGCGACCAACCGACCAGATATTCTCGATCCGGCACTTCTCCGCCCCGGACGTTTCGATCGATTGATTCATGTCTCGATGCCGAACCGTGAAGCACGTACACAGATTCTACGTATTCATACTGCAAACATGAACCTTGCTGACGATGTCGACCTGGATCATCTTGCATCACTTACCAATGATGCAAACGGCGCCGACCTGAAGGCGATTGTAATGGAAGCCGGGATGCGTGCGGTACGCGGCGAGAAAGATGCGGTATATCGCACGGATTTCGAAGCTGCGATCAAAGACACGCTAATTCCGGTAAGCAAACCAAAAATGCACTCTGAAGGAATGTTTGCTTGACCTGCGGTGTTTGATGCGATAGACCCTAATATAGTTAACAGGAGACTGACAACGATGGATAAACAACAGGGGGTGGTCGATTGATCAATACAAGCGATCCCATTGTAAACCGGTATCTGGTACGACTGATCGGAGCGGATGGTGTGAATATCATCCAAAAAATGCCTCCCGGGGAGATTGTTGACGAGGTGGTTGCAGCAGAGGTCGGTATAGATATAAACGGCATCCGAAGGACGTTGTTTAAGTTATACGAGAATCGGCTGGCAAGCTACCGGCGAGAGCGCAATCCGGAGACTGGCTGGCTCACATACCACTGGACGATCCATCTGGACAACGTCGAGAACCGTCTGAACATCGAATTTGAGAAACTGCTCGACAATATAAAAGAACGCCTCACATTCGAGTCAGACAATACATTCTATATATGCAACAGCAACTGTGCGAGATTTATCTTTGAGACTGCAAGCGAGACTGATTTTATCTGCCCGGTCTGCGGCGAGGAGCTGTTCCATCAGGATAATGAAAAACTGATGCACAGATTGTCCGAAAGGATCTCTGAGATGGATTCTGTTTTGAGAAGTTAAGGAAGTGATTTTTTAGTAATGCCTGATTATAGCGACGAGACTAAAAAGACACGGGATCGGTACAACCGTCTTGCTTTGCTGTACGATCTCGATGATGTGCTGTGGCTCGGTTCAAAACAGTTTTCTCGCAAGAAACTGATAAAACTGACAAATCTCAGCGATTCCGGTCTGGTGCTCGATCTAACAACCGGCACTGGCAGAAATGCCGGGCTGCTTGCGAAATGGGTGAAGAACGGGACGGTCGTGGGGATAGATATCTCCAGAAACGTGTTAAATATCAACAGTTTCAGAAATAAAAAACATAAGAATCTCCACCGGGTTCAGGGAACTGTTCAAGTGTTGCCTTTTGGCGATGAGACTTTCGATGCGGTATTCTGCACATGCGGCATGGACACCATCGACGGACCAGAGATCGCATTTACAGATTCACTTCGAGTCGTTAAAACGGGCGGCACGATCAGCCTGCTTCATCTGAAGAGTGATAAAGGTCCGCTTGACGTTTTCAACTTTCTGAGTCGATTTTACACATGGATATGGCGTGCAGAGGGTGTGGATCTGTTTTCGCATGTAAAGCAGCATAATGTGGATGTGCTCGTGTACAAGAATCTCCAGATCGCAGAGGCAATCGTCGTAAGAAAAGTTTAACCTAATTGTGGAGGGGTAACTGCCACAATCCCGACCGACGTCAGATAGGTATGGATAGATCCGAGTCGCGTGTTTCGGTTAAGGCACAATCACTCAGATTAACCACCGAAGTCATGTGCGACAAGAAGTTGCACCGCAGACTTGCCGCTACCTGGCTACCCCGCACGTTAATGCGCTCGAATCGCCCCGAACTCGTTGAACGCTCCAAACTCCTCAAACGCCCCAAATCCCCTCGATCGCAGAATCCGCTTATCGCTGGTGATGATCAACCCTTCGACACCATCCAGAGACTCGATCAATCCCATGCCCTCTATCTCTCCGAGCACGAACACAGCAGTTGCCAGCGCGTCGGCGTCGGTCGCGTTCTCGGCGATGATTGTCGCGCTCAGCAGATCATCCGCAGCATACCCGGTCTTTGAATCGATGATATGTGATGCCCGCGCCTCTTCGCTGAAATACCGCTCATAATTCCCGCTGGTCGCAACAGACATGTCTTCGAGGTTCATAATTGTGATATACTCGGTTTTGTTGCCTGGATTTTGTAGAGCAACCCTCCACGGATCGTTTTCTGTCTTGAAACCGATCGTTCGGATGTCGCCACCGGCATTCACGAGCGCGTGATGTATATTATGCGCTCTCAACACCTCGATTGCCCGATCGACGGCATACCCCTTCGCAACGCCGCCAAGCGTTACACCCATCGGTCGATGGCTGAAATAGATGCCATCATTTTCGATTGATATGTTTTTATAATTCACAAGTTTCAGCGTTTCATTGATCTCGTCTCTGGTCGGCGGCGATCCGGCGCGTATCCGGGTTTTCCACAGGTCTATGACTGGTAAAACCGTGATATCAAACGATCCGTTGCTCAGTTCCGAGCATTCGCGGGATCTATCGATAACGTAACATAATTCAGGAGATGCATTCACGAGAAACCCGTTTTCGTTTAGTTCTGCAACCTCGCTGTCATCTGCGGTATGGCTCATCAGGTGCTCGATTCCATACATCTCTGCAAAAGCGCAGTCGATGGCAGATTCTGCACTCGGAACATCCGGGTGCATAACCGTAATGACCACGTCGGTGTTCATCACGACCCGTGTGCGCTCTACATGCTCCATAGAGGGGACTTCTGCACATCCGGATACCAGTAGTGCGATTGAAAGAATTAAAACTGCCCGGATGATTCTTTTATCCATTTTAATTTAGTAGCAGTGTCCAGGTGATAAACCAGAGCATCATGGTCATGAAAGCGATGTAAAACCAGTCCTTCCAATTAAACTGAGCCAAATCCATTCCCAGCTGCATGTAAATTGGTTTCTGTATGTAGAATGCCAGCAACAGCAGCAAATATGAAAAATTCTCCGGTCTTTCGGTCGTCGGAGCCAGGAAATAAAAGCATATTACGCCGGATAGTATACCAAGAGTTGACGCGATCACGGTCTTTGTGATGCCGTCGATGTGTTTCTTACGCCGGTCAGGTTTTTCTATGGCGGATTCCACCTCTTCTTTCTCGGCTTTTTTCATAATCCTTTTTTTGCTCATCGCAACAACCATGTTGTGATCTGGCATCAATGTTGTGGTTGGTGTACGCAGGCAAAGCATAAGTCTTGCCAACAGTAATGTTGTATGATGCTAAGCAAGGAAGAGGGAACTATCGCAGTCAGGCTGGCACGATCTGCAATTGTTGCCCGCCTTTCTGATGAATCCCTAAAAACCGGTGACCTGCCACCGATATTTAAGGAAAATCGGGGTGTCTTTGTCACCCTGCATAAGAACCATGACCTCCGCGGTTGCATTGGCTATCCGGAACCTGTAATGGCGCTTCTGGATGCAATCACAGACTCTGCGGTGAATGCGGCATTGCGCGACCCCCGGTTTCCACCGGTCCGATCAGACGAGATCGCACACATCGTGATCGAGGTGACTGTTCTGACCCCGCCGGCTAAAATTGATGCGGAACCGCAGGATCTGCCAAAACACGTTGAAATTGGAAAACATGGGCTCATCGTCAAAAAAGGTCTTTATCAGGGGTTATTGCTGCCGCAGGTGGCGGAAGAATGTGGTTTTGATGCCGAGGAGTTTCTCAGCCAGACCTGCATCAAGGCAGGGCTGTTTCCTGACGCGTGGCTCGCCGGCGCAGAGGTGTTCTCATTCGAGGGGCAGATCTTTACAGAGACTGAGCCTGCCAGAGAGGTTGTGCAAGTTTGAGGATACTTATCATCGGATACAGCACCAGATCTATCGTCTGCGCCGGAAAGCGAGCGG
>JAIWAP010000045.1:0-11775 GCA_048634345.1 Methanobacteriota archaeon | reverse complement strand
GATCGCATCTATCAGGATCTCTCGAGCGGTGCTGGCTCTGATTACGAGGAGATACGGGATGTGATCCTGAAGACTTATCCACATGCTTCAGACCGGAGTTTCTGAATCGGGTCGATGAGACAGTTGTATTCAGGACGCTTACAAAGGAGCAGCTTGTGGCGATTGTGGATATTCAGATCGGGTATCTGACTGAACGACTGGATGGTCAGAGAATCGAGCTTGTGGTTACCGATGCTGCGAAGAAGTATCTCGCGGATGCCGGATACAGCCCGGTCTATGGTGCGAGACCGCTCAAGCGGGTGATCCAGAAGGAGGTTGAGACTGCGCTCGGGCGGCTGATTGTGGCGGAGGGGGTCGCGGAGGGCGCGAGGGTTGTCGTGGACGCGAGGGGTGAACAAACAGAGACTAAAGAGCGACGACCAGACAATATCATAACATCCACCACGTCTGGATTCCTGGGCGTTCACCCCCTCATGCCCGTAAATAGCAAACCCTCCCGCACACCCCTCACCCCATATACCCCTGATACGCGCCGCGATACCCTTCTGTCCCGCTACGAAGTCCCACAAACAGTAGCTGCACGACACGCGCTCCCTTCTTAATCCTGAATCCCTGCTCATTAAACACAATAAGCAAACACTCGCTCCTGCCCTCGTAACCGGCATCCCAGACCGCGGTCTCCACGCTTGCCCCGCACCGCAGGAGACTCGATCTCGGTCTTGCGATCGCGATCATGTCTTTCGGGATGTGGACAATCTCTCTTGAGATGATCTTGTAGCTTCCCGCAGCTAAATTGATCCAGCCACCATCATCAAACGACATTTCGGTACATTCGGAGAGCACCCGCTCGCTGTTTTCAAATGCAATCGATCCCCTACCTGTAAACTCAAAAATACGATCAACAGTAAGCTCGCAGCCGTTCACCTGTATCTGGGTCTCGGGATCAATCATATCCTCAACGAGCGGAGGATTCATACGCATCAGTTCGGTAATTTCGTTCTCTGATAGAATCATGGAATCATCCTTTTCCCTGTGACTTTTTAATATTTTCTGGAATGGGTTCGGAAAATCACAGAGAACACCGAGGTTTGCAGAGAAAAACAACAACTCTCTATGATATCTTATCAGTGCCTTCGACTCGTAACGTTTTTATAGTTTGAAAGTAGAATAGTATTAATAGATTGGGGTAACTGCTATGGTGGTGGCGAAAGAATTTCATGTGAATGATGGACGACTATACTATATGAGGAATATGAAATGTGGATGAATAAAAAGAATAATACAATACTTGTGGCAGCCCTGATTGTGGTTGTGACTTTATTTTCTGGATGTTTGGAAACGCTACCAGAATTGTATACTGTGACCGTTATAGATGATATGGCAATCACCGAATCTTCAGAAACAGTTTATAATGTATACGATATTGATTATTCTGTTTCTGGGGATGATTTTTGGGGGAATACGGAATATACGGTCATACTAGGCTATTATTCTTCGGATGGGGAAACGCGTTTTAGTAAAACGTTTTACGAAATAAATGAAATCGAATCTATACCACAGGGGCGCAATTTAGTACCCGCATTGCCGTGATAAATAAGGCTTCTCGCAGCGACCTGCATATACACGGGTCTCGAAAAACAAAATGAATAGAGAAGAACACTTGACAATATGCGTCATTGCATTCTTTGTCTATCTTATTCCATAGACTATTTCTCTTCAGATGTAATTGGATATGCGTTCATAGCCGCGGTTTTAACAGCTTCGATTGGATTTTACACCCTCTCAAGTGTGATTCTTAAGCACTTAATGCCGCACAGGCACGATTCATCCATGAGATACTTGTAACGCGAATTACCAAAGAGACGAACTTACACACCCCTCATTTAAAAATCCCTCATCCCTTCCTCACTCTCGATTTCAGTTGCTCGCCAACGAGCGTGTCCGCGGTCGCAAGAAACGTGTCTGCCGCATCACCCGCCTTCGGAATTGCCGCCCCGGACGCGATGTTGTGCCCGCCGCCCCTGCCGCCCGCAGCTTCGGCGGCCACCCTGAGCACCTCTGCAAGATCAAGCCCGCGTGCGATCAGGCTTTTTGTGCCTCTCGCCGATATCTTGATTCGGTCGTCGCTCTCGTTTAACACGATGCACGGATTGTCCGGGTGCAGGAACCGGGTGACCGTGCTTGCGATGATGCCTGTTGCTTCGGCATCGTGGAGCCGGATGTATGTGATGTGGTCTTTATGCATGATACCGGGAAGAGCAAGCTGCGTGTCCTTTACAAGGGTGCGCTGGTAATCGATAGACGCCTTTGCGGCATGAGCTATGCCGGTTCGATCACGCAGGCAGAGCGAGAGCGCAAGTCCGGTCTCGTTTAGCCGGGCACATGCATGAAGGGCAGAGACAAAGTCATCGACGTTCCGGATCACCTCGCGGTTCAGCAGATAGACGTCGCCGATGATCGTTTCGATGGCATCAGGGCTACCCTTTGCAAGTAGCCTTAGTGTGAGCGCTGTTGCAAGTTTTCGGAGCTCTGGATCCGCGAGTTCGCCAAGTCTGCCGCTCACCCCGATTTCCTTGAGAAAATCATCTACCTTCGCCCGGTCGCCCGTGAAATCGAGGTATATCTCGATATTTCGCTCAAGCAGATCCGCAATATCCCCGTCCCCGATCCGGATCCCTTTTTTAACAGTTATGATGCCGTTCTGCACGCCATCGTTCAGGATGTCTGCGTTCGCCCCGGTCATCAGTTGTTTATCCCCGATCGCGCCTGCGATCGCAAGCCCGCACAGATCAACATTCGCACTGCTAAGCTCCTTTGCAACCGCATAAGCCGTGCCTGACGCAGAAAGCTCAAATGCGCCGTCGATTCCCACAAGATGCGGGTTCACATGCGGGCAGGAGAGGTCGCCGACCGGGGTGTGGTGGTCGATCACAACGACGTCCCCCGCGACCTCTGATATGACATCCGGGTGCCCGCTTCCCATGTCGCAGAAGATCGTGAGTGCCCGGTCAGCGTCATCCATGTCCCCATGACCGCCACCGCGCTCTTCATTCAACCGCTCCACGAATCCGTGGTCGAGCTGGCTGATGATGGTCGCATGAAACCGCTTTCCGAGTCTCATGAGTGCGTGGCATACGATGCCTGCCGCTGTGATCCCGTCTGCATCGTGGTGCGAGACGACCCGTGCTGCCTCGTGGTCAAGGATCGGTCGCGTGACATCGGATGTGTTCAGTTTTTCGATCATGCTTTGGATTTTGCAATTGTGTAATCTGTCGTCTGCGGTGAAACTATTTTTCACATAAGTTATGAGATCACGAATCGGGGGGAAGCTGATTCGCGCACACTCATCTACCATTCGCAGAAATTCATGATAAACTTTGGGATCGGTTTCTTTTGGGGGGACTCAATGTCTTGAACTAATCCCCTGCTTTTTTCGTCCTGAAATAGACTTCAACGGTTTCCTTCAGTACGTCATCGAACCACGTCGTTTTGAGTGTTTTTTCGGGGTTTTCAGACCGTGTCTTCCTGATTTTCGACAAGTTCCCTGACGGACATCTCAAGCCCTGTAATCGTCTCTTCAGGACGCGCAAACATCGTCTTTTGATGCGACGTTTCGATCTGCTGATCGAGTTCTGCAGTTACAATTCTGTGTTCCCCGCCGCAGCCTTGCAGGACTACACGAGGCGGAACCGCCGCCTGCTGCGATCCAGAGCGCGATCGCGGCGTCTGCGGGGGTGATCTGGTCGTCGCCATTGAGGTCGCCTTTATGCGATGTGGCGGTCCATGGGTGCATGCGGGAAGTGGTCGATGCTGCTGCCGGGGATCGTACGGGCAGCAAGCGAGTCATGCAGGTACCCCTTCCCGCATACATAGTTCTCCTGCTGCGATCGGATGCACTAGGAGTTTGGACTCATGAAACCGTTCCATTATCCTGTCAATCTTCCTCGAGATATCCGGAGTATAGTATGCCTCACCGCACTCCTCGCAGACGTATGCAGGGATGTCGCGTATAACAAGTAACTCCGATCCAACTCTCACAATGAACTCAGTTTCACCTTTGCGGAGTCTACCTTTACAAAAACTGCATCTATCCGGTTCCATTTCAATCACTCCTTATTCGGTAATCGATCCATTTACCTTTTTCGGGACAATAAACCGTAACAACTCTTACATGATCTTTGCACTGTGCCAGCACGACATGATACGGAGTCCCGCCCACATATCCCAGAAACAAAGCAGAGGGACATGGCTCATCATCGGCATACTCTTCAATGATCTCGCCGTAAAGTACAACCTGCCCGATATCTTCGGTGGATACATTTCTTTGAAACATTCTGACCCTTGCATGATCGGAAATGATAAAATTATCTTCTAAAAAGAGTTTTGTGAGACGTGTATGATCGATGCTCATGAGTCTGGACTCCGTAAATCCACCGCCTGCAATATCATCAGAGCGTCGAGCGATGTGACCCTGCCATCACCGCTCACGTCAGCGGCGGCGAGCATCGCGGGGTTGCACGAGGCTGAACCGCCGGCTGCGATTGCAAGCGCGATTGCGGCGTCTGCGGGGGTGATCTGGTTGTCACCGTTGAGGTCGCCTTTCAGCGGCGTGCCTACTGTCGGCTCGGGGTAGGCGTGTTGGCGGACGAAGAAATGATCTATATATGCAATCTCTTCGCCTCTAATGTTTGAATAGAGACCTACATACCCATTTGAAAAACCATCATCCGAAACTAAAACTTTTTCAGCCATGTCCACTTTTTGAGTGATATTTTGACCAGCGAAGTATGTTTCAAGAGTATAATATTTATTTGCATATAAAAAATTACTTGCGCTATCGTTCAACATTTCTCTATTCCCATTTACATACCTATAGATTGATGAGGGTGAAGGATCGGTATCACCATCAAATTTACCTAATAACGAGAGGTATGTATCCACCGGTTGGTATTGGTACCTCCTATCTCCATCAGTGCCAAAATTTTCTTGGCATCTAAAAAGTGCTCCAGTATCTATTGCCGTGTAAGGAGTTGCAGAGATTCTTGTTTGAATGACGGCATCAGAAAATTGTTCGTTTCTGGAGTATAAGACACACCTCTTTGTTACTTTTAAAATTCCATTGATTATCTCACACGCGTCATCATCACTATATCGATTCCATTTATTATAATCCAATTCAAATTTATCAAAGTCATCGAAGAACTCGAACGTAGCATCGCCATCACCCACATCACCCGCACCCAAATTCCCATACCACATCCTAATCGTCGTAACACCATTTGCCGGAATACTCGGCACTTTAACCCAGACCTTCGCGCTCTCGTCAGTTGAATTCCAATCCTCGAGCCAATAACTCAGTAATGTGCCACCCAGTTCCGCAAACCGAATATCCGCACCGTCGGACAGTGCCTTCGAGAAATCAAAATTCGACGTATTTAACTCAACCAGAATCTGATAATCAACAAGATCGGAACCGGAATTCTCCTGAATTGCAATCAAATCGGAATACAACCAGTCAGCAGGATCGAAAGCCGAAACATCAGGAAGCGTTGCATCCACAAAAAACTCCCCGGTACCCGGTCGATAAACCCCGATATTATCATTGGAATCTCCATCCCAATCTCCTGCAATCGGGACATCCCCGAGATCCCCGTACCCAGGCGTCACAATATCAGCAGTCCCGCCATCGTTATCGATATCCAGATAAAATACGCCGGTAGTACTGCCTGGGCGGTAGAGTCCGATATTATCATCCCCGTCGCCGTCCCAGTCCTCGATGACCGGCAGATCATCAGGCTCGCCAAACGCCACGCGCATGTCCGAGAGACCTCCACTGTTATCGAAATCGAGGAAGAACATCGTAAGTCCGCGATCAGAATGGTTCTGCCGAAATACGCCGATGTTATCATCCCCGTCACCATCCCAATCTCCAACGACCGGGATATCGCCAATAACCCCGAACGTTGCATTCATATCAGAGACGCCATCGTTATTATAATCAAGGAAGAACTGAGCAGTGGATGGACGGAAGACGCCGATTGTGTCATATCCATTGCCATTCCAGTCTCCTGTGATTGGAATATCGCCGGAGATGCCGAAACTGATGTTTAAGCCGCTATCAAGCGAAAAATTTGCGGTCGTGTAGTTGTAGATGCCGGTTGTATCGATCCCATCATTATCCCAGTCGCCGACGAGAGGCTTGTTTATGTCCGGCGGATTTCCAGAGAAGATGTGCATACTGTGTCTGGTCGGGTAAGCATCCAGCGTGGATAGGGTCTTAAAGCCAGGGTCATTGATGTAGTACGTCCCGTCCGATCTGCCGGTCACCACCACAAAATGATTCCCCCAGTATCCACCATGTCCCGGGCAGTACACATAAACGATGACCGGACGCCCCAGATCAAGATGAGTGTTGAGCACGGTCTCATCAAACGGCGCAATCCTGCCGGGATCATACTCGATCTGGTTTGTCTCGTCATGGCAGGCATTCCTGATAGCAGACCAGTAGATGCAGTAAGTTGCGTCATAGCCCTCACGTCCGATCGCATCATTCAGTCTCTCTGGGTCGGTATCCACGCCATAATATGCCATCACCATCGCTGCTGATGTGAGCGCGCAGCCCTGACTACAGATCGTCGGTCCATCACCGCCCAGTTTGTCGCTCCCCCATCGCGAGTCGCACTGGCCGAAATACGGCACAGGCGGCGTGGCTGCCGCAGCCGTGCCTGCAAGTACGAGTATCGCGAGAGCCGCAATCACCCCAGCAGAAAGCAGGCGGGTCATGCTGCCTCCACACGAGCGCCCGCGGCAGGAACATTATCAGCCAGCGCGCCAGCGATGGGCATCATTCGCAAAACAGTACAGAACTCACTCACGAGAATATGCCTGATCATACCAATCATCTCCAGGATGTTACTCGCCATAACAACCTGATCACATAAATGCATTCCGCTCTGCAGGGGATGCCAACCCCCGAGCCCTCCCGAATCCCGTTACTTCCTTGCGAGTTCCTCAAGAACCTCTTCCGGCAACTGCCTCACAATATCGATCTTCTTCACACAGCTCGTCCTGATGCCGTGCTCCTTTGCGATCGGGCGCAGATCCTTAAGCGTCACTTTCTTCGCGACTTCCTCCGGATCCATAAACTATCACCTCACTTCTCGGAAAGTTCCTTAACAGCCTTCTCAAGCCCTGAAATCTTCTCTTCCAGACGTGCGACATCGTCCTTCGTTGCGAGCTTTGACCGATCGACCGCATTCTGCACATCCTCTGATATTCTATCTCCGAGTTCCTGCATCTGCTTCTTCTTCTCGGTCAGGAGTTCCTGAACAAGGGATTTTCCCTCCTCTCGATTCATCTCTCCTTTCTCGATTAGTTCATCCACCGTCTGTCTGATCTTCTCCTCGGTGATCGCAAGCACGCCGATCCCGATGAGTCCCAACTTTCTGAGTGTTTCGCTCATGACAAAACCTCCACATCAACACAACACATTTATCTGATATATAACTTCTGCTAATATGATACCATGAAGAAAGCAGCAATCATCCGAGGCGACGGTACAGGACCGGAACTTGTGGACTCTATGATGCGAGTCATAGACGCGGTAAACCCTGACATCGAGTTCATATCGTGCGATGCAGGAGAGGAATGGTGGAAGGAACACGGTGGAGACTCCTTGATTCCGGACGAGACCTGGGACATATTAAACGAGACCGACGCATGTTTCAAGGGACCAACCACAACACCCGGCGTTGTTGGCGCACCAAGGAGCGTTGCAGTAAGCATTCGCCAGCGGTACGATCTCTATGCGAATGTGCGCCCGATCAAGACGTTTGAGGGGGCACCTGCGCCGCTTGGCGATGTGGATTTTGTCGCGGTGAGAGAAGCAACCGAAGGCATGTATTTCGGAAAAGAGATCGAGATACGGGATGACACGTTCCTTGCGATCCGGAGAATCACGAAACGCGCCTGCGAGAATATCTCAAGATATGCCTTTGAGGAAGCGAAGAGGAGAGGCTGGGACACGGTTGTCGGCATCCACAAGAGTAACATCCTCCGGATGACATGCGGCGCATTCATGGACACACTGCGCGCCACCGCGGAGCAGGAGCAGTACAGGGGCATAGACCTCTGGGAGTACCACGTCGATAACATGGCGCAGCAACTCGTAAAGAACCCGCAGCTCTTCAATCACAAAGTACTCGTCTCAACGAACCTCTTTATGGATATCATAAGCGAGGAGTGTGCAGGACTGATCGGGAGCATCGGTCTCGTCTATTCGGCAAACATCGGCGATGATTACGCGATGTTTGAGCCAGCACACGGCTCTGCTCCGAAATACAAGGGAATGGACAAGGTTGACCCGTGCGCAACGATCCTTGCCGGCGCATGGATGCTTCAGTACCTCGGCGCGGCTGATGGGGCGGATGCGATCATCCGCGCAACCGAGCAGACGATTGCAGAGGGCATAACCACGTACGATCTTGGTGGAAGCGCGAGCATGAGCCAGATGACGGATGCGATCATCGGGCATCTGAAGAAGTGAGACGTGAGACATGAGAAGTCGGGTTGAGCAGGGGGTTTTGCGCCCGAGCCTTCGCACAAGCAATGGCACCCACACAGTCTCGCGATCAATTGATCTCCAGGTGTCCGTGCCCGACTGGCATTTTAGCGATTCAGGATGTTTCTGATCGCGTATATCAGTAATATGATCGGTACAGCGCATCCGAAACCGGGCGACCCGGTATCTGCGTCCGTGGGCTGCGGTGCTGGTGATTCATTGACCGGTGGCATGTATTCTGGCGCGTCGCGCACATCGATCACCACCTCCGCGCCCACAAAACCCCTCTTGTGTGCAAGTGCATACAATCTGCCTGTATCATCGGGCGTGAACGTCGCAACCCCTGACTCGTCGGTCGTCCGCTGGATCTGTATATCGCCAGCCTGGAACGTGAAGAAGACGATCGCGCCATGAACCGGACTACCCGCTGAGGTCACGACGACCTCGATCGACCGGTTGACCGTTGCCACGCCGGGCGCATCGATCGACAATTCTGGCTGCGCACCTGTAATACCGTTTTGTTCCTGCGCGACTGTCGGCAGGACAACAACGATGCACAAGAGGAATATCCACCCGCGCCTCATGAAGAACCCCATCAATTAAATAGAGCCATCGCTGTAATATATATCTTGCGTCATTACACAACACTCACCAGTGCCGAGGTGGCAGAGCGGACTAACGCGGCGCGCTCGAGACGCGTTGTTCCCTTGGAACACTTGGGTTCGAATCCCAACCTCGGCGTGACGCCCATTCCGGCGCCTATTTCGAGCGTATTTCAGATTTCATATTTCACAGTTCACAATCAGGAGATTATCTATTATGACGGTTGTTGTACTACGGATCGGGCACCGCCCGACACGGGATATGCGCATAACCACACACGTGGGCATGACGGCGCGTGCGCTTGGCGCCGACGGCATGTTCCTTGCGGCAGACGACCCTAAGATCAAGGAGAGCATCGATAAGGTGGTTCACCGGTGGGGCGGGGATTTTTTTGTAAGAGTCGGCGTTGACTGGAAGAAAGAAATCAAACAATGGCAGGAAAACGGCGGTATGGTCGTACATCTCACGATGTATGGCTTGAATCTGCCTGACGCGATCGGCGAGATGCGGGAGCGCGACCTCATGATCGTCGTCGGCGCGGAGAAAGTGCCGGCAAGTCTCTATGACCTTGCTGACCTGAATGTCGCAGTTGGCAACCAGCCACATTCCGAAGTGGCTGCTCTGACGCTGGTTCTCGATCGTCTACAGGCTGGAAACGAGTTGTACAGAGATTTTACCGGAGGAGAACGAAAAATCATCCCGGCACGAAGTGGAAAGCATGTGCAACCGACAAATTCAGCTGCGGAGCGTGTATGAAAGACATCCTTCAATCAAGAGCCATCTGCGCAGTGAAGACGGCAGATTTTCACCTAACAACGCAATTTTTGCCAGCGTTTTGCTTGCGTAAGTTTGCACCATTGAAGGGCATTCCGATGCTCCGAAACAATCTGGCATCTTCCCTGGAACGAAACCTTTATCTTCTAACATCGTAACGTATGTTGTGCAGACACTCGTTATGCCACGTGGTTTTCACTACGTGATTTATGATGCATATAGCAACCAACGTTGCTATAGAAGGGTGAAGAGCGAGATGCTTTTATCTCGCTTGATGAAACCATGTATACATGCGACCCAGACGCTTACTGAATTAGTAAGACGGATTCTGGTAATTATGCCGTCTGGTGGATAGTTCGGCTCAAGTGCTGATGAAGGACGTGCCAAGCTGCGATAAGCCTCGGCGAGGTGCATGGAACCATTGAACCGAGGATCTCCGAATGAGACTTCTTGATGTGGCGAAAGTCACATCGATCCTTCGGGATCGGGAACGCCCCGAATTGAAACATCTTAGTAGGGGTAGGAAAAGAAATCAATTGAGATGCTGTTAATTAACGGCGAGTGAAACCAGCAGAGTTCAAACCGAATCTCTCTTCGAAAGAAGGGAGAGATGTGGTGTTGGAGAGCAGATCACATAAATCCAAACCAGCAAAGTCAAACTCATCTGGAATGTTGGGCTACAGAGCGTGATAGCCGCGTAGACGTAAACTGGTGGATTTGATCTGTTTCTCGAGTACCGTGGGTCGGAAATCCCGCGGAAATCTGGGAGACATCAACTTCCAAAACTAAATACAACTTGAGACCGATAGCAGAGTAGTACCGTGAGGGAAGACTGAAAAGCATCCAAAAGATGGAGGTGCAAAGTGCTTGAAACCAGATGGCGATAGTGGGGTATGGCATGAAAGGAACTTCGTCGTGAAGGAGGCAGTCGCGAGGCTGTAGTACGGGCGACGTTGCCGGTGTCATATCATACGTTTTGAAGAACGGGCCAAGGAGTGTATCTTAGTGGCGAGACTAACGCTTTAAAAGCGGGAGTCGAAGCGAAAGCAACACGCGCGTAGCCTGCAAGGGCATGGCGCGAGGTATACAAGTGCCTGGAGTCACTGGGATACGACCCGAAGCCGGGCGATCTATGCGTGGGCAGGTTGAAGCGTGGCGAAAGCCGCGTGGAGGACCGATAGCGGTACTGATATGCAAATCGTTCGCGTGACCTGTGTATAGGGGTGAAAGGCCAATCGAGCCCGGCATCATCTGGTTCCTTCCGAAACATGTCGCAGCATGACCTGATTTGAGATCGTTAGCGGTGTAGAGCACTGATTGGGGGTGTCGGGGGAGAAATCCCTCGCCCCTCTGTCAAACTCCAAAGCCGCTATCATCGTAGAAGATTGGAGTCCGGGCACGGGGTAAGCTCGTTGTCCGTGAGGGAGACAACCCTGACCGTGGTTAAGGTCCCCCAGTGTCGGCTAAGTGTTAAAAATAAAGGGCGTCTCAGGCCATAGACAACTGGAAGGTTAGCTTAGAAGCAGCTACCCTCTAAGGAGTGCGTAACAGCTCACCAGTCGAGGTTTGGGGCCCCGAAAATGGACGGGGCTCAAGCCGACCACCGATACCACGGAGTATCGAAAGATAATCTTGTAGGAAGGCGTCCTGTTTGGGTAGAAGCAGGGCTGTAAAGTCCTGTGGACCATGCAGGAACGAAAATCTTGGTAATAGTAGCAGCAAAGTTAGGTGAGAATCCTAACCGCCGAAGGGGCTAGGTTTCCTCGGCAATGTTCGTCAGCCGAGGGTTAGTCGGTCCTAAGACGTACCGCAATTCGAGTACGCCAAAAGGGAAACAG
>JAIWAP010000044.1:0-12366 GCA_048634345.1 Methanobacteriota archaeon | reverse complement strand
CTTCCACCGGGCAGCTCTCGCATCACTCTTCCTGATAGAGTGCTTTAACCGCCTCGGTGAGCGTTTCAGGAAGCTCCCACGTCGTGAGCCGGTCGATCCCGGCGGTCGAGTCAAGCGAGAGCGGCGTGATCGAGATGCACTTACGTGCGAATGCATGTACATCGGTGCCCGCGTCGTCGTCCTGCACAAGATCGCCGTCGATCCAGTAGTACGGGCGACCCCGCGGATCATGTCTCTGCTCAACCGCGGTCTTGAATATCTTCCTTGACAGCCGGGTGATCTCGATCCTGGTATCCGGCAGAGCATTTCTCGGGATGTTGATGTTGAGCAAGTCCACGCCTTTCGGAAAACCGTGGTCGAGCGTGCGTTTTGCAACTCGCCTGACCAGATCGATGCCCGCGCTGAAATCGTATTCATAATGCCGGGGGTCATCAAACTTATCGCCCTGATCTGCCACCTGGATCGACGCCGCAATCGTTGGGATGCCGTAGCTTGCAGCCTCAAGCGCTGCACCAACCGTGCCAGACGTGGTGACCGTGTCGGTGCTGATGTTTTCGCCGATATTGAAGCCTGATATGCACAGGTCAGGTAGCTTGTCCAGAATAACAAAGATCGCGATGATTACAGAGTCTGCCGGAGTACCGGCGACCGCATAAGCCCTGAACGACTCCAGTTCGATCTCGGTCATTCGCAGAGGCGAGAAGACCGATACCGATCTCCCGACGCCTGATTTCTGCATAGAGGGCGCTGCAACAGTGACGTCCCCGAGATCGCAGACGCTTCTGTGTGCTGCCTGGATTCCTGATGAGTAGACGCCGTCGTCATTGGTTACAAGTATGGCTGGCATAGCTTACCTATTCTGCTACCGATATCCTATATATGACCCCGGCTCCTTTGCAGGTACGCCGCCCTTGAACTGTTCCTGCACCCGCTGGTAGTGGTCTGTGAGATCCGGGCTTACAGTCGGTCTTATCTTCTGCAAAGCCTCCTCGAAGTGCCGCATCTCGACATGGTCAAAGTCCTCGCGCATCGCAAGCATACCAGCCTCCCGGCAGAGCGATTCAAGATCAGATCCCACGTAGCCCTCAGCCAGCTCAGCCAGTTCACTGATATTCACGTCAGAGAGCGGCATCCTTTTCGTGTGGATCTTCAGTACTTCTTCCCTGCCCTCTTTCGTTGGCACCCCTGCGTACACGAGCCTGTCGAACCTTCCTGGTCTGATCAGCGCGGGATCGACGATGTCAGGGCGGTTGGTTGCAGCGACCACAACCACCTCTTGCAGCGACTGCAAGCCGTCCATTTCGGTGAGCAGCTGATTAAGCACACGATCCGTGACCCTGGAAGTGTCGGTTCCGCGTACCGGAGCGAGCGCATCGAGTTCGTCAAAGAATATGATGGCAGGTGCAACCTGCTTTGCCTTTTTAAATGTCTCTCGAATCGCTTTTTCGGATTCACCAATCCATTTCGAGAGCAACTGCGGACCGTTCACACTGATAAAGTTGGCGTTTGATTCGCTTGCAGCAGCCTTTGCAAGCAGCGTCTTCCCCGTGCCGGGCGGTCCGTACAGGAGAATTCCTTTTGGCGGCGTAATACCCATTTTTTCAAACCGCCCGGGCTCTTTGAGCGGCCATTCGATTATTTCCTGAAGTTCCTGCCGTGCAACGTCCAGTCCGCCTATATCATCCCATGAAACATGTGGAATCTCGACAAGAACCTCGCGCATCGCAGATGGCTCGATCTCACGCAGTGCGTTATCGACGTCTTCCTTCATAACCGTCATTTCATCCAGTATCTCCTGTGGAATCTCCTCGTCATCGAGATTGATCTCAGGAAGGTACCTGCGTATCGCTTTCATGGC
Organism: Methanobacteriota archaeon; assembly: GCA_048634345.1. Taxonomy (GTDB): domain Archaea; phylum Halobacteriota; class Methanosarcinia; order Methanosarcinales; family Methanogasteraceae; genus Methanogaster_D. The sequence continues at coordinate 10,508 of JAIWAP010000044.1, read as the reverse complement.
GGATTCCTTCGTCAGGGCGGAGAGGTCCGCGCCAACAAAGCCGTGTGTAGTCTCAGCAATCTTTGCCAGATCGATATCCTCGGTAAGCGGCATCCCGCGTACATGAATCTGCAGTATCTCAACGCGATCATTAATATCCGGTACGCCGATCTCAACCTCCCTGTCGAACCTGCCAGGGCGGCGGAGCGCGGGATCGATCGCATTCACCCGGTTCGTTGCAGCGATCACCACCACCTGCCCCCGATCCTCGAGACCATCCATCAGTGACAGCAACTGGGCAACCACTCTCCGTTCCACCTCTCCGTAAACATCCTCTCTTTTCGGAGCGATCGAATCGATTTCATCGATAAAAACAATCGAAGGAGACTTCTCTTCCGCCTCCTCGAAAATAGCGCGCAGTCTCTCCTCGCTTTCCCCATAATACTTACCCATGATCTCGGGTCCTGCAATGTAAAGGAAATGCGCGCCTGATTCATTTGCAACCGCCTTTGCGATCAGTGTTTTTCCGGTTCCGGGTGGACCGTGCATCAATATACCTTTTGGAGGATCGACACCAAGTTTGTGAAAGACCTCCGGATGCCTCATGGGCAGTTCGATCATCTCGCGCACCCGTTTGACTTCCTCGTGGAGCCCGCCGATGTCCTCGTAGGTGATGCCGGTCCCTTTCGCAGAATCAAAGCCCATGACCGGTTTTTCGAGCAGCACGATCGCTGTGCGCTTGTCAACCAGCACCAGACCTTCAGGCTCTGTCTCGGTCACGATCAGTGGCAGCATCTGTCCGCCGAACGGCGAGGGCGACGTCAGGATAGGGACCACGTCCCCGACTATGATCGGACGCTTGATCATCTGGTGTTTCACGATGATCTCGGCATCAGCCCCGAACTGGACCTCTGATCCCTGCGGTGGCGCGAACACGATTCTCTCAGCCTCTTTCGCGGACGCACGCCTGATCTTCACCCGCTCTCCGATCCCGGTGCCCGCGTTCTGCCGCACGTAACTATCGACCCGTATCGTCTCCTGCCCCCAATCCTGCCGGTCGGCGCGCCAGACCTTCGCGCCGGTCATTTTCCTGCCCTCGATCTCAACGATGTCGCCTGGCGACAACTGGAGCGCTTGAAGGATGTATGGGTCAAGGCGTGCCATTCCTCTTCCCGCATCCTTCGGATACGCCTTTGCAACCGTTAGTTGAAGTTCATTCATGAATATTACCTGTACATTGTTTGCTTCTTTGTCCGCCTCTCGCATCCTCTGCTGTATCCGGATTTATATTTGTCAGGATTATGGATAAAGGTGATGCAAAGAATCGATTGCCGTGGTCATGTCTGTTACCTGTTACGTCCGCAAAGGTTAGTGGCTAATCGGACCCGGGGGAAACAGATGACCGGAATGGCATGCATCAGCACCGTTATCGTCTGGCAACAGCGTGTTGCGGCGTGCCAGTACTGTCTACGGTTGAGCACGACCGACACGATACGCCAGCAGCAAAGCAAACATCATGGCAACGACCCCGAATCCCGGAGACTTTTCCGCTTCTGTTTGTCCTGACGTGGCGTCTGCCGTTAGTGTCGGCACGCTTCCGCCTTTGACACGCACGCTGATGGTTTCCCATGTGTGCTGATCGACGTGCGACTTATCTGCAATCTCGAACTGGTATGTGCCGGGCGCGATATCATCGCTTGCACTGATTGTGATATGATATGTCACTGACTTTCCCATATCAACCAGTTTTTCTTCATCGCCGCCTGCGATCGTTAGCGTATCTGGCAGCGATCTGACATTTATCGACACGTCTGCATACTGGTTTCCGAAGTTCCCCAGTGTTACGTCAAAGGATTCCTGCGATCCAGGTTTGATATCGACTGTCGGGGGCAGGTCTGTGAACCGGATCTTGTCCATATCGGGGGTTGCCGCACAGCAACTCCGGGCAGATACTGCTGCAATGACGATTATGACGCCAATGCTGATGCCAAGTAGCAGGTGTTTGGTTCTTATCATGTAACTCACCTCATGTTTGTCGTCATGGTTCTCTTCTATTGTTTAATGAATATATGGTCGATGGCTGCGACTTTTTTCGCCAGGCGAGTCGGAAATACCCGGAAACACATAAACGCCCGATGATTCACGCATCCGGATTTTTGAGCTTTCATAGCGTTGCTTCCCGATGAACGCACCCCGGCTAAGTGACATCGATCACCGATGCGATGCAAATCTTTTATATGACGCGACACTAAGGGCATTCAATCGGGATGCAATCAGCATCAGCATACCCGGGACCCTGGCGCCAAGGTGGCGGAGCGGCTACGCAATCGCCTGCAGAGCGATACCATTCCGGTTCGAATCCGGACCTTGGCTTATTTTTTAGAACGATAGCGGGCAGCATGATTTGTGTTGTGAAAATGGGTATTTTTAGGGAATTGAGCCTAACGATAGCGATTTTTTGTTTTCAAAAATTAAAAACAAACGCAGGGTTTAAATCTGGTGTGACTATATGCTTTATCCTGATGTTCAATAGCGTGGTTTTTAGAAAACTGGAAAAAAACGATTTTCGCACCCTTACCGGCATAGAGGCTGGTATGACGTCTTACCAGTGGGTTCCGCTGGAGATGATACCATCGTTTGCGAGATTACGTGACAAGGAAGTTGCGTATCGCACCCACAGGCTTCTTGAGTTTGGGCTCGTCAAAAAAACCATCGTGCCTTATGAGGGCTGCAAGATTTATTTCAAAGGGTATGATACGCTTGCGCTCGGCACGCTGACGCGGAGGGGGCTGTCTGCGATCGGAGAGCGGATCGGCGTTGGCAAGGAATCCGTTGTATATGAAGGGATATATGATGGCGAGCCTGCGATCCTCAAGTTTCACCGCGCCGGGCAGACGAGCTTCAAACAGGTGACGCGCCAGCGTGATACCGGGACCCGGGACCACTGGATTTTTATCGCCGGACGCGCTGCCTGGCGTGAGCACGAGGCGTTAGTCGCGCTGCACGGCTCTGTTGCCGTACCGAGATGTATAGATCACAACCGGCACGTGGTCGTTATGAGCGTGGCACCCGGCGGCGAACTGTCGAAGACGACAGTGGATGATCCGGGGTGGTTTCTGGACCGAATCATCGAGCAGGTCAGGAAAGCGTATGAACTCGGGTTCATTCATTCGGATTTAAGCGAGTACAACGTGTTTGTCAGTCCTGATGGTGTGGAACTCATCGATTGGCCCGGATACGTGACCAAAAAGCATCCACAGGCAGATTATCTGCTTGACCGGGATGTAAAGAACATATTAACCTTTTTCAACCGGAAATACGGAACTGTGCGGGATCATAAAAAAGTGGTTGAATATATAAAAACGATTTTTTCACAAAAAATCGAGTAAAAACTGCCCTCCGGGTCGGAAGTCAGTTTTTGATCAAACTTTTGTGAAAAGTTTGGTGAAAAGTTTGCGAGTAAGAAATGCCCCTATGCGGGGATGGCGATATGCTTTTTCGTAAATAAAAACAGCATCGAGTGGCAGCATCAGCTTTTATTTTTACACAAAAATTTTAACAAAAACGATAGCAAGCGGCTTTATATAAAAATAGCAAGTGCCCGGGACGGGTTTCGATCCCGTGACCTCCAGATGTCTCAGGTTTGGCGCGCTCGTATTTTCCCTATGAGTCTGGCGCCCTCCCAGCTAGGCCACCCGGGCACATACAGCAGACTTCGGCGTCAGGGGTATTAAAGAGTATTGGCGGGGGAGAGTTTTTAATTTTTTATGGTCAGGTTGAAAAACATGACGCCAACCCGGCAAACATTGGTACGATTAGATAGGCGTAATCAGTGAAATCAGTGTTAATCTGTGGCTAAAATTTTTATTATCCACAGGTGGATACTGATTCCACATATTAACGATGTGAACTGTTTCATAGCTCAATATCGCTCCATTTTTGATAGTTGTGCTTACCCGAGACAATCTGGCGTTTCCGGAAAATAATGAAAAGTCTCATTTTGCAGACCGCTAACGCGCCGTATTCTTGTATTTTTTGGAGAACCCCTCACACGAAACCGGCTGCCACAAAATGAAAGGACAGCATCTACCGTGCAGCTTTTTCTTCTCTCGACCTTCTTTATATTTTGCACAAACTTTATAACGAGAAAGAACTAATGTATATTCTGGTGGATATTAATGAAAGAGTTATCAATACAGGTGATGGGTGACAGGGAGCATGAAATATCTGATCTGCTACAGAGCCTTGAACTGTCCAAGATTGTGTCCAAGACTGTTGCATGTCTCGCCAACACAACCGAGATGACGTCCAGAGAGCTTGAGGCGGCAGCCGGCATCAGGCAGCCCGAAGTTAGCGCTGCCATGCGGGTGTTGCGCGCGAAAGACTGGGTTGTTGAACGCGAGGAGAAGAAGAAGCTGGGCAAGGGAAGACCAGTTAAGGTATACCGGCTCAATATCCTGCTCCGCGACATCGTCGAAACGCTCGAAAAAGAGAAAATATCATCCGAAAAAGAGATGATGAGCGATCTCGGGCGTCTGCGGGAGCTCGCATAATTTCGGGACCGTAGGGTAGCTTGGTCCATCCTGCCAGGTCGGGGATCTGGCGACCGGCGTTCAAATCGCCGCGGTCCCATTCGAGAAGGGGTTTTGTGGATTGTAGAGACCAGAGGGTTGTGCCAGACTCCAACAGTCCTGATCACCAGCCGGGTTTCCTGAAATAAATCGCTTTCGCGTCGAAATATTCGGGATCAAAGCCCTCACCGAGCCACTCCAGCAGTTCTTCGTCCTCCTCAGAATCAGGATCATGCAGAGCCTCCAGCAGTTCTTCATAGCCCCACACCCCGCCGCAATCCTCAGGGGGGCAGGCTCGCTTTCCTTTGATGCATATCGGATACTTGACGTCTTCATCTCTCGGAAGAATCTTCTCAAGCAATATCAGGTGCTCCCAGTCATCGCCAAAGTCGTACGTATATTCTGCCGATTGGTTTTCCCTGAAGAAGTATCCGGATATCGGTTCTTTTTGTTCCTGAAGAACCTCGCTGAAGCCAAAATCTTCGCTTGGAACTCCTATGCGCATCTCTAACCCAGTCTCAGGGTCCGTCATCTCAAATTCATGGAGATGGTAGCCTTCCCAGCCCATAACATCCTGGATCGCGACATGCAGGTCCTGAAACGTGTATGTTTTCGGGACCTGTATCCGCCGCCAGATCGGTGGTCTGATGTGTTTCAGCGTTATCTTGAACTGATACACCTGATCGAATTTTCTTTTGCCAGCCATATCATCATCCTCGTGATATTCATGATCATTATTGTCATCATCCCAGTATTCATTATCCCAGTATTCGTCATCATCGTCCCGGTCTTCACTCTCATCGCCTCCGCGCTTCCAGCCACCAACCTCTTCGAAATACTCGCCATATTCCTCCTCAAATGTGTCTTCCCATACAGTCGAGCAGGTGGAAAAAATCCACATTTACATATTTCCAGTCATATTTTGTCGGATCAAAGGGTCCGTCCGGCAGTTCTGACATGTACTCATCCAGCAATCTATTCATGAACTTGATCGACTCATCACACCGGATCTCGCCGATGGCGTTGAGCGCGTCTGAGGTTATGCGATCGATACCTCCCCCTTCCCTGATCGGGTGCGCGATCCTGTATTCTACCCTTTTTATCACTTCAGGGATGCAGACATCGCCAAATTCCTTGAGCGCGTCCTTTGCGCGCCTGCCCGGATCAGAATCCTCCGGCACATCAGCGAGCGGAATGATCGCACGCTCGTCACCGATCTTTCCAAGCACACCTGCGGCAAAAGAGCTGCTCCAGTTGTCAGGATTGCTTAGCATCCCGATTAGTTCAGGGACCGCGGGGCTGCCAATAGCTGCCAATTCATCCACGATTGCGTCCAGTTCCGCTTCCCGCTCGCTTGAGTAACCAACATCATCATACTTCTTCAGATCACAGGTCAACTTCACAATCTTCTCTTTGCCACTCTTCCCTGATTTTTCAGGATTCTTCGGCTCCATTGGTTTTTTCACCTTTCCCGGCATTCTGACTGGTCTCCTGTATCCACTAACCGGTAGCGCATCGCCCAAAGCTCAAAGGATTGCCCGGTTTCGTTAAGTAAGGCAATCCGAAACAATAAGTAGTTTATCATCTCCTGAGGTGGTGCGCTCGGGAGCATGGGTCAAAACCGTAAACGAGTGTGGAAAACGACGCTTTCGCATCAGGATACCTTGGCAATGTGCCCCCTGGCATTTCAGAAAAGATTAATATCTATGTCGCCCACTGGTACTGTGATGACGAGGTAGCCAAGCCCGGTATGGCGCTGGATTGCTAAACGTTTGAACATGATTTTGTGCAAACATCCAGTGGTGCATCGCACCTCGGGGGTTCAAATCCCCCTCTCGTCGTGACGCTGTTCTATCGTTTCTGCGTGTGGCAGGCACCGGAAACCACCACGGAATCTCTAAAACGTTGATCGGTGGGGGCTTGGGGGGTTGCACCATGCGACGCGGCAGCCCAATGTCGCACCAAACGCATAAATAGAGTGACATACCAGTTCACATCGAAAACTACAGTTCAAAAAAAGAGTTGAAATACATGGAAATTGATCTAAATAAAGCACTTCGAAAAACAATCAGATCCGGTAAAGTTCTCGTCGGATCGAATACGTGTCTCGACGCCGTGAAAAATAACAATGATCTGACGGTTGTGCTTGCTGCCAACTGTCCGTCCCACATAAGATCGCAGATACACGATTCGGGCGTACCGATCATCGAGTATCCGGGAATGAGTGTGGATCTCGGAACTGCGTGCGGGAAACCGTTTACCATTGCCGCGATGGCGATCATCGACCCTGGCGATTCAAACATCATGACGGTCTTTGATCCTGAGGAAGAAACGCCGTCTGAAGAGGCACCTGACGAACTCGAGGGATAGGCGTGGGTGAAATCAAACTCACCACCGAGGGTATCCGGTATATTGCGCTCTTCGAGAGTCTTACAGGTGCTGTTGCACGCGACTGTATCGATGACGGGGACCGGATACTCTGTGTGGTACAAAATGGTGATATGGGGCTTGCAATCGGGCGTGACGGCGAACATGTCAAACGTGCCAGCAAATCCGTGGGCAAGCATATCGAAGTCGTGGAGTACTCGGACAACCTTGCCGCATTTATGAAGAACGTGACCCAGCCGGCAAATATGGTCGGGATCGAGTCGGTCGTGCGCGGTGGCAGGCGAATCGTGTATGTGGATGTACCCGCGGATCAGAAGGGGCTTGCAATCGGGAAGGATGGCAGAAACATCGAGAAGATGCGGCTGCTTGCACATCGGCATCATGACATCGACGATGTGATCATCAGATAATGTTTAAGTTTGAAACCGATCAAATGGTGACTATATGAGTAAAGGAAAATACGCTGCTCGCAAACTGCGGAAGGATCGACAGAAAGCCAGATGGAGTGATCATAATTACAGCAGCCGCACTCTCCGCCTGAATATCAAGGCAGACCCACTCGTCGGCGCTCCGCAGGGACGTGGAATCGTCCTGCAGAAAGTCGGTATCGAGGCAAAACAGCCGAATTCTGCGATACGCAAGTGTGTCAGGATACAACTGGTTAAAAACGGAAAGCAGGTTACTGCATTTTGCCCGGGCGACGGCGCTATCAATTTCATCGATGAGCATGATGAGGTGACCGTCGAGCGTATCGGTGGTCGGATGCACGGCGCCAAAGGCGACCTGCCAGGTGTCAGGTTCAAGGTGACCGCGGTAAACGACGTGTCGTTGCATGAAATGGTTATTGGACGTAGAGAGAAGCCACTCAGGTGATCTTGATGACTGAACAACTGTTATTTGATAAATGGGACCTCTCCGAGGTTGAAAGTACGGATCTGGGCACCAGGAGATATATCAACTTAAGCCCGAGACTCGTGTTGCATACCGGTGGCAAACATGCCAACCAGCAGTTCAATAAATCGGACATCCCGATCGTTGAGCGGCTGATCAATCGGATTATGCGAGAGGAAGCGAACAACGGCAAAAAGCAGATGGCTTACAGGGTTGTCCGGTCCGCCTTCGAGATTATCCACGATAAAACGAAGAAGAATCCGGTTCAAGTCCTTGTTGATGCTATCGGAAATGCAGGACCTCGGGAGGAGGTTGTCCGTCTCAAATACGGTGGCATTGCCGTGCCAAAGGCTGTCGATACCGCGTCCCAGCGCAGGGTGGATATCGCGCTCAAGCTGATTACAAACGGTGCACACCGGGCTGCATTCAAGAGCAGGCGAGCCATAGAGAACTGTCTTGCAGACGAAATCATGGCTGCTGCATCGTATGATGTCAGGTGCCACTCGATAAATCAGAAACAGAGCATCGAACGTGTTGCAAAGTCTGCGCGATAATTAATTGGTATGTGTTTAGCTGAGGCGAAAAAACCACGAGATTTCACGAGATTAACACAGAAATCTTGTGGAAATCTGTGTAATCTTGTGGTTAGCTAAACACGTACATTCATTATAATAGGGTGGCAGCGTCGTCGTAACGAAGTGTTACATGCGACGTGGCAGCGCTAACTGCCGATTGGAGTGACCATAAAGAGTCAAGAGTCGGTCAAAGGTCAGCGAGTGGATCATCATGGCAACGCACTATAAACTATGGATCAATGGTGAATGGGCGGAAGCAGAGTCTGAAAGCGTATTTTCTGTGATTAATCCGGCAACTGGGTCGGAATTTGCAACCGCATCCGCTGCAAAGCGCGTTGATGCACGAAAAGCGATCGATGCAGCACGCGATGCGTTTGATAATACGGACTGGAGCTCCAGTCCAACACTCAGAGCGAGTGTCCTCCGGAAAGCCGCGGATCTGCTCAGAAGGGATGTGGACATTCTTGCGCGCACCGAAACGCTGGACAACGGAATGCCGATTGGATGGGCGAAGCGTTTCGTCCTGGACACGGCAGACTTCTTTGAGTATTTTGCAGGTCTCACGAGACCGCTTGAGGAGCAACTTGATGAGCACAGCACGGTCGTCTACGAGCCGATCGGTGTTGCGGCAGGGATCGTCCCGTGGAACCTGCCGCTCAAGATGGCGTCATGGAAGGTCGCGCCAGCGCTTGCCGCAGGAGACACGGTCGTGCTCAAGCCGTCGAGCCAGACCCCGCTTACCGCGCTAAAACTCGGGGAGATATTTCATCGTGCTGGATGTCCTGACGGGGTGATGAACGTGATCGCGGGGCAGGGGAGTGTGGTCGGAGCAGAGCTTGCAGGCAGCACAAAGGTCGATAAGGTTGCGTTCACAGGCGGAACCGAGACCGGAAAAGAGGTCATGCGCCTTGCATCAGCGAACCTTAAGAAGATCACACTCGAATGCGGCGGAAAGTCTGCAAATATTATCCTTGAGGATGCGGACATCGCAAAAGCAGTGAAAGGAGCGGTCTTTGCAATCTTCTTTAACGCAGGACAGGTCTGCACAGCAGGTTCGAGGCTGCTTTTGCCAGAGTGCATCCACGACCAGTTCATGGAGCATTTAATCCGGGAAACCGAAAAGCTGAGAATCGGGGACGGACTTGCTGATCCTGACATGGGACCTGTGATCAGTGCCGGACAGCTGGAAAAAGACCTCGAATATATCAGATACGGGACCCGGGATGGTGCAAAACTTGTTTCCGGTGGAAAACGTCTTGATATGGGCGCGGGTGGCGCAAACGGAGTTGACCGCGTCGGCGGGTTCTTTGTCGAGCCGACTATATTTGACGACGTTGCGCCTGAGATGCGCATCGCACAGGAAGAGATCTTCGGACCTGTGCTATCGGTGCTCACGTACGGCGATGAGGGCGAGGCTATCGAGATTGCGAACGGCACAAGGTATGGGCTTGCCGGAGCGGTCTGGTCAAAGGATATAACGCACGCAAAGCAGGTTGCAAGCCGCATTGCGGCAGGAACTGTGTGGATAAACACGTACCACGGCGCGCCCAAACATGCGCCGTTTGGCGGGTACAAAGAGAGCGGGATCGGCAGGGAACTTGGAATGCACGGGCTTCGGGAATACCTCGAAGTGAAGCATATAATGGTCGGGTGATTGTGAATAAGGAGTACTTTTTTATGCCTTGTCGCAGATAAGTTATTGTAATGTGTGCAAAGATTATGGTAGTAGATGATGAACCGGATACCGTTGATCTGGTCGCACTTGTGCTTACAAATGAGGGGCACGAGATCATCCCTGCGTATAATGGCAGGACGGCACTGGACAAACTCAAGGGGGAAGAGAAGCCTGATCTGATTTTGCTGGACATTATGATGCCGGATATCGATGGCTGGGGGGTATATCAGGCAATCCGTAAAAACAACGATACGAAACACATTCCCGTGATAATGCTCACCTCCAAGTCGCAGTCCATCGATAAGATGATCGGTCTTCACGTTATCGGCGTTGACGGATATATCACCAAACCATTCGGTCGCAAGGAACTGCTCAATGGTGTAAAAAAGCACCTGAAAGGCGCAAACGAGAGTAACTGAGATGGAATAC